>NZ_JBLYZK010000003.1:0-203401 GCF_048551395.1 Acinetobacter sp. TY1
ATTAACCAGTAAAAATCCACACAAGTTGTTCTTCATATATTCTTAATGATCTTCTCAATGATTCGTCATCATCAAGCTAGGTCGGCTATATTACTCTCTATCTCTAAAAAGTCAACAGGTAATGAATATTATTTTTAAACTTTCTTTTCAAAACCAAACTTAATCAATTCAATCAAGTCCTTGTTTCTCAAGAAGTTTTAATCTTCATCACCGCCGATGGATGTGCATTCTACAGTATTTTTTATACCACGCAATACCTTTTTTAAATTATTTTCTTAATTCGTGTTTGAGTGGTTGTTTTATACCCATTTATCATATTTATTCACACTTTTTAACCATATTTGTTTTAATACATTATGGTTTACACCTGTTAATATAGTTTTAACTCTTTTTAATCCAATCATTATGGCAAAGAAAATTGCAAAAAAGGATTCCTATGCATCGTTTTAATTTTTTATGGGCAAGTATGTTTTCTCTTGCTTTCGCTGCACCCGCTTTCGCGCAAGAAGATGCTATCATTTCTGAAGCAATAAGTGATTCAGCTGAAAACGATGCTGTAGAACCTATACCAACAGATGTGGTAAACACAACAGAACATAATAAACATCCGCGTCTTGATGCGTTGAAAGATTTGAAAAATATTAAAGCAGAAAACTTAAAAGTTGATGCAAATGCTGCACAAGACGACAGCATTAAAGATCCGTTGCAACCGCTAAACCGTGAGGTATTTGCTTTTAATGACATGCTTGATCGTAATATTGCTCGTCCTTTAGCAGTTCAATACTCAGAAAAAGTACCTGGTGAAGTTCGTGGCTCATATCGTTTATTCCGTAAAAATATGTCTGAACCATGGAATGCCGTCAATCAACTCGCCCAAGGTCGTTTTAGCCGTGCAGCAAAATCATTGGGCCGTTTTACTATTAATACAGTGACATCTTTAGGCTTGGCTGATCCTGCAAGTCGTCTTGGATTACCTACAGAAGAAGAAAGCTTAGGAATGACCTTAGGCTACTATGGCGTACCAAGTGGCCCTTATTTAATGTTACCTATTATGGGGCCAAGTTCGTTTCGTGCAGCTTTAGACTATCCAGTTGAAGGTTATGCTAAACCGATGACCTACATTTTAGGTGATCATGATAAAACTGAATTAGCTTGGGGGCATACAATAATGAGTGCTATTGATGCCCGATCGAACTTACTTGATGTAGATAAAGTCTTACAAGGTGATAGGTACGCATCTATTCGTGACATTTACCTACAACGTGTAGCATTTAAAATTGCTGAGAAAAAAGGGAATGGTGAAGAAACTGTTTCTTTTGTTGATGAGCAGGATGACGACAGTGACGTAGATAGCAATTCAAAAAAATAATTGAATATTTTCTTACACTATTTTAAGAAATACGATTTAGCTAATGTTGGCGTAAATTTTTTTGTTTTACGCCAATACTTGGCGATTGATTTGACATCGTCTAATATATTTATTTTACAACGCTCAGGTTTTTAATTTCATTCTATGTATTTCATTCAACCCACTCGACTGATTCCCCATTTAGATGCTGTTCTAAATGCACTTCCGAGTTTAGAAATGATCCGCATCGAAGATCTTGGGCAATGTGACTCTACACTTGTTGCAATTGCGGATGTACATGACTATTTAGAACATCAATGGTCTTTACCTACTGTTGTTATTGCGCATGAAAACGAAGGTTCTGAACTTTCTCAAGCGTGGGAATTGGGTGCATTGGCAGGATGGATTTGGAATCGTTTACCAAACGATCCTGAACAATCTTTACAAAAAATAGATGCTCAATATAAACGCAATCAAGATAGTCGTGATTTACCTTCTGCAGCGGAACTACAAAAAAAATTACTCCCTAATCCAATTGAGTTACTCAATTATAAAGTTGAAACGTTATTTAAACCTTCGGCTTATTTATCGGGTGATTGGTATGATTATTGGAAAATAAGCGATAAAGAAATTATTTTCTATCTTGCTGATGTCTCTGGCCATGGTGTAACAAGCTCACTCCTCACTTCTTGGATGGCTGCATTTCATGGTCGCTCTAAAACACCACGAGAATTAATCAAAAAACTCAATGGTATGTTAGTTCAAGAAAATATTGAAAAACACATTACAATGGTTGCAGGTACGCTAAACCTCGAAACCCATACCTTAAAATGGTCTAGTGCAGGTCATTATCCTCCACCTATTATCTTTGAACCAAATCAAGCCCCTCGTGTTTTAAATACCAGTAGCTTTCCATTAGGTCTAACAGAAGACCTCGAAGTTGAAGAATTTACGACAACATTGACTAAGCATGCACGATTCATTATTTGCTCCGATGGTGCACTCGAACCATATAGTGGCGGTTTGAATGAACAGTTCGCTCAACTGGTCTATCATTTGCAAAATCAATCATTCCGTGCACCAGATCACGTTGCGGATGATATTGCCATCCTCAGCCTCAGAAGAATGAATTAGATTTATAATCAATAACCTACATCACTATAGACTATTTATACCTATGCAAATGCTTGAGTATCGAGTTGCGCTATGTGATAATTTTCAAATCCTTTTCTTCAAATGGCATTTATATGTCAACAGGTCATGTTGAATATGCAAGCTTGAATGGAACGCATATCTTCAAACTCATTGGTGAAGTGCGAGCCCAGTCTTGTATAAGCTTAGACAAACTTTTGGCGAGAATTGAACAGCAAGAAAACGTTACCGGCGCACTTGTTGATTTAACCCAAACTACTTTTATTGACAGTACTGTTTTAGGTATTTTGGCTAAACTAGGCTTAAAACTTAGACAAATCCACCATGTTCAAGCAGTAATGCTCTCTACAAATCCCGATATTTCTACTCTAGCCAATAGCATGGGGCTAGGGCAAGTTTTTGTCATTTTAAATTACTGTGGTGATCCTAATGTCTGTACTAAAGCACTGATTGATGACAACATCACAAACAATACAATGCTATGCACGGTATTAGATGCACATAGAACACTCATGAAACTCAATGAAAATAATCAAAATATGTTTGAGCCATTGGTGAAGCAACTTGAAAAACAGCAAGATACGATGGACTGTATATCTGCTGATAAGCAAAATGCTTAACTATTCTTCCAAAATATTTCAAGGATAGAGCATGACTTTACTTTCCGTTGTTCAAATGAATTCTCAAAATGACATTGAAGCAAACTTCATGGTCATTGAATCATTGATTCAAAAAAGTAAAGCTTTAGGTTCATCTTTGGTTGTTTTCCCTGAGAATTTTGTTTGTTTCGCCGCTGGTAAACAACGCGATACAGCTGAGCGTTTCGAAGAATTTCAACAACGTCTTGAACACTTAGCGTATCGACATCAAATTTGGATTGTTGCGGGTACTCTCCCATGCCCTTTTCGTCCTGATGGTTCAATCATTGAAGATGGTCGTGTTCGTACTGTGAGCTTATGTATTAGCCCTGAACGCACCGAAGCACGATATGACAAAATTCATTTGTTTGATGTGCAAGTTGGTGACGCAGTCGGTGGTTATCAAGAATCTAAGTTTTTTGAACCTGGTACAGATGTCGTTGTGGCAAGAACACCCTTTGGCAATATTGGCTTAATGGTGTGTTATGACTTACGCTTTCCTGAACTTGCACTGATGCTTAGATCGCATGGTGCAAATATTTTGACTGCCCCTGCTGCTTTTACCCATACAACAGGTGAAATGCATTGGCAGTTATTACTCCAAGCACGCGCTATGGATAGTCAATGTCAAGTTTTAGGCGCAGCGCAGCAAGGTTGGCATGGTGAAAAGCGCCAAACTTGGGGGCATGCAGGAGCAACCAACTCCCGTGGACAAATTTTACAAATTACAGATAATGAAGGTACCCGACTTTTAACTGTACCTTTTGATTTAGAAGAACAAAATACCATACGTGCATCAATGCCACTTATGCAACATCGACAATTAATTCAACTCTAAAGTTTTAAATAAAGTAAAACGTAAGTCTTGAGTTTTTTCATGAACTCATTTTTAATATTTTCATTGCAACTTTAAAGCGATAACAATGAAAATATTTTTACCCCTTATACCTGTATTTCTTTCGTTCACTTGTGGCTCGGTATTTGCAAAATCAAATGATCTGTATGCAATTGCAAAAAAAAACTCAGAAACAGAATGTGTTCGAGGTTTAGCCCAACCAGTACTTTTAAAGAATAAAGTTCAGAATCATACATTTTCAATTAAAAATACGACTGATGATTTCCCTATTTTATATGGCTTAGAAACAGCACAACTCGAAAATAAGCAAACTATACGACTTGAACATGTTGGTTGTGAATCTTATGGTTTCAACATTCAGCTTATGCTAAATTCAACCTATATTGAAAAAAATCATACACTTTGTCAAAGTTGTTTAATTCAAGAGTTACGTAAAATTGCTGTTTATTTTCAACAAGATGATCGTGAGTTTTATTTAGATGGTATTACTGCTTTAGAGCAACAATTTAAAAAATCCAAGACCTTTAAAATCAATACTGAATACATGCTTAAAGGTACAGAAGAAATGCCTCAAACCTTTTCTTTTAGTCAGATTCAAAAGCAAAAAAATGGGCAATATCTGATTGATTTTAGAAATAATACAGGTCCACTTTAATTCTTTTTTATTTAGACATTATATTTACAAAAAAACTGCTTATTAATTCTGCATTTTAATACAGGATAGTGTTTCAAATAAATATTTTAGGATATAAAAATGTCTTTAGAAAAGGTGGTTTATACCGCACATGCGAAAGCAACTGGTGGTCGTGATGGTCGTGCAACATCTTCAGATGGTATTTTAGATATTCAGTTGAAAGTACCTAAAGAAATGGGCGGTGCAGGTGGTGGTACTAACCCTGAACAGCTTTTTGCTGCGGGCTATTCTGCATGTTTCTTAGGTGCAATGAAGTTTGTAGCTAATCGTGATCATTTGAAAATTACGCCTGATGTTTTTGTTGAAGGTGATGTCGGTATTGGCCCTATTCCAACAGGTTTTGGGATTCAAGTGACTTTAAATATTCATTTAGAAGGTTTGGAGCAAACAGAAGCACAAAAACTAGTTGATGCTGCACATATTGTTTGTCCATACTCAAATGCAACACGTGGCAATATTGATGTGACTTTGAATGTAATTGTTTGATTTCAAATCAAACATTAGAATAGCTTTACTTCAAATAAGCCGATTTTTTTTCTAGTCGGCTTCTTGATTATAATATAGACACTTTAATTGATTTCTAATAAAATTATTAAACATAATGTCCATTATGTTTATCTAGTCATGATTACTGAGTTAAGTCTATTTACGCAAGCAGTTGTAGTAACACGGTAGGACAATCAAAACATCAAGAAAGCAATCAAGAGCCTGCAACCAAAATAGAAATGAGAACTTAAACAAATTAGTAAGATTAGTAAATAAATTGAGCGAACAATTACGGAACTTCAAGATAAAAAAAAGCTCTGATCAAACAATTACAGGTTTTAGAAATAAAAGTGAGTAATTTTAAAGAATAAACCACGACAGAGTTATAGTCGCATTTTTAGAATGTAATTTAGTTTTTAAAAATATTTATCTAAAATATAAGCAAGTCCACCAAATAAAAAAAACAAGATGCTTGATGCATAAATTATGTATTGAATATAAAATAATTTAGGATACTTTATTAGCATCTCATTCAGTTGATTTTTATTTATTAGGTAATAAAATTGTTGTCCATAAAGTTTTTTAAAATTAACTCCTTTTTTTATATGTAGAGTTTCTCTCCAAAAAACTAATGGTAGACAACTTAAAAAGTAAGAATTAAAAGGTTCTAAAGGAAGTTTGAAATACAGTTTATCATCAAAAATAATTTTACAGATACCCTTTAAATTATAAGAGATATAAATATATTGAACTATAAAAAACAGAAAAAAGAATGAAAAAAACAATACACAAAAATATTAATGGCATTATTTCTATGAACAATAAGAGTTTATTCATTATATTTTATTCTCATTAATCATTAAAAAAATCATAGTCTTTTCTAACAACTAGCTCTCCTAACTCGATTTCACTCTACTCGTCTAGGATTTAAATGTATTTTTATAAAAACTTACTTAAAATTGTAGCTATACCTATAAAAAAAATAAATGAAACACCTGAAAATAGAATGAAATATTGTGTATAAAAAAAAATGGGGTATTTATTTATTAATTCCTTTAATTCACTTTCATTGAGCGAAAAATAATAATTTTTTGAGTATAGTTTTTTAAATTTAATATTATACTTAATATTTAAATATTCTTTCCCAAAAACTATTGGCAATGCACTTAATAAATGAAATGTTAAGGGACTTAAAGGTGCTCTATACCACATTTCATCATCAACTATAATTTTACATATATTTTTTAAATTAATATTTATATAGACATATAAGAAAAATGAACATAAAAAGAAAATAAATAAAAATACAAATCCAAACACAAAAAAAGTAAATATATAGTCTGTAGTTAGTACATTGAAGAAGTGTTTCATTTTCTATTGCTCACTTTATCATAAATATAACCCGCCCCAAATCCTGCTCCTTCGCTAAATCCCCAACTTGCTAAAGCGCCAACACCAGCGGCAACACCTAGAGCAACCCAACCTGTTCCGCCTGTTGCAAGACCTACAACAATAAAACTTACTACAGCTCCAGCTCCGAGACCACCAGCAATTTTAGAGCTTTCCACGACGGTAGTTCTTACTTTTTCTTGAGATTTAGCATTTACAATTGCATCACCTGCATTGTAAATATCTAAAGCTAGAAACAAATATCCTCCACCTTTTATAGATTTACTCATTTTCCCAACTTCACTCATTTTGTCGATATAACCTTTTATGCCACCCTTGTAAGTTGCGCCTCTAGCTAAAGATGATTGACTAATTATACGCCTCATATTATTGGTCTTAATTGATTGATCCCATTTGAATAAATTTTTTCTGGATTCTCTATTTAGCTCATCATATAAATTAGAATATTTTTTTCTAAAAGCTTTAAAGTTTTTAGGATTCGCTAAAGAAGTACCCTTTGCTTTTTCTTCTGCCATTTTTAACGCTAATTCGCCATGTATTTTATATATTCTTTTTGTTGCCCCATCTGAAAAACTCATAGCAGCATCAATCCCTCCCTTTGCGATTGTTCCCCATGCGATACCACTATCATTTTGTGTATTATCAAATTTCTGAACTAAAGGATGATCATTATTTATAAAAATATTTGTATTGGTTATTTCAGTTCTACTGTCATTAAGGGCATCATAAAAAAACTCATAGTTTTGGGCAAAGAACTCAGCATCGAAGTCCTTGTCTTTTTTCATTTGTTCTAAGTTTTTTTGGGCTTCTTGAGCATCTTTTTTATATTGTGGTAGCTCTTTTGCTGTTGTTGAGTTGGAAAGAACAACCACCATTCCTGGTGTTAGTAATCGAATTGGTGCCATATTGGATATATGGGGATTATTTGCTCGAAGAATGTCCCAGTCAGAAGCAATCAAAGACTTTTTAAACACTCTTTTCGCCCAATGGAGCATGGTTTCAGTCTTTTTAATTAAATACCAAGCAACTTCACCATCATTTAAATAAATTTCTTTAATGTTTTCTTTTAAATTTTTCGTCATTTCAGCTGTTACTTTGATAGTAAAAGCGCTATGTGTTTTTTTATCTTTATATGGTTTTACAGAAATTTTTTGAAGAATTTCTCCACGTAAATAAACTTCATAAATTAAACTAGTATTCAAATTATAAATTTCAGTCCATCCAGTTAAACCTTGCTCATTAAATCGTTCTTCAAACTCAATTTTTTTCTTGGTATTATTATTAATAACGACAAACTTACAAGTTAAATCCTTTAGTTTTAAAGGTGCTTGTACTGTAAGTTTTAAACGACTGTAGTGCATATCTCAAACCTATTCTTCGTCTGTTTCTTCTTCGTTGGCTTCTTCAACATCATTCATCATTATTCTTGTGACGATAGTTTGGGCCGATGGGGTTGTTTTGAGTTTTATAAATCCATCATCGCTGGTTAAGCCACGCTGAATATTACCGTCTTCATCCATTAAAATATAAGGCTTATTGGATACTGCTATATTTTCTTTATTTTTAACGAGGTATTGTAGGACATAGGGATTCTGTGCATCTGGCATCTGAGGTAATTGGACGTTTACTTTCTGTCCGCCTTCAAATTTATGTTGTCCTGCTTGAAAAATAATTTTTCCGTTTGTAGAGATGGTAATCCCTTGATCATTGATAACAATACGAGAACCACCAGCCATTATTATTGCTCTATGTGAATTGATTCAATTAATTTATCATAAAATAACAAAAATTGGAGTAATTGAAACATGACTATGATTATTGCCGCACATTTAGATGACTGTATTCTGATCGCAGCGGATAAAAGAGCAATGACATATGATGTAGAAACAAAAATATTGCACTTGGCACATGATGAGGTACAAAAAATAAAACTCTGGAGTCGAGGAGCAATAGCGGGAACAGGGGAAATGCTTTTTCTGAATCGAATCGCTGATTACTTTATTCAATTTGAAGTTGATGGGCGACCATTGAAACAAATGGATGTGATTTATAAGGAAATAGAAAAACGAAGTTTAGAAGGTGTTTCGAAGAAAATATTGATCAATAATAGCCTTATATTCTCAATGTTTGATGGTTTAGAAACATTACTCTACCTCATTCCAATTGAACTATTTTTTAAAGAAATTGAAAAAAATGGGCAAAAAATTATTCAACCTGAAATGTATCAAATTATGTCTTTTAGCGTAGATGTAACATGTTTTAATATTCCACCCGATATGAGTAGTCTACAAAATTTTCAGGGTAATTTAAGAAGTCTATCGAGTTTTGATAGTGAAATAGAGTTTATTACGTATTACATAGAACAGCTCAAACAAGTTTTTGGAGTACATGCTCAAATTGACCCCAGTATTACAACCTCATTTGATCTATATATCCAATCTTGTAGTACGGGGAAAAGCCTTGCCTTACATGTTCCAAATTTATTTTTAGTGTAGCTAATTTCTAAAAAATTGAATTATTGGGAAAAATTTAGTAAATAAATATAAAAATGTTAAATTTTAGCGACCCAAAGTAGCAATTTTTCCAATCATTCAGGAAACTCTTTTTATATGTAAATTTTGCTAAAACCAGCACAATACACTTATGCGAAACAAAATTTTAAATGTGATTAATCAATATTTTACATTAAATCAAAAAGCCCAATCTCCACCGATTGCGCTTTTTTAATGATTTCTTACGTTTCACACATAGGATTTAATCATTGTCCCACAACTTTAATTAGAACAGTAAACAAACACATCACTCTGCAGCTTCATTCGTCACACGTAAAACCTCTTCCATCGTAGTTTTACCTACCAACACCTTACGTAAACCATCATCACGGATTGAACCCGTTTGCTGACGTGCATACTCTTCAAGCTCGTACTCTGCTGCATGACCATGAATTAAACGGCGCATCGCTTCATCAACAGGAACAATTTCATAAATCGCAGTACGACCTGTAAACCCTGTATGTGAGCAATGATCACAACCTTGTGGTACAGGTAACTTCAAAGTATGTTCCGTTGTAACATTTTTAAAAATATCTTTTTCAAAATCATCGGCTTCACGGAACGTATGACAGTGTGAACATAAAGTACGCACCAAACGCTGTGCCATTACGCCAATAAGAGAACTGGCCAAAAGAAATGGTTCAATTCCCATATCCTTTAAACGAGTTACCGCACCAATAGCTGTATTGGTATGTAGCGTTGACAATACTAAATGACCTGTTAAAGACGCTTGGACTGCAATTTCAGCCGTTTCTAAATCACGAATCTCGCCGACCATCACCACATCAGGATCTTGGCGAAGCATGGCTTTTAACGCACGAGCAAAAGTCATATCTACTTTGGTATTGACCTGCGTTTGCCCAATCCCTTCGAGTTGATACTCAATTGGATCTTCAGCGGTCAAAATATTTTTAGATCCATCGTTCAAATCAGAAAGTGCAGCATAAAGCGTCGTGGTTTTACCCGAACCTGTAGGGCCAGTCACCAAAATAATCCCATGCGGACGATGTACCAACTGCGTTAAACGATCATAATCAGGTTTCATCAAACCCAAATGAGTCATGTTCAAACGCCCTGCTTGCTTATCGAGCAAACGCATAACTACACGCTCGCCATGCGAAGATGGCAATGTTGACACACGGACATCGACCTCACGCCCTGCAAGACGCAAAGAAATACGACCATCTTGCGGCACACGCTTTTCAGCAATATCAAGTTTTGCCATAACTTTAATACGTGAAACCAAAAGCGGTGCAAGCTCACGGCGTGGTTGAACAATTTCACGTAGTTGACCGTCGACACGTAAGCGAACCGAAAGTTTCTTTTCAAAAGCTTCGATATGAATATCGGATGCACTCACACGAATTGCTTCGGACAATAATGCATTAATTAAACGAACGATTGGTGCATCATCTTCCTGATCCATCAAGTCCTCAGTTTCTGGCACTTGATCAGCAAGGCTAAGTAAGTCAGGATGATCTTCTAAACCTGCGGCAACTTGTTGTG
This sequence comes from Acinetobacter sp. TY1, assembly GCF_048551395.1. Classification (NCBI taxonomy): domain Bacteria; kingdom Pseudomonadati; phylum Pseudomonadota; class Gammaproteobacteria; order Moraxellales; family Moraxellaceae; genus Acinetobacter; species Acinetobacter sp. TY1. The sequence continues at coordinate 10,643 of NZ_JBLYZK010000003.1, forward strand.
ATTCACCCGTTTCACCTGCATAACTTGAACTCAGCATATTGTTAAAATCGGTATCTGAACATAATTGATACTGTGCCACACGTCCAACGTAACGGCGTGCTTCCTGAATCGCAATTTGTGCAGTATCCTGACGACGAACAATAAAGACTTGATCGCCTTCGTAACGTAGCAACACTCCGTGTCGTTTCGCAAAACTATAAGGTATTTGTAATTGTTTCAGTGCTTGCATTACAAGTTATATTAATGATTAAAATTGCTTTGAGTGTACGCTATGCGCATGACAGCGTGAAGCCTGTTTTTTAAAAGAATTCAATATAGGAATGGCACTTTTGTTGACAACGAATGAACTTCTTGAACCTGAATTGCCCAATTTAAAATGGTGGGGCGATCAGCATTTTGAGCTCCATCAATCCAAAGCATGGCAATTTGGCTCGATGATGCTTCGCTTGACCCGTGGTTTACAGGAATGGCGACTGGAATATTATCGTCCGCAATTTCAGTACGACTATGAGCAACAATGGCATAGCATTCAAGATGTTAATTTTGCCTTTCCACAGCCTGTCCATGTTGAACGCTATATGTTCCGTGAAACACATAATACGTTTCAGTTGTTACCACGGCTTGCGGATCGCTCTGTGGTGATTCGTCCTGTCGATCCAATTTATATTCCCGCAGGGCAACGAGGGACTTTGTATATTAGTACCCCACTGTGGATTTCAGGCTATGTTCAGGCACAAAAAGAGCCATTGTTCGATATTCCCGTCATTCAGCCAAAAGATACATGGTTTGGTCCAGATCATCGTACGGGTGACATGTGTTATGCCACTTCTGTTGATGGTCGAACCGAATTAAAGCTACTGCGTCCTCGCGCTTTTCGTGCAGTGACACCAATTGATTTTCATAATGTCAGCAGCCATCAATTACGCTTTGACCGTATGAATGTTCCTGTTCCTGCACTACCTCTGTTTTATAGTGAAAGTACAGGTCGTTTATGGACATCACAAATTAAAGTGTTATACGAAGGAAGTGATCGTCCATCTCGAATTAAAATTGAAAATCGTACACCACCACTTGCAGGTGAAGTTGTTTACGTACATCCACCTCGTGCACCAGGTGGTGCATTATTTAATATGTTCGATTCATTTTTTTAGGAGTCCCACATGTCCAACTCAACGATTCCTAAAGATATTTTCGATAGCTTTAAAGGTGTATTTACCAATATCAATACAGATCGGTTAAGTGAAATTTTAGTTGCACTTGTCTTATGTGTGATTGGTTTTTTTCTTGCCCGTCTCATTTCTAATGCTTTTATTCGCACAATTGGCGTCCGATTTAACGCCCATCAACGTCTTGTATGGCGACGTGGTATTTTTTACTTTATTTTCATGATTTTTGTAATGACTAGCCTGAAAGAGGCTGGTTTTAAACTCAGTGTATTTTTAGGCGCAGCAGGGATTTTAACCGTTGCTTTGGGTTTTGCCTCACAAACCTCTGCATCAAATTTAATTAGTGGTTTATTCCTTATTGGTGAAGGTTCTTTTGAAATTGGCGATACCATTCAAATTACCCTCATTCGTGGTCATACGATTGAAGGTGAAGTTATTTCAATTGACTTATTATCGGTAAAATTACTCACTATGGACAATGTTTACGTACGCTTACCAAACGAACAACTGATTCGTGCCCCCGTCCATAATTTATCAAAGTTTCCGATTCGACGGATTACACTCACTGTACCAATCAATTTTAATGAAGATATCAATAAAGTGCGTTCCGTGCTGATTGATATTGCCACAGCCTATCCATTGGTTTTAGCCGACCCTAAGCCTCGTGTCACGGTTTCTTCTTTTGCTGAATCTTCGATTGAGATCACGTTTGCCCTTTGGTGTAAGCAAAATAATTATTTACAAGTGAAAGATGAAATTCATGAGCTAATTCGTAACCGCTTTGTAGATAATCAAATTGAGATTCCAGTCCCTAAAATTGGTTTTGTAGATCGTCCAACACCTCAACAACCATTAACCGATGAAGATTTAGATCGTTATGCCAATACACAAGAAATTAAGCGTGAACCTAAGTTATAAATTTTAGAATTTTGATCTAAACATAAAAAAAGGATGGTGATCATGCCATCCTTTTTTTGTTTTATGGATTGTCTTTTTCTACAACAACATTTCTAATTTTTAGGTTGGTCTTTACTCTCGTCACCATCTTCAGCCAATTGGTTAACAATTTTTTGTGCAGGCGGTAACGGTGCAAAGTAACCAATCACCAACATCACCAAACCACTACCAATAAAGGAAACAATGCGTGTAATGGTATGTGTGTGTGACAAATCTAAGAAAATTAATTTTGCAATCACCAAAGCCAATACAGCAATGCCGAGCATCCACACATGACGTAACGACTTTTTGCTCGCAAAGGTGGTCAAAATCAGTGCTAGTACCACCCAAAGAATCGTTAAACTTGCTTGAACTGTACCATTCTGCCAAGCCTCAACCGACCAATAAGGCAAGTTCATATAGTGATATAAACTACGCAACATCACACTGCTGATCAGCATTAGACCTGTCACAATCATGATTGCCATATTGGCAATTTGTAGTTCACGCCCTTGCGTTTGTATTAATGGTTTCATCGCAAAAATACAGATCACAAAAATGCCGATACTTAAAGCATCCATCGGATTGAGTAAAGTGATATACGGCAAGTTCCATTGTCCATTTTGCAATAGACTAATGAGCCATACACTCAAACCACCAACAAGGACAATACTGATATTGCCCTGCCAATAAGGCTGTACAAACTGTAAAGGCTTCACTTTTAACGATGCTAATAAGACAACAACAGGCAATAACAACAGCATTGGAATAAATGCGAGTTGATTCGATGCCAACAATCCACCAAAGACTGCCATCAACAAAACAGCAAGCAACATAAAGAACTGTTTTAAGAATAACTTCATTTGCTTAGTGAAAACTTTTAGACAGAAGATAAAGACCATAAACCACAAGGCAATAGTCATTAACATCGGTATTTGATAGACAGGTTCAATCGTCCAAAACTGAAAGTTTTTTGTAATAAAAGCACTCAATACTGCAATTTCACTCACACCAATAAATAAAAGAATAATACTCAGTGACAACCAAATTTGATCAAGCACTTGATGTTTGAAGCAATAAATTAATGTAAGAATGCCCCACCACAACAACAATGGCAAAGCGATACTGTATAAATCGCATTGCATCAAATCGCATATTTTATACAACACATATGGAACAAAAATGAATGACAAACTAAGATTCAAACAGGCACTTGTTCGATCAATCTGAGTGGATGCAGGTTTGACTTTATACCATAACCAATACGCAATAAATGTGTTGACTATAATCAATAAAACTACGACGATATAACGTAAATTTTGCTCACCGAAAATAGCAGATATTGCACAAATAGCACTCGCCCACAACAAAACTGTAGAGGCATTTCGTATAGATGGAACAGCGTATAAACACGTGATAATTAGCATACTTAATGCTTGCAATGTCCACCATATTGAAATGATATCGGTCTGCCATAAAACCAGTGGAATCATGGCAAAGTAAAACAGCGCACAACCTGCAAACAATTGCATATTTTTAGACAGTTGCTGAACTTGAAAAACACGCACAGCGATGACTGTTGATGCAAGTGTCAAGACTGCCATTAATTCAGCATTTTTAACGAGCACATCATTTTGATCCACCATAAAACAATACAACACAACGACAAATTGTAAGATCAACAAACTTCCGAGTGTTGCAGACTGCATCATCTTGCTTAAAAATGCACTATTTTGTATTTGCTGTACCAATGGCGTTGCAACGGCATCTTCTGTATCAATATGATCTATACCAACATCATGATTGATCAATTTTTCATTCAGCTCAGGTGTGCTAAAAATATAAGCACTTGCTAAATAAGCTAAAGTCAGGAAACACACAGCAAGTACACTCAAGTTTCCATCAAATAAAATGCTTTTCAGCCAAAAAGCACTACTGGCCCCAAGTAAAACTAAACCATACAACACACTATTTTTTAAATGATGACGACAACCCATCCAAATCAGTGCCAATGCCTGTACTGCCCACCCTGTACTCGTCCATTGGGCATCAAAAGCAAAAGGCAAAATGAGTGCAAGGAAAGTTAATCCTAAACCGTAAAAACTCTGAATCAACAATGTCAAAGCTTGTGACTTCTTATGTAAGACATAGCCCACCAAAAAATACACCAATGCCAATACTGCACTTGCAACACTCAATGCTGTCTGATTGTGATAGACCAAGCCTGCATATAAGGTAAACGCCATAAATGGTGTGGCAAAAATCAATGCAGTATCTATCAATGGTATGTTTTTAAAAGCAATTTTATACTGTGCAATATTTTGGCTGTAACGAATTGAAACAAACAAATATAAAGCAAAATGTAGCCAAACCAATATGCTCAACATAGCATATTGTTCAGGTTGTGCTTTGAGCCAAATACTCAGTCCACCGACACCAAAGGTTGCAAGCAATGAAATGGTATTTAAGATACGCCACGGTTTAAAGAAAGCAATCACGGCTAAAGCTATATTTAACGCAAGATAATAGCTAAACAGTGCAGGTATATTATTACTGCCTGTATTTAAAATAAACGGCGCAATAAAACCACTTCCAAGGGCTATAAATGCCAAAATCAGTGCATTTTGTTTCAAAGCAAGTAATAATGTCACGGCGAGCAAGCCAATGAGTAAACCGTAACTCAGTGCGACAGAAGTGATAACAGCGAGCTTAAAAGCACTAAATAAAACAAGGAATAAAATTCCTAAGCCCGCACCTTGCACACTAATCGCATAACCATAACGTTTGTTGCGTAGCCAATACCCGACTGCGGTCAGTACGCCACCTGCAACAGCAATGCCTGCTAATTTTGTACTTAATGTCGGTTGCCAATATTCACTAGCAAAACGTAATAGTAAAATCACCCCAATCAATAAAATGATAATAGCGATACGGACAATACTATTTCCACCTTTGAACCATTCAACAAAAGCACTCCATAGCGAAGTCATACCTTTCAGGTCTTTTAATAAGGTACTTTCTTTACTTTGATCAGATTGGTTTATAGATTGTGCATTGTGTTCTGCTTGTTGTGACTGACTCTCTGCATAACGTACTTGTGAATCTTCTATGTAATCACTTGCTTTCACAAAATCATCTTTTACATAACTACCTTCTTCATTCGCATCTGCTAAATTTGAAGGATTTAAACTAGAAGTTGTGGAAATATTCTGTTGATCCGATAAAACTGAATCATGTAAAACTTCTGCGCCATTATTTGGTGTAAAGACTTGATCAAAATGATCTGACTCCATCTGTTCCAGCATTTGAACATGAATATTTTGTTCATACCTTTCTAATTCTTTACTTTCAGCTTTGAGAAGGTCTGAGGATTTCTCTTTATTCAATTCTTTAGCTGTATTCAACCGCTGTACTTGCAATAAATCTTGAATTTGCCTTTGTTGGAACAAGATCATGTGTTGTTGCTTACTCAAAGCATTCAAGACAAAAATCAACATAAAACAAAAAAATAATCCGACTGCACTAATCCATCTCGGCTCATCGTCTAAAATCAGGAAAGCCATCCCAAAACATGCTAAAACCAAAAAATTGAGTTTAGTCAACCAACCATAGTCATTTGGTATAGCTGAATATTGGGGACTTATACCCGACTCCATGTTCGATGTTGTATTGTGTTCTTCTTGTTGTGATTGCATGGACTATCCTGAATTAAAAAGAAAGATCAGTCATTCATTTTGAATCATAGCATCATAGTACATCCGACCTTTCCCGTCACCCTGAGCTCATTTTTATCCAAACTCATGTAAACTATGCCTAGCTTCATTATTTTGAGAAATCATCAATGCCACCATTTGTATTAGTCGATGGGTCTTACTTTTTATTTCGTGCCTTTCATGCACTCCCACCGTTAACGACATCGACTGGACTACAGACCAATGCGATCCGTGGTGCGATTTCTGCAATTCAAAAATTGATGCGCCGAATTCAACCTACGCATATGGCGGTGATTTTTGATACGCCAGAGCCAACCTTCCGCCATGAACTTTCACCGATTTATAAAGGTGACCGTCCAAGTATGCCAGATGAACTTGCACAGCAAATCCCCTATCTACATGCGCTCATTCGTGCATTGGGTATTCCATTGCATATGCTTCCTGGTGCAGAAGCCGATGATATTATTGGCACATTAGCAAAACGTGCCGAAGCCGCAGGTCATCAAGTCCTGATTTCGACAGGTGACAAAGACATGGCACAGTTGGTCACGGACAAAGTGACTTTGGAAGATAGCTTTAAAGATAAACCCATGGATGTAAATGGGGTAATTGAAAAGTTTGGCGTACGTCCCGATCAAATTATTGACTATTTAACCCTGATGGGCGATGCATCAGATGGTATTCGTGGTGTACCTGGGGTCGGTGCAAAAACAGCAGCAAAACTATTAAATGAATATGGTTCAATTGGTGGCATTTTAGAAAATGTCGATAATATTAAAGGTAAAGTTGGTCAAAACTTAAAAGACAATGTTGAAGGTATTGCACTTGATCATCAACTTGCCAGCATTGTGATTGATCTTGATCTCAATATCACTTATGAAGATTTAAAACTCACTGACCCCAATGTAGATGTATTGCGCAACCTTTACACCGAATTAGAGTTTCGTAATCAATTACAATCCCTTGACCACCCGAACAATCCAAATGGAGCAGTTTACAAACAAGCATCTACGCAAATTGTAAAAACTGAACCAACCACAGAAGCAAGACCTATTACCGATCAAGCCCAAAGTACAAGTGATGATGATCTCTTAGGGGTAGCACAGTACCACACAATACTGACTCAAGCCGATTGGGAACAGCTTTTCCAACGCTTAAGTACAGAAAAACGTTTTGCGATTGATACTGAAACAACAAGTTTAGATTACCGTGTTGCTGAAATGGTTGGGTTTTCAGTGGCTTTTGATGCAAAAGATGCTTACTACGTTCCACTTGCACATAATTACGAAGGTGCACCTGAACAGTTGAATCGTGAAGCCATTATTCAGCAAATAAAACCGATTTTAGAAGATACTAGCGTTGAGAAAATTGGGCATCATTTAAAATATGATGCACATATTTTTGAAAATCATGGTATCCATTTACAAGGTTGGTACTTTGATACCATGTTGGCATCTTATGTGCTCAATTCAGTTGCAACCCGTCATGGTATGGATGATGTTGCGCGTGTTTATTTAAGCCATTTAACTACGACATTTGAACAAGTTGCAGGTAAAGGTGCAAAACAAAAAACGTTTAATCAAATTGAGATTGAAACGGCTGCACACTATGCAGCAGAAGATGCACATGTTACCTACCGCTTATACGAAGTACTTGATCGTAAGTTGAAGGAATTACCTGAGCTTTCAAGCATTTTACATAACATTGAAGTGCCTGTTGCAAGTGTTCTAACACGTATGGAAGAAAACGGCATTGCACTCGATTTAAAATTCCTCGATCAATTGAGTATTAGCTTCTCTGAAACCATTCAAGATCTTGAAAACCAAATTATTGAAATTGCAGGTGAAAGTTTCAATGTATCTTCACCTAAACAAGTCGGTGAAGTACTGTTTGAAAAAATGGGACTAAAAGGCGGTAAAAAAACTGCGACAGGTCAATACAGTACCTCAGAGGCCATTTTAGAAAAAATTGACCATCCGATTACAGCACTTATCATTGAATACCGTGGTCTAACCAAGCTCAAAAGCACCTATACAGATGGCTTACTTAAACAAGCCAATCCTGAAACACAACGTGTACATACAAGCTACCATCAAGCTTTGACTGCAACAGGTCGTTTGTCTTCTACAGATCCAAACTTACAAAATATTCCTGTTCGTGAAAATATTGGTCGTCAAATTCGTCAAGCATTTATTGCGCCTGAAGGACGCATCTTACTTGCAGCCGATTATTCTCAAATTGAATTGCGCTTAATGGCTCATTTTTCACAAGATGAGGCTCTCGTTCATGCTTTTAACCATGGTCAAGATGTTCACAGTCGTACTGCTTCAGAAGTTTTGGGTGTTGCCCTTGAAGATGTAACTTCAGATCAACGTCGTCAAGCTAAAGCAGTAAATTTTGGTCTACTGTATGGTATGTCTGAGTTTGGTTTAATCCGTCAGCTTGGCTTCACCCGTGAAGAATCACAAAACTATATTAAGCAATACTTCCATCGCTATCCGGGTATTTATGAATATATGCAACGTACCCGTCAGATTGCGTTGGAACAAGGTTTTGTTGAAACGATTACAGGTCGCCGTTTGTATACGCCTGATATTAAAGCCAGTAATATGATGGTTCGTAAAGGTGCTGAACGTGCTGCAATTAATGCACCATTACAAGGTTCTGCTGCGGAAATCATTAAAATGGCAATGATTGAAGTCGATAAAATTTTGCCAAAAAATCAAGCAAAACTGCTTTTACAAGTACACGATGAATTGGTCTTTGAAGTCGATGAAGACATTGCAGATGAAATTTCTGTAAAAATTCAAGATGTCATGCAAAAAGTTGTTACCTTATCTGTACCGCTTTTGGTTGAAGTGGGTAAAGGTAAAAACTGGGATGAAGCACATTAAAACACCTATAATCCAATATTAAAATTTAGACATAAAAAGGACTCGTTAAAGAGTCCTTTTTTATGTCTTCATTCATATTTTTAGAATGAATTAAAAACCAATCAACAATGTACGTGCAACTTCATCCATCAATCGCTCAGCAATCATCAATGCCAAGAACGCCAAAATTGGAGATAAATCAATCATACCCATATTCGGCAACAAACGGCGGAATGGTGCCAACAATGGTTCTGCAAGCTCTTGAATTACTTCAATATAAGGTGATCGAGATTGGGTAAACATTACCACCCAACTCAAAATTATAGTCGCAAAAATTAAAATTCTACAGAAGCGAATCAAATCTTGAATCATACTGACAAAAGTTAAAATGAGCAGATGCACAGGGCTTGTGATCATATGACCACTTAAATACATCACACCAAACATTTTAAGCAAATACAAAATAATGATTAATACCAATGCCGCAGTATTAACACGTCCTTTCGCTAAAGTAGGAAAAATACGACCAAAAATATCGACAATTTTAGTCGCTTTCACAGTTGACAACACAACTGGATTATATGGGCTCACCATCGCCAATTGCGTTAAAAAACGGAAAAATACGAGCAAAATGGCTACGTTTATCACAATGCCAAACATCTGAGCAGAATCTATACCCATACTGGAGCGTTCCTAATTCAATTAATTACTTACTGTTATTGCTAATTTCTTGTGCAAGTTCTTGGCTACGTTTTTGTGCAGCAGCAAGTGCAGTCTGAATATTTTGAGAGATTTGGGCACGATCAAAAACTTCAAGTGCCGCTTGCGTTGTACCATTCGGTGATGTGACATTTTTACGTAATTCAGCAGGTGAACTTGCACTTGTAATCGCCATCTGTGCCGCACCTAAAGCTGTTTGCAAGGTCAATGCTGTTGCAACTTTTTCATCTAGTCCCATGTTTTGACCTGCACGAATCATACTTTCCATCATATAGAAAAAGTATGCAGGACCTGAACCTGACACCGCTGTGACTGCATCAATTTGTGCTTCCGTATTAACCCAAAGCGTTAAACCTGTAGCCGCCAAAACTTGACTAGCAAGATCGCGATCCTGAGTATCCACGTTTTCATGTGCATACATACCATGCGCACCTGTTTGTACCAATGCAGGTGTATTTGGCATCACACGGACAATACGAGTAGCATTGGTCAGGTCTGCAATAGTTTTAATCTCTGCACCCGCCACAATCGAAATGATTAATTTATCATCAAGCAAACCATGAAGTGGTTTTAGCACTTGACTCAGGACTTGTGGTTTTACTGCCAAAACAACGACATCGGCATTTTGAATTGCAGTAATATTATCACTAGTAACATGAACATCTTTTTCCTGTAATCGTTCACGAATCACATCAACAGGATCTGAAACTGTGATGCGAGTAGCAGGCAAACCACGGCTGATCAGACCACCGATCAATGCCTGTGCCATATTACCACCACCGATGAAACCAATATTACAATTTAAAGCTGTACCCATGAAACACACCCGACCATGATTTATAAACTGGATTTTTAAAAACAGGAGATCAACGTTGGTTGCCATCCAGCCTCAACACAATACTCAGATTGCGCAAGCCAGAAACCTTTTGGCGTAAAGACCCCAAGCATAACATTATCTATGCTCAATATTTGAATTGTATGACGCATCCATGGAAAAATATGTGCTTGTTGAATAGCTTTTTTCAACGGCCAACTGCCGACACGTCCATATAGATGAATTTTCTCACCACCTTGGCGCTGTGTGAGCTGTAATTTTTTCCCTAATAATAAAGGACTTAATCCCATTATTATTTTTTTTTCAATTTGTTGATCTTGCCCAATAAGATTCGTAAATACATTCTCAATATGAAACTGCCCTGCTATTAATTTTTGTACGGTATTGAGTTTAAAAATAATATTCGTATGCTGTAGCACGTTATTTTTCCGTTCAGCTAAATATACATCTTCAGTTAAACGATACAATATGCCCTGATAGCGTACATAATAAAAACCATGATTGTGCAATGCCGATTGAGCATCTTCACGTGCTTCAATCACTTCACGTTGTAGGCGTTCTACCATATCAAAAGTTGGACGATATTGCTCATCACCTCTCATCCAAGCAGATAAGAATTGCCTTTGCCTTGCTTTCGATAATTGTAAAAAGGCGGTTAAATCAAGTTGTGTTGCATCGCCACATTTTGCCAAATCTTGCTGTAAAACTTCATTTAAGATTTCATCAGCATCTTGCATAAGCACAGTCGTTCTTGCCAAAGCCTGTTGCATTTTGGGGTAACGGCTTTGCAAAATCTTCCACAATTCATGCCGACACCATGCACGATCATAGTGTGTATCTAAATTTGTCGGATCATCAACATACTGAATATCGGATTGTTGTACCCATTGGCAAATCTGCTCACGAGAGATATTCAATAGTGGACGCCAAATGTGAATATCCTGATCTATTTTTTGTTGAACATCGATACTTCGCATCGCCGCCATTCCTTGAACGCCTGTACCCGAAAGTAAGCGCAAGAGTAAAGTTTCAGCTTGATCTTGTTGATGATGTGCTAAAACTAAAATTTCACCCTTATCTAGGTGCTTGGCAAAAGCCTGATAACGTGCTTCTCGTGCTTGATTTTCAAGATTACCCTGCTGCACATCAACATTTTGAATGATGCAAGGAATGTTTAGTTTTAGGCATTGTTCTTGTACAAAAATCGCCCACACATCACTGACTTTTTGCAGTTGATGATTAATATAGATTGCACGGACTTTTCGCGGAAAAAGCGCAGACATTAAATGCAGAAGCAGCATGGAATCCATGCCGCCACTGCATCCAATCAGGAAGGTTGTTTGGTCGGTGAATCGACTGTACTGACTTAGAGTGTCAGTCCTGAATTGTCGCTGCCAAATTTCATTAAACGTTGGTAACGTGCTTCGCATCGTTCTTCAGCACTCATCGGTTGTAATTCTTCTAGCGCCTGTTTCAGCACAGCTTTGAGCTGATCCATAATTTGCTCAGGATGTAAATGTGCACCTTCACCTTCATCGACAACGTATTCTACAATGCCCATTTTTTGCAATTTATCTGCTGTTAAAGCCAAAGCTTCACTTGCTTGTTCTGCTTTTTCAGCTGTTTTCCACAAAATAGATGCACAACCTTCAGGTGAAATTACAGAGTAAATACTATGAGAGAGCATAATCACACGGTCTGCAACACCAATACCTAAGGCACCACCAGAACCGCCTTCACCCAATACCGTTGCAATTACAGGCACTTTCAAACTTGAAAGTTGCGCAAGACTTGTCGCAATTGCTTCTGCTTGACCACGCTCTTCTGCACCAACACCAGGGTATGCACCCATGGTATCAATAAAAGTAAAAACAGGTAAATTAAAACGCTCAGCCATATCCATTAAACGCTGTGCTTTACGGTAACCTTCAGGATTACTCATCCCAAAATTATGTTGCAATTTCTCACGGGTACTGCGACCACGGTGTTGTCCTACGACCATCACTGGCTGACCATCAAGGCGAGCCAATCCACCAATCATTGCACCATCATCACCATACACACGATCGCCGTGCAATGTATCAAATTCAGTGAATATATCACCGACATAATCTAGAAATTGTGGACGCTCTGGATGACGTGCAATTTGAACCGTTTTCCAGGCTTTAGACTGGGCAGCTTTACTTTTCATAACTCGAGAATGATCCCTGATTCACCGAAAGATAACTCTTCAATCAGTTGTTAATTGATAAACTGTTCCGAATGAATACTCAGCTCAATATCCCAATGCTTAAACTGTACTTGCTCATCATGCAAATCCGCTATAAGCAAAGGCCATTGTTTGGCATCACCGGAAACACTGAGTTGCCATTGTTGCTCATTCACTGCCTGTAATTCAATGGCAGGAAGCATCTCATCACTTCGACTATGATTGAGTAAAACAGCAAGTCTTAACAAGAGACAAAGATAAACAAGCTTGTTTCCACCGACTCTGAGCGCATCAATTCGCGCATCGCTACGTAACTTTCTGCGATGATGAGCGACCAAATGTGACAAATAATTTTGATCAATTTGTGAAAAACCGGCTATATCAGAATGCTGTAGTAAATATGCACTATGCTTATGGTATCCACTATGACTGATGGCTAGACCAATTTCATGCAAATATGCAGCACGACGTAATAAATCACTATCATCACTATTCAGATTCAGTTTTGTCGCAACACCATCAAACAAATGTTGTGCGGTGCTTACCACGCGTTCAGCTTGTTTTGGATCTGCACCATAACGCCCCATCATTGCTTGTACGCTACGATCACGGATATCTTCATGCTGAAAACGTCCCAATAGGTCATACATCACACCTTCACGTAATGCGCCATCGGAGTAAATCAATTTATCAATATTTAAGACTTCAAAAATAGCATATAAAATAGCGATGCCCGCAGGTAGTACCGCTCGACGATCTTCTTTTAAGCCATCAAAATCCATATCTGAAATATGTTTAAACTTCAGCAATTTCTCTTTGAGTTTATCCAAGCCTTGACGAGTCAGGCTTTCTTGATCATCACTGCAACCCATATTGATACAAATCTGACGACATGCCTTAATTGTGCCACTCGAACCAACAACCGTATCCCAACCTTCAGCCTTATACGTATTAGCAATACCTGACATTTCTTTACGTGCGGCAACCACAGCTTTATCAAAATCTTTTGGGCTGATTTCACCCTCAGGGAAATACGCTTTTGTATAAGCAACACAGCCCATTTGTAATGATTCAGTATGAATAGGTTCAAACTCTTCACCAATGATCAGTTCAGTCGAACCACCACCAATGTCAATCACTAAACGACGACCACTGTTCGCCATAGTATGTGAGACACCCAAATAAATCAGGCGGGCTTCTTCACGACCTGCAATAATTTCAATCGGCTTGGGTAAAATTTCTGCCGCTTTTTGTATAAATTCTTGTCCATTTTTGGCTTGTCTTAATGCATTGGTCGCTACAATTCGCAAGCGATTGGCCTGTACTGAACTCAAACGCCCAACAAAACGTGCTAAACATGCCAAACCACGTTGCTGTGCAGCTTCTGTTAAATTTTTATTTTCATCTAACCCTGCGGCAAGCTGAACCTTTTCTGACATCGAAGCAACTTTTTTTACTTCACCATGATCTACACGGGCGATCGCCAAATGGAAACTGTTTGATCCCATATCTATGGCTGCAAGTAACTCTTCATCAATCAAAAAATCAGACATGATTTGTACAAACTCATTTAGAATTGTTGCTTAGATTAATTCACATACATGCAATTTAAAAGCCATTTATGCACACAATTTAACAGTCTCCCATTTTTTATACATATATGACATTTGTATGACAATAGAGATGAATCCGATAACCAGTATCGTGAGCATCAATTGGACAAAGTCACCCTAAAAGACGAAAATTTCAAACATCCCCTACATAGTTAAAGATGACTATGTAATACTTATATTCATAGCATAGATACATCTTTTCAATTTTTGGAGCCAAATCCATGTCTGGTAATATCGTAAATACAACTGATGCAAACTTCGAAGCAGATGTTTTACAGTCTGACATCCCTGTCATTGTTGACTTTTGGGCTGGCTGGTGTGCGCCTTGTAAAGCAATCGCACCAGTACTTGAAGTACTTTCTGACGAATACGCAGGTAAAGTAAAAATCGTTAAAGTTGACGTGACTGCATGTGAAGAAACTGCTGTGAACTATAACATCCGTAATATTCCTGCATTATTGATGTTTAAAAACGGTGAAGTTGTTGCCCAACAAATCGGTGCTGTACCTAAATCAAAATTGACTGCATTCATAGATGACAACATCTAATTTGTAAATCAATCGGTTTTTCAAATACGCTATCCTCGATAGCGTATTTTTTTGAGCAGAAAATTGACAAATCACTTGATCTCACTTATATTCTTTCATCAAGGAATCCAAAGTTACATTTCTAGTTCCTTAAAAGACAACACATAAGACGCCGCTCGGCAATAGAAATTGTATTACACTTTTTCTCCTCGAAAAAATTATTTGAAATCTGAGTTTTGTTATTGTGCACATACAATTGCTGCTCGTTTTTCGATCTGCGGACGACTTTTGCTTCCTTTCTTATCTATCTGTGTACCACACATTCTTATATCAATCTGATCACCTATGAATTTAACTGAACTCAAGAAAAAACCGATTGGCGAACTCATTAAAATTTCTGAGTTTATGGGCCTTGAAGGAATGGCTCGTAACCGTAAACAAGATATTATCTTCGCCATCTTAAAACGTCATGCCATGAATGGTGAAGAAATTTTCGGTGATGGTGTACTGGAAATTTTATCTGATGGTTTTGGCTTCTTACGTACTGCTGCAGGTTCATATCTTGCAGGTCCAGACGATATTTACGTAAGTCCGTCACAAATTCGTCGCTTTAACCTACGCACAGGTGACACCATTACAGGTACGATTCGCCCACCAAAAGAAGGCGAACGCTATTTTGCACTATTAAAAGTTAACCAAATTAACTACGACACACCTGAAAACTCACGCAATAAAATTCTATTTGAAAACTTAACACCACTTTTCCCAACAGAGCAACTTGTGATGGAATTGGGTAATGGTTCATCTGAAGATTTAACTGCACGTGTTGTCGATCTTATCGCACCGATTGGTAAAGGTCAGCGTTCTATTATTGTTGCACCGCCTAAAGCGGGTAAAACAATGTTATTACAAAGCATCGCGCAATCGATTGTTCGTAATAACCCAGAAGTCTTCCTTATTGTTCTTCTTATTGATGAACGTCCAGAGGAAGTAACGGAAATGGAACGTACTGTTCGTGGTGAGGTTGTTGCATCAACATTTGATGAATCTCCTGCTCGTCACGTTCAGGTTGCTGAGATGGTGATCGAAAAAGCAAAACGTTTGGTTGAGCATAAAAAAGATGTTGTCATCTTACTTGACTCAATCACTCGTTTAGCACGTGCCTATAACACTGTGATTCCAACATCAGGTAAAGTGCTTACTGGTGGTTTAGATGCACATGCACTTGAACGCCCTAAGCGTTTCTTCGGTGCTGCACGTAATATTGAAGAAGGTGGTTCACTAACCATCATTTCTACCGCCCTAATTGAAACTGGCAGTAAAATGGATGAAGTGATCTACGAAGAATTCAAAGGTACAGGTAACCAAGAAATTACGCTTGATCGCCGCATTGCTGAAAAGCGTGTGTTCCCAGCCATGAACATTAAGAAATCAGGTACACGCCGTGAAGAGCGTCTCATGAGCGAAGAAAATCTACGTAAAGTTTGGATTCTACGTAAGCTACTTCACCCAATGGATGAACTAGCTGCAATGGAGTTCTTGCTTGATCGTATGAAAGAAACCAAAACAAATGATGATTTCTTTGATCAAATGAAACGTAAAGCTGCAAATTAATTTTTTAAATCTCAAAAAAAGCCACTCAAATAAGTGGCTTTTTTATTGGTTGACATTAGTTACATAAGTACACATTTTCATCAAAACCCTGTATCTAAAATTACAAAGTGATGATTTTTCAATACATTATCTATATTTTTAACTTATTTTTTAATCACTTACTATCAACCTTCCAATCTAGAATAACTTTTCAATTGTAATTTACTGTTAAAAATATGTCATTTTTTCATCAAAATTTCTACTTTTTTTCATCTAGCCAGTAGAAATTCAAAATATACAGTGATAGCATACTGACATACCAGTTAGACTGCTCATGCAAAAGCAAAAAACAGGCTAACCTGGGTTTTTTTTTCTCTAATATTTATGAGAGTGATGCCATGTTATTCAAAAAAATCGCTATTGCTGCTGCAGTTGCTACTACTTTAGCTTTCGTTGGTTGTGCTAAAAAAACTGAAGAAGCTGCTACTGATGCTACTGCTGCTGCATCTCAAGCTGTAGAAGCTGCTTCTGAAGCTGCTGTTGAAGCTTCTGCTGCTGTTGAAGCTGCTTCTGTTGCTGTTGAAGCTGCTTCTGCTCCAGTTGAAGCTTCTGCTGTTGACGCTGCTCCAGCTTCTGCTGCTCAATAATAATCGTTTAGATTATTATCAAAAAAGAGAACCTTTGGTTCTCTTTTTTTATACCTCAATTTTAATATTACCATCCAAATAAATAATAATATTCAAAGAATTAAATAAACACAGCAATACCCTTCAAGCTTTAACCACGAGATCAACCAGTAACCCTATTCACAACTCAAGTAACAAATTCACTATCAAATTTAGATTACTGAAATCTACAAGTATAAAAAAGCTTCAGGTAACGAATTACCTGAAGCTTCTGTATAGAGAAACATACTAGAAAAAATTAATCTTCCTGTTCTGTACCCACACGCTGTCTAAATTTTTGACCTGCACGAAATGTCACAACACGGCGTGCTGAAATTGGAATCTCTTCCCCAGTTTTTGGATTACGACCTGGACGCTGGCGCTTGTCACGCAGCTCAAAGTTACCAAATCCTGAAAGTTTGACTTGTTCACCAGCAATTAATGCTTGGCTAATTTCATCAAAAAACAATTCAACCATTTGCTTCGCTTCACGACGGTTTAAACTCGTAAGCTCACTCAAATGATCAGCCATTTCTGCTTTTGTTAATGCTGTCATGAGGCCCTCAATGTCGCCTGATAAGTGCTTTCCAACACTTGAATAATATGATCCATACCGGACTTAATTTCAGCATCCTCGAGCGTACGAGATGGGTGTTGCCATAACAATGCAAATGCAAGTGAGCGTTTGCCGTTTTCAACACCTTGACCAGTGTACACATCGAATAACCAGGATGAGTCTAAAAGCTCTCCGCCCGCTTTTCCGATAAGTTGCTGAATTTCACTAACATTAATATTATCACTAATTAAAAGCGCAATATCACGTCTAACCGATGGAAATCGTGATAATTCTGTAAAATTAGATACATAAGTTTGCAAAACAGCCAACTGATCGAGTTCCGCAACCCAAGTTGTACCTAAATCAAGTTCATCCTCTAGTGATGGATGTAAACGACCTAGATAACCAATTGATTTTCCAGCGACTAAAATTTCAGCAGACTGACCTGGATGTAACCATTCACGTGTTGAGCGAACATAATCTGCTTGTACACGCGCAGCGCCTAAAAGTTCTTCCACTTCACCTTTAAAATCGAAGAAGTCCATAGACTGCGGCTTTCCATGCCAAGATTCAGCAGTTTTTGCCCCAACAGCAATCATTGCCAAAGTTGGGATTTGCTTTAGATCATCAATATTTTTTGCATTTTGATAATCGAAACGTAAGCCTAACTCAAAGAAGCGTACACGACTTTGTTGGCGGTTAATATTATACTGAACACATGGAATCAAACTTGAAAGTAGTGTTGAACGCATCACTGCTAAATCACTTGAGATTGGATTTGCCAATGCCAATGGATTTACTGATGGATTCAATTGTTTTTCAAGTTTTAAATCAGAGAAGCTAAAGCTAATTGCTTCTTGGTAACCCAAAGTCACTAAAGTTTGACGCAATTGTGGCAATTCAAATTGATCTTGATGTTTTGCAAGTTTCACATCAATTACAGGTAGATTCATTTGAATATTGTCATAGCCGTGAATACGTGCCACTTCCTCAATCAAATCTTGGTAAATAGTCATATCATAACGATGTGATGGTGGAACCACTGTCCATTCACCTACAGCTTTAACAGTCACTGTACAGCCTAGACGAGTCAATGCATCGGTAATGAAGTCTGATTCAACCTGATAACCTAACAATTGATCAACTTGAGCTTGATTTAATTCAATCGCTTCACGAGTCGGAAGTAACTCAGCTTGTTCCGCAACGGTAATTGGACCGAACTCACCGCCTGCAAGCTCTTTAATCAATTGTGATGCACGATGCATTGCAATCATTGGCAATTCAAAGTCCACACCACGTTCATAGCGTTGTGATGCATCGGTATGTAGACCAAAGCTACGTGCACGACCTGCAATTGCAAGCGGAGCAAAGAATGCAGACTCTAAGAAAATTTCAGTGGTTTCATCGGTCACAGAAGAAGATATCCCCCCCATGATGCCTGCAATTGCCAAGGCTTTTGCATCATCTGCAATCACCATTACTTTTTCAGACAATTCAACTTTTTGCTCGTTGAGCAATGTTAATTTTTCCGCAGCCGTTGCTTGACGAACTTGAACTGAACCCTGAACTTTATCACCATCAAAGGCATGTAGAGGTTGACCCAATTCAATCAACACATAGTTGGTAATATCAACCAAAATACTATGCTGACGAATCCCTGAACGTGCAAGAGCTCGCTCCATCCATACTGGTGTCGACGCTTTAGTATTGACGTTTTTAATTACACGACCCAAATAACGTGGGCAACCGTCTGTTGAAATTACAACTTTCTTTTCATCAGTAATAGTTGCAACAACGTGTTTAATATCAGGTACAGTCACAGGCAATTGGTTAATTACACCAATTTCACGTGCAATCCCACGAATACTGAAACAATCACCACGGTTTGGCGTAATGCTGATATCAATCACGTGATCATCTAAATTTAGATATTCACGGATATTTATACCAACAGGTGCATCGCTTGGTAACTCTAAAAGACCATCAATTTTATCTTCAAGGTCAATTTCAGAAGCACCGCATAGCATACCTTGCGATTCAACACCACGAAGTTTACCTTTTTTGATTTTAAAATCGCCTGGCAAAACCGCACCAATAGTTGCTACAGGTGCTTTCATACCTACACGCACATTTGGTGCACCACATACAATCTGTAATGGCTCACCCGAACCGATATTGACCGTGGTAACACGTAAACGATCTGCATCAGGATGTTGAACAACGGTGAGTACCTCACCAACTACAACACCTGTAAATGGTTTTGCTGCAGGATCCATACCATCAACTTCTAAACCCAACATAGTCAGTTGATTGGATAAAGTATCGCTATCAATTGCAGGATTAACCCATGTGCGAAGCCAATTTTCGCTAATTTTCATACATTCATTTCCTTAACCCCCCTAGCCCTCTTTAAAAAGAGAGCAATCCTTACTCCAGTTCAGGGATGTAAGTCCCCCTTTTTTAAAGGGGATTTAGGGGAATTTATAAAATCTAAAAAATAATTCGTTTCATCCTTTTCTCATAATTACGAGAAGATGAATAAAAAATCTGTTTAAGCAAACTGGCGTAAGAAACGCACATCATTTTGGTAGAACATGCGTAAGTCATTGATGCCATAACGCAACATTGCAAAACGCTCTACACCTAAACCAAAAGCAAAACCTGTATATTTTTCAGGGTCAATGCCTGCTGCACGTAGTACATTTGGATGCACCATACCGCAACCTAAAACTTCCAACCATTTACCACGTTCATCCATAATATCCACTTCGGCACTTGGCTCTGTAAATGGGAAGTAAGATGGGCGGAAACGAACTTTTAAATCTTTTTCGAAGAATTCATTGAGTAGATTCACAAGTAAGCCTTTTAATTCAGCAAAGCTCGTCTTTTCTGCAACATACAAACCTTCGATTTGATGGAACATTGGTGAATGCGTTTGATCCGAGTCATTACGATATACACGACCTGGACACACGATACGAATTGGTGGCTGTTGTGTTTCCATGGTACGGATTTGTACACCCGAAGTATGCGTACGTAATAAATGATTTACATCAAAGTAAAATGTGTCATGCATTGCACGTGCAGGATGGTGTCCTGGAATATTCAATGCTTCAAAATTATGATAGTCATCTTCAACTTCAGGACCCGTTGCAACTAAAAAACCTGCTTTGGTAAAGAATTGGCAAATACGCTCCTGAACCTGAGTTACAGGGTGGATACTACCCACAGTTTGACCACGACCCGGCAAAGTAATGTCGATCATTTCACTTGCAAGTTTTTGTTCTAACGCTGCTTTTTGTAATTCTGTCTGGCGTTCAGTCAATGCAGCAGTAATCGCTTCTCGCACAGCGTGAATTTGCGCACCAAAGACTTTACGTTGCTCAGGATCCATTTTACCGAGTGATTTTGACTGCTCAGCAAGTTGGCTTTTTTTCCCTGTAAATTGCACTCGAACTTGATCGAGTGTCGCAAGGTCTTGAGCTGCTGCAATCGCAGCGAGCGCTTCAGTGGTCAGGGCTTCCAATGACATAGTAACTCTCAAAGCAACAATTTAGAAAAAATAATATAACCCTTTATTCTAACAGTTTTTATGCAATAGGATGAAGACCAAACACAGGAAAATACCGAGGAACCATCCCACTTTGAGCACTCATTCTCAATCTGACAACAAATATTCAATCATCCTGAGAACTTAAGCGCATTTTTTCCATCTAGATTTACGTTGCAGTGCTAGAAATTTAAATTATAAAGTGTATAAAATAACAATCTCATTATAGAGATTTATAAGAATGGCACTCGATCAAATTTGGAAACAGCAACTTACGCTTGTGAGTTATGGCAATGAATACCTCACTCAAAATATAAGTTTTAGCCATTGGGTCGATCATGCCATTTTTAATCAGCATGCTTTTGCATTTCGAGATTTAATCAGTCAACATTTATTAGCACAGCATTTTCAAATTTGGCTAGAGGGCTTAAAAAAGCAAGGCGTATACAAACTCAGTCTGCACAACTCATCTATTTTAAATGATGAAAAAAATCCGAATAGCAATGTTGAACTTTTACCTATCACACATTTTATTGTCAGCCATGACAAACAAAAAAAATCCGCATGGATTTTCGGTAAAGAACTAGCTGAATGGTATCAAGCAGACAATGATTTTGATGTACCCACATCACAACGAAGCAATGTCCGCTTCGAGTCACTTTGGCGTTTTGAACTAAATAGCAAACTCATCAAACGTGTAGAACAAGATTTAATACAACCAAATTGGGATGATATTCAGGTATATACAGACAATGAGCTTTTTAATAGTAAATTTGCTCAAGATTTCACACCACCTGCCAATTTACATTTACCTTTTAGTGGCTCTAATTCATCGACATTGACTTCAAAACAAGTGCACACAAGCGAAGATCATTCAACTCAAGCCTCTCTAAGTCCTACAAGCTTTAATCCAAACAATGTAAAAATGTCACTATTACCTACCGATTATCAAGCTGATTATGCGCATGAAAGTTTGCATCGCTTAGATGCATTATCATTATTTATTACACAAAAAATCCAACACCCTTATCATGAGGATGGCACTGTATTCACACCCGATGAGCAATTGAATTTACGACATTTTTCGCAAAAATTAGATGATTTAATGGCGAAGTTTATTGTGAAAGTTGCCAATCACTATAAAACTGCACGTTTAACACCCAAAGAAATTACCTCTCCATTTGATTCGGATTCATCGAAACCAAAAGTTTCACCAAAATCAAGTGCTCACCTTGAAGTCAAATCAGCAAAATATGGAGTTATTCCTTTAATTTTATTGACGATTATTATTTGCGTCTGCGCCTACTATTTTGGTTTGTAATTTTATCTTACATTCGCTAATAGCAATAAGAGAGCAACAGAAATTAAAAGAGTTGCTTTCTAACATCCATTAAGGCAAAACCTAATAAATTCAATCCATCCCACAACAACGGATTTTGGACATGTTCATGATTCGCAGCCAAGCCAATGCCCCAAATTTTGTCAACTGGAGAGGCTTCAACCAATACACGCTCATGGGTACTGTATAAAAATTGTTTTAAGTTTTCATTCTGAGAAAATTTTGCTAAATTTCCGTCGACGACAATCGCATAGCGATGTTTCTTCCAAACATCATCCTCATAATTTTTAACCTGTTGCCCAAGTATCTTAATCTTCTCAGGATTCTCTGTTTGTAATATCTTTTGGAAAATCTTTTCATCCGCAAAAAGCTTTGCCTTTTGTGCCATCATATACTGTTCTGTATTTTGATATTGCACACCTTTAACCTCAAATTTTGCAGGAAACCACTGACTAAAACAGCTTTTATCAATCAGATCCTGTACTTTTTGCGTATGTCCCCAAAAGTATAGATATTTATATTGTTGCCCTTTGCGAACGTTTTCCTGCAATTCTTTTAAAAATTGAATATCACCCATCTTTCACCCTTAATTCATCTCGCCTTCAATTCATCTCGTTTTACATCATTTCAAATTTTCTAAAAACTGTCTCATCTGCTTTCTCGTTGTAATATGAATAAATTGAACATGCACAAATTGAGGATCATTCATTTTATCAATATACTTTTTTCGGTTCTTTTTATAGGTTTTAATCATCCATAAAACAATAGAATCACGTGTAAACATTCGGGAAAAACTTTCAGTATTATTTGAATTTTCCCAAAATGGTTTTTGGCTCAGTGCCCGACCAAATGCACGATGTAAAGACTGAAATAAATTGAGATAAAATGGTAAATCAAGCCAAATTACAGTGTCGCTTGCCTTCCAAGTCAAATGTGTTGTACGACTATAATTTCCATCAATCACATACCCCTGTTTCGTCGGATCCATATCAGCAAAAGCGATAGCTTGTTCAATTTTCTGGAAAAATTCAAAATCAGGAGTTTCCTGCCAATCATCTAACCACAATAAATTATCTAATTCGATATGAGTTAAATTTAATCTTTCTGCCAATTTTCTAGAAAATGTGGTTTTTCCAGATGCCGATGTCCCAATAACATTTATTCTTTTCATCATTTTTATAAATATATACACATAAAAAAGGAGCCCATTTTAGCTACTTTTATTTGATTTAAAACAACTTAATACGATTCACATTAAATAATTGGGCGAATTGTTAAAATAACACTATGATCATTAGCATGTTGATTAATGTAATGCTCTAACCCTATCACCTCACCTGTGACCTCTGCATCCGCACCATACATCACCCTTATGGTTTCACCAATGCGAGGCAAGAGCATTAGTTCCACTTCAATTGTGCCCTGCTGTACGCCATGAATGTCTACACGCATGTTTTTTCCTAGCACGATTATTTTTATGTTATCTCTAATGTATGCGAGTACGTATTAAAGTGATAACCTTTTACTGTTAATATTGTGTAATTTTTACTCAAACATTCTCACTTCTATTCATCATAATCCAAATCACCTTCATCAACATTGATAAAATCAGGCTCAGGCATATGCTTAAAACGTACTGCATGAATATGAGTATCTTTTTGCAATTGAGCTTTTGCTACTCGATGCATACCATCCATCACACGCCCATCTATACATAAAATAATTGGGTAACTAAGATCCGCATCCTGAATGAGTTGAATATGTTCAATAATTTGCTGTGTCGTTGGAGAACCTTGAGGAAACCAATAAGCTTCATGAAGTTCTTGAATTTCAGTCAATAAAACTGATTTTACAGACAGGTCTTGCGTTAATTCAACCAAACGATGTACATCCCAAATATAAGTGTTATCACCGACTTTGCGAAAATGGTATTGTTTACGCATTCAACTGTCTCCTATAGTCATTTAAAACAAATAGTATCCATATAAAATCAACATAATATAGAGCAATTCAAATGAAAGACTTCAGCCAGATTCAACTTCATACCATACAATCTGTTTTCACAAAATCTAATACAGGTGAAATTCATTTCGGTGATGTTATTCAGCAATTAATCGCTATTGGTATTGAATCCTATTTTGTCGATTATCGTTGTGGCGAAACCACATATTATTTCCCCAATGGTAAATTTATCCGTCATTCCTTCAAGGCTGAAATTACTGAAATTACTGAAATTACTGAAATTACACTACATTTTGATCTACAGAAAATCAAACAGGCAATTGCAGGTGCTCAATCTGGACAAGTTATGTATCCACAATTCAAAGAACTCACTTACCTTGCTGGATGTATTGGATATTTTGTATGGATTAAGGGTAAAAATGTGCAGTATTTAGGGCGTCTGGGAGAAGCTCATACTGAGAAATTTCCAGAATCAATATAAGGTTGAGATACCAAAATAAAAAAGACCGCTAAAAAGCGGTCTTTTTTAATCATCAAAGATGATTAAGCAGCTAATGCGCCTTTAGCTTTTTCAGCTAAAGCAGCAAATGCAACTGAGTCATGCATAGCGATGTCAGCAAGTACGCGACGGTCGATGATCACTTGAGCTTTTTTCAAGCCATCGATCATACGGCTGTACGACAAACCATTTTGACGAGCACCAGCATTGATACGTGCAATCCACAAAGCGCGGAATTGACGTTTCTTTTGACGACGGTCACGGTAAGCATATTGACCCGCTTTGATTACTGCTTGGAACGCTACGCGATAAACACGTGAGCGAGCGCCATAGTAACCTTTAGCACGAGCAAGAATTTTTTTATGACGACGATGCGCCTGTACACCACGTTTTACACGAGCCATTTATAAATCTCCTTAGATGTATGGGCACATACGGCGAACTGAAGCAACGTCACTCACGTGAACCATTACACAGCCGCGTAATTGACGAATACGCTTAGCAGATTTTTTGGTCAAAATGTGGCGTTTGAACGCTTGTTTACGCTTGAAACCGTTAGCAGTCGCTTTAAAGCGTTTAGCTGCACCACGGCGAGTTTTCATCTTAGGCATAACAACCTCTTTTGAACACCTGTTCGGAACGTTCGCACCATTGCGATGACGACCTGCAGGTAAGGGAGCCGATATTCTAAAGGATCTTTGCTTAAAACAAAAGCGAAACATGATGCCATTCAACATTTGTTTAGCGTAATTTCCGATCTTAAATTCAGGAATATGTTAAGCCAAATATAATAAAATCTTTATAATCGTCACATCATGATAAAACAAGACCAATATGAACACTGCACATGACGCTTTTGCCGCACTTCGTTATCGTGATTTTTCGATTGTTACAATCAATCAATTTTGTCTGACGCTTGCAATTTTGATCCAAGAAATCATTGTTGCTTATTCTTTGTATCAAATTACTAAAGACCCATTAACACTTGGTTTCATTGGACTTGCTGAAGCCGTCCCCTTTATTGCTTTGTCTCTTTGGGGTGGTTATTTTGCAGATAAATTTAATAAACAAATGATTATGAGAATTTGTCTATTTTTCGCCGTTCCCATGCCTTTAATTTTATGGTGGCTGTTTCATCAGTTCGATCATGGGCAAATTGCTGTAAGTACCCTCTCTTTAGGTATCTATGCAGTAATTTTTGGCTTGGGTACCATTCGTGGTTTTTACAATCCTTCCGCGACTTCTTTAAAGCCTTTTTTAATCCCTCGTGAACTGTATGCCAATGGGGCAACATGGACAACCATTGGTTGGCAAAGTGGCGTAATCATTGGTCCAATGCTGGGTGGTTTCATGCTTGCAGGAATTGGACGTGAAACAAGCCTGCTGTCTGTTGCAGTCTTATTGAGTGTTTGTTTTATTTTAATTTCTTTGCTTTCTAAACGTATGTTCCCGCCTATAGAACACAGCAATTTAAAAGACAGTTTAAGTGAAGGCTTTCGGTTTATTTGGAAAACTAAAATTGTTCTTTGGGCAATTTCTCTTGATTTAGTTTCAGTTCTGTTTGGTGGTGTGATTGCCTTATTGCCTATTTTTGCTGAAGATATTTTAAAAATTGGGCCTGAAGGTTTAGGCTATTTACGTGCAGCTCCCTCTATTGGTGCATTGGTCACCATGATTGCGCTAACCAAATTTCCACCTACACATCATGCATGGCGTAATATGCTCCTCGCTGTTGCTGGATTTGGTGTCTTTACCCTCATTTTTGCATTCTCAAATTATCTTTGGTTATCTTTATTTGCCTTAGCCATGACTGGCGCTTGCGATAGTATTTCAGTGGTTGTTCGTCAAACCATTTTACAGATTTATCCGCCTGAAAATATGCGGGGTCGTGTGGCTGCTGTGAATGGTATGTTTGTATCGAGTAGCAATGAACTTGGGGCTTTTGAATCGGGACTTGCAGCAAAATACATGGGAACAATTGCCGCTACAGTTTTTGGTGGTTGTATGACCATTGCTGTTGTCGTTTTAAGTTGGATGAAGACTTCTGACTTATTTAAACTTGATATTACTCAAGCTGAACACCCCGATAAAGACCTTTAAGGTGTACTGTCAACTCATGTGTAAAATAATGATTAAAAACTGGCAATACATAATTTTCTATTGCGATCATTCTCATTTAAGGAAATACTTGACGGCATTTTAAACCTGACATGTTTTGCATCGGTCTGTGCTCTGTGAATATCAACATGAAAAAACTCATTCAACTTACGCTTTTATCTATAAGCAGTGCTTTTAGCTTGGCACATGCAGCAGACTCAAGTCAGTTACAAAAACTTGAACCTGAAACCATTACGGCTGAGTCTACACATCTCACAACACGTATTGAATGGACTCAATTTCCACGCATTCAATACAACAGCTCAGAGCTCTCAGGACAAAATCGTTCTGCAATTATTCGTGTAAAAGCCAATAAACAAGGTCATGTCACTGATGCTGATATTCAAGAAAGTACAGGTGTTAAAGCACTCGATCAAAAACTGATTCGCGCAGTAGAACAAGCTGAAGTTAAACCACATCAAGAAAATGGCAATAAAAAATCTATTGTGGGTTATCAAACATTTACGCTTCGTTTAAAAGATGCGACTGATCAAACTCAAAGTAATGCTGTATGTAAATATAGTTTCAACTCAGAAGTTTGGCATAGGCAGTCCAAAGATAAATCAACAGCATTTAAATACTCGCAACAACCGAGCTTAAGCCTAGATCAAACTCTTTTAAAATTTAAAGATCGTACTGTGAAATTTAAATTTAAGGTCAATAAGCAAGGTGAAGTAACGCAAGTTAAATTGAAAAAACTTTCAGGTGTAAATGCGATTGATCAAGCTGTTTACAATGCCCTTTCAAACAGTAAAGTTGAGTTAAAACGTACTGCATCAACGCTATGGATGTATAAAAAGCATACGTTAAAAGATGAAATTCAGTTCAAAATGGATGATTGTCATTAAAAACAAATCACTCTAGAAAATGCCTAAAAATATCAGGTAGATAAATATATATCTGCCTGTTTTTGCTACAGCAACAATCAATAAAAAACGCCAAAAATTTTCTTTGAATAAACCTGCAATTAGCGTAATTGGATCACCAATAATCGGAGTCCAACTCAGCAATAATGACCAAAAGCCATATTTTTGATAAATCACAGCAGCTTTCAGCATATTCTTTTCTGAAATAGGAAACCATTTTCGATCTTTAAAACGCTCAATGCGTAAACCTAAAAACCAATTCACACATGAACCTAAAATATTTCCAACAGATGCACAAATCAATAATAAAGCAACAGAATAGTGGTCTTGCCACAAAAGCCCAACCAATATGGCTTCAGATTGCAAAGGAAGTAAAGTTGCTGCACCAAAAGCAGAAAGGAATAATAAGAAATAAGCCATCGTAATCAACTTACTTTTTTGAGATCATAAAGACATAAAACAAAAGAGATTATCCTCAAAATGTATAAAATAATTTTCTTAACCATACTTTTAGTCGCTTTATCAACATCAAGCATAGCCAATGAATACTCTCAAAAAGCTGAAATTGTCACATATGAACAAGTTCAGTGGTTGCAAAAACCGCATTTAAAAAACCATGACTTATTTAACTTTCCCACAGGAAATTATGAGCTTACTATCAGAATAAACGCTAATTCAGAAGGAATAATTAAAAGTATCTATATTCTTAAAAGTTCAGGATTGAGTCAACTCGATCAGTATGTGACAGAACAAGTCCATAAAGCGAAATTTAAACCCTATACGAAAAATGGTATCGCATCTGATTTCAATGTAGAACAGCCCTTTGTTGTCATTATTCCTAAAATACAAGAGAAATCATGGTGGCAAAAAATTTTATGGTATTAATTTCAGTATAAACCTTCATGAATAAATACTTTATTAATAGGCTCAACTTTTTTATTTAAATTTATAATTAAAAAAACAACAAGATAAAAAGTTAAGCATAAAATGCTCATTAAGAGAAAAATAATGAACCCCAAATACCGCATTGGTATTGTAAAATACGATAAAAACTCACTGTAACGATTAAGCATTCAAAGGAAATAAAGAAATGTCCAAAAAATATTTACGTCACCTTCATTTCCTTATCCAACATTGTTATCTACACATCATAAGTTGAGCATTTTTTTCGTTTTACGATACTGAATATTTGAAGCAATCAATGCAATTAGAATCGCTCCGATCCGCACCCATTGATAACGCTGTGCAATTGAGTCAAGGATAGTACGAACTATCGTTGGATCTTGTGATGAAATATGTGGATAAACACTTTGAATATGAATAATTTCAGCAATATATAAAATTAAACAGGCAACAATACCAGCAATAATACTCCAATAAATTTTTGAATTGGTTTCTAAAATTTTCGTAAAATTTAAAAAGAAATCTTTCATCACCAATACCTACCGATCAATCATCATGAATCTAAAAAAAAACCACTCAAAGTGGTTTTTAATTTTAACACAAAATATTTACTAAACTTTTATGGATAATGCTCTTTGCACCGCAGGACGTGCCGTTAAACGCTCGACATATTCTTTCACATAAGGATAATCATCAAGATCAATCTGTTGCCATTCATGACGTAGCACCCAAGGAAGAATTGCCATATCCGCAATCGAGTATTCCCCTGCTACATTTTTTTGACCAATCAATTGTTTATTCAGCACAGCATAGAGTCTTTTTGTTTCAGTTACATAGCGATCAATCGCATATGGTATTTGTTCTTTGGCGAATTTTCCAAAATGATGATTCTGCCCAAGCATAGGTCCAAAACCACCCATTTGCCACATTAACCACTGTTCAACTTCAACACGGTCTTGTTCATTTTCAGGATAATACAAACCTGTTTTACGACCTAAATATTGTAAAATTGCACCCGATTCAAACACAGAAATCGGCTCACCATTGGGACCATTTTGATCGACGATTGCAGGAATTTTATTGTTTGGAGAAATCCGTAAAAAATCAGGTTGAAATTGATCATTCTCTAAAATATTGATGGGAAATATTTGATATTCAAGCCCCATTTCTTCTAAAGCAATCGTAATTTTATGACCATTGGGTGTACCCCAATAATATAAATCAATCATGTTGGTTACCTTTTGCCTTTATCGTTTTTTACATCACATTATTGAACTTTATCGCTAGTTATAGCATGTTTCATTACAATAAACAGTAGAATTTATTCTAATTAATTCTTCCATTTAACAACCCACTCTTAAGAAAATTTATTTTTTTTAATTTTTTTCTTGAAATCTAAAAAAGCAATCCTATATTTAAAGTACAGCAATAATTGCTGTAGGTTCTGCAAATGCAGAGACAAAAATATTATTTATATAACTTTGCTAATTTTAGGAGGTTCTATCAATGAGCAATTTAAGTCTCAGCCCATTATTCCGTCGTAGTATTGGTTTTGACCGACTCAATGACTTGTTCGATTATGCTATGCAAAGTGAAGTATCAAATTATCCGCTATATAATATTGAAAAAACGGGTGACAATAACTATCGTATAGTTGTGGCTACAGCAGGTTTTACTGAAGATCAAATTGAGATCAATCTTGAAAACCAAGTGCTCACTATTACAGGTAAAGCAACTGAAGAAAAGTCAGATACGACGGTTGAATTTTTACACAAAGGTATTTCTGATCGTTCATTTAAACTATCTTTACGCTTAGATGAACATATTGAAGTACAACGAGCAGACTATGATCATGGTTTGTTAAAAATAGAATTGAAACGTATTATTCCTGAAGAAAAGTTACCTCGGCATATTCCAATTAGCCGAAAAGTAACACAACAACTTGCTTCACCTGAATTAAAATAAAGGCTATAAAAAAAGCACTGCTTATGCAGTGCTTTTTTTAAATCAAAGAGCGATTACTTTTTCTTTTTAGGACCAAGTAACATACCCATTTGACGACCTTCCATTTTTGGTGATTGCTCAACGATACCAAACTCAGCAACATCAGCTTCAATTTTTTGCAATTGAGCTAAGCCGATTTGTTGGTGAGCCATTTCACGACCACGGAAACGTAAAGTAATTTTGACTTTATTACCTTCTTCTAAGAAACGAAGAATAGCACGCAGCTTGATATTGTAGTCACCAATGTCAGTACCAGGACGCAACTTAATCTCTTTGACCTGAACCTGATGCTGTTTCTTTTTAGCATCTTTCTGTTTTTGCTTCAGATCAAATAAATGTTTGTTGAAATCCATGATTTTACAAACAGGTGGTTCTGCATTTGCCACAATCTCAACAAGGTCAAGATCTACTTCTTCAGCAGCACGTAGCGCTTCAGCAAGTGAAACGATACCTTTTTGTTCACCATCTGCGGCAACAAGACGGACTTCTTTAGCCTTAATCTCATCATTTAATGCAGGGCGATTGCTTTTAGCACCTTGTTGTTGGTTACGGTCAGGCTGTTTAATCTTTCTTACTCCACAATATACCGGCCACGTTCGGCTACGGCTACTTTCACTAGGTCAATAAATGCATCAACTGACATAGTCCCTAAATTTTGTCCAGAACGGGTACGAACATTTACAGTACCTTCTTCTACTTCACGATCACCAAGAACCAATAAGTATGGAATACGTTCTAAAGTACGCTCACGAATCTTAAAGCCGATTTTCTCATTTCTCAAGTCTGAAATTGCTCGAATTCCATTTTCTTTGAGTTTTGCGACCACTGACTCGCATGCAACCGCTTGAGAATCGGTAATATTCATGACACATGCTTGCATTGGTGATAACCAAGGTGGCATGAATCCTGCGTAATGTTCAATCAGTATACCAATAAAACGCTCAAAACTGCCAAGAATTGCACGATGCAACATCACAGGATGGTCACGA
The DNA here is from genome assembly GCF_048551395.1 of Acinetobacter sp. TY1. NCBI lineage: Bacteria > Pseudomonadati > Pseudomonadota > Gammaproteobacteria > Moraxellales > Moraxellaceae > Acinetobacter > Acinetobacter sp. TY1. Next base: position 42,318 of record NZ_JBLYZK010000003.1, read on the forward strand.
TCGTTATCTTCAGTTACATAAGATGCATCTAAGCGTAATGGTAAGTTGAAGTCACACTGAATTGTACCACATTGCCAAACACGACCTAAGCTGTCTTTAAGTGAAAATTCAATTTTTGGACCATAGAATGCACCTTCACCTGGTTGAAGCTCCCAATCTAAACCTGCTGCATTTAATGCATCTTCAAGTGATTTTTCAGCAACATCCCAAAGTTTATCATCACCCACACGTTTTTCAGGACGTGTCGACAATTTCATTTGTACATCTTCAAAACCAAAATCTTTGTAGACATCCAAAGTTAATGCAATAAAATCTGCAACTTCTTGACCAATTTGTTCAGTCGTACAGAAGATATGCGCATCGTCTTGAGTAAAGCCACGTACACGCATAATGCCGTGTAGTGAACCTGATGGTTCGTTACGGTGACATGAACCAAACTCAGCTAAACGAATTGGAAGATCACGGTAAGACTTCAAACCTTGGTTAAACACTTGAACGTGACATGGGCAGTTCATCGGTTTAACCGCATAATTACGGCTTTCAGAATGTGTCGTAAACATGTTGTCTGCATAATTTGCAGCATGACCTGATTTTTCCCACAACGTAAAGTCTACAATTTGTGGAGTTTTAATCTCTTGATAGCCATTGTCTTGCTGAATTTTACGCATGTACTGTTCAAGTACTTGGTAAATTGTCCAACCATTTGGATGCCAGAACACCATACCTGGTGCTTCTTCTTGCATATGGAACAAGTCTAAAGCTTTACCAATTTTACGATGGTCACGCTTTTCAGCTTCTTCAATACGTTTTACATATGCAGCTAATTCTTTCTTATCTGCCCAAGCTGTACCGTAAATACGTTGTAGTTGCTCATTCTTCGCATCACCACGCCAGTAAGCACCAGAGATTTTAGTGAGTTTGAATGATTTTAAGAATTTAGTATTTGGAACGTGCGGACCACGGCACATATCTAAATAATCTTGATGGTAATACAAGCCCATTTGTGTTTCTTCAGGCATGTCGGCAATCAAGCGTAATTTGTATTCTTCACCACGTGCTGTGAATTCTGCAATCACTTCGTCACGAGGAGTCATTTTTTTGATAACGTCATAATCTTGATCGATGAGCTTTTTCATACGCTCTTCGATTGCAGCCATGTCATCTAAAGTAAATGGGCGTGGCATCCAAATATCATAGTAGAAACCTTCTTCAATGACAGGACCAATCACCATTTTAGCTTCTGGGAAAAGTTGTTTTACTGCATGACCTACCAAGTGAGCACATGAATGACGAATGATTTCCACACCTTCTTGATTTTTAGGTGTAATAATTTCAAGCGTAGCATCTTCGGTAATGAGGTCACTTGCATCAACCAAACGACCATTTACTTTTCCTGCAACTGTATTTTTTGCAAGACCAGGTCCAATACTCTGTGCTACTTCCATAACAGAAACAGCTTGGTCAAAACTTTTTTGATCGCCATTTGGCAATGTGATAATAGGCATAAAAAATCCTTAAGGAGTGATGCCCCGTACCATGGAGCATGTCACCGCGAGATTATGATCGAGACGAGCTCAAAAGATAAAATCGGTGGAACAAAATTAAAGTCCGTAGAATTTTACACCTTTAATGCAGTTTGATAAACCATTAGCTACATCTTACCCTTAGCTATTCTTAAAAAAAATCGATTAAAGTCATCTCTAAATATGTTTCGCCTCAATGATAACAATTACTCTCTAAAAGTTTCCCATGCTTCAAAAACATTATTTTTATAACAATAAAGCTGAGAAAATTGCGGAATAATTGCTTCACTTTGCGTTGGTCTTAAAAAAACATAATCATCGACATCAATTTGAGTTGTTTTTGAAACATTCACTAACTCTTGATTAGAACTTCGTCCGTACAACAAATGTGGATGCGCTCCTTTCGGATAAACATAATCTGCCATCCAATATCCACCATAAATAAATAAAGCTTTATCTTTATGGGGTAATTTACTCAGCAATGGCATTCCTGGTAATTCTGTATTTTCAAGCACTTTTAGCACTGGACTAGCAATCCATAAGGCGGGCTTTAACGCTTCTAAATGTGTACTGTCAAAATCACTTGGTTTGAGTAACATTGAACCAAAAGATAGATCATTACAAACACTTTGTTTCACGTGAAAATTAAAACTTGGACTACCACCACCATTTAAACAAAGTTCCTCATGCCAAAGCTGCGGAAATTGTGCTTGAATAATTTCTATAAAATGTTGATAAATTTGCTGTGATTCAGCATATGCCACATCGGCTTTTTTGATAATAGAAGGTAGTTTGGTCACATGTGCATCGTAGCCCATTAGACCACTGAATTTAAGCTGTTCAGGATGTGCTTCTATGATTTTCAACAGTGCAACCAATTCTTGTGCACTTGATACTCCCCCTCTGTGTAATCCCACATCAATTTCAATATTGATCTGTAACCTTACAGCATAACGCCTTGCGATATCCAAATAAGCAATTAAACGCTGTGGTGTATCGACAATCCATTGAATATTTGAAGTATTCCAAGATGTAAATCTCAGATAAAAATATTCAACAGTACTTGCAGGCATAGGCTTCCCCATCAATACATCTGCCGAGCTAAAGCTTTCTAAAATGGGTAAAATTTGCGGTAAATGAAATACCATAAAGCGTTGTGTTTGAAAATGTGTAGCGACAGTTTGCAGAAGTTGTAAACTCGCTAAAGACTTCACTACCAAACGTGGTTTTAAATGCTTATTTTTATGTAGCTGTTGCTCTGCATGCTGTATATTTCGTTTAAGTTGATCCTCATCTAGAATTAAACGAGGTAAACCGAATGCTGAATGACGCAAATCCTGATTTAATTGTTGAAAAAAGGCATGTGCTTGAGCATTTTTAACCATTTCATTTCCCTCGTTATTTTCTATAATTTTCTTTAACAGTTATTGACTATAAAATAGCTTTTGTAAATATGGATTTAAAAACTTTTTACTTGGATCAAGCTGTTCACGAATCTGCATAAAATCACCCCATTTAGGATATAGCTCACGTAATTGTTGATGATTTAGCGTATGCATTTTGCCCCAATGTGGTCGCCCTTGATACTTACGTAATATCGGCTCAATAACATTGAATAGCAAATATGGATCTTGTTTATAGTATTGATGCACTGAAATGGAGATCGAATCTTGCTGATAAAAAGGACTCAACCAAATATCATCACCTTTCACAAAGCGAAATTCCAAAGGGAAAAAAGTCTGTACTTTATGCTTTCGCATCACCGCTAAAATTTCTTGCAAACACGCTAAACCTTGATCGACAGGAATTTGATATTCCATTTCATTAAAACGTGTATTGCGTGGTGTTGGAAAAATCTGACTCGACCAATCAATAAAAGTCGTCGGTTTTACAAAGACACCTAATAATTTTTGCAAATACGGATTAGCCGATGGAAAGGCTTTACTTATTTCAGAACATATCGTCAGTAAACCATCTTCCGATGGCCAAGATTCTTTGCGAGGTTGAATTTCCTCATCAGTCATATCCAAAGTTTTCAACATGAGTTGAGCATTGTGTGAAAAGACAAAACATTCAATATGCCGATGCTCGGTTTTCCATTGTTGAATATTCGTCAGCATATCGGTCACAGGACAGAGTTTCATATGCTCTTTGAGTTTATAACGTGGCTTATTTTGCATAGTAATTTTGGTCAAAATCCCTAGACTGCCGAGCGATACTCGTCCTGCATTAAAAATATCGCTATTTTCCGTAGGACTGCATTGCAACAATTCACCCGATGCTGTGAGCAATTCAAACTGCTCTACATAACCTGAAATACAATACAAATCTGCGCCTGTACCGTGTGTTCCTGTTGACACGGCACCAGCTAAACTTTGCTGATCAATATCGCCTTGTTGCATCAACGATTGATTCAGTGGCTGTAAAAATTGATCTAAATCATACAGTCGAGTCCCTGCTAATATTGTTGCTGTGCATTGTTCTTGTTCAACATGTTCTACACCTGATAAGTGATCAAGTGACAATAAAGTTGCATCTGTTGCCACTAAAGGCGTGAATGAATGGCTTGCCCCTGCGACACGAATTTTGTCATGATCTCGGACAATGATTTTGAGTTCATCAATATTGTGCGGTTTAAAAATTTGCTGTGGATTTGATATTTGAAATCCCGACCAATTGTTCCATGTATATTTTTTTAATATGCTCATTGGCTACTCCTTAGCCCTTATTTTCCTACGATGTGGATATTGCGGATGGCTTTGTTTATTCATCTTGATATCAATTTTGAGTGACGGCTGTTTTAGAATTACCCCGATTGGTGCGTAAGTCTAATTCAGCTTTGATTACGTCTTTTGGGCGAGTGACTGCATCATAGTGCCGTTGCTCTTGAGGTATACTAAATTGCTGAGCAAGTTGTTGATAAACTGTCTGAAATGCTGCATGTGTCCATTGACCATATAAAGTATGACCACCCTCATAGGCTTGTTGCTGATATTCCTCATACGTTGTGATATAGCCCATATAATCATTACAATACGATGCCAACCAAACCTGATCTACCGAAGTCGATAATTGCTGTTTCACTGTTTGTACTAAACGTGCACCTGCCACTGTAGTAATTTCACCCGCACAACAAATCAGACTAAATCGCCCAATTTTTATTATTTGTAAAGGAATAACCTGTGGAACCAATAAACTTTCTTTAATTGCTCCTGCTTTATATTGACGATTCATCTCAGCAATTACAGGATCAAAAATACTTGGAACAACATCCAAAGATTTCCCTAAAAGCCGATGATCACCTGCTTCAATCACAATATTTTTCACCCCTTGCGATGCATACAGCGCTTTGTGCTTTTCATATTCAGCAGAGGTTGTATTTTTTAAACGCTTTATACGCAATGCTTTAGAAGCAAGATGCATGATATGAATAATCGCTTTTGGCGCACCCAAACCATCCACAGGTGTTCCTGCAAAAAAAGGGACACCGTGACACGGCTGACTCGTTTTCTGCCCCAATTGTCCAAATGCAAACTCAGATGAAATTTCAACATTAGCCAAATCGCTATACATTAGGATTGCATCAATACCTCCCTCAATAAGTTGTGTATTTTCAACATTTAGAGCTTGAAGGGCTTGTTCTGCCTGATATTGTCCATTTTTCTGGGCATATAAATATTCTTGCTCGCCTTTAATTTTTTGACGAATTTTTAACTGATTTTCACCATGAAAATGTGGGGATACATCCCCCGCTGTCGCCTGTGCAAAAATAGCTATAGCATCATCAGATTGAGTCAATTGCAGTAATTGCTGTTCTGCAAATGCAGCGGCATAACCTTTATTGTCACCATCGTGGGCATTTAAGGTATTCCCTAAACAAGTCGCATGCACACCAAAGAACGAAATGAACGATTGTAATTTTCCTTGCCGATAAAACCCGAGTAATTGCATTTCACGTTGAATAGCTAAATGGGTTTGCTGCTCAGTTTTTTGTTCAACATCTGTATTTCGGTTATATGCCTGCAATGAACGATTCCATGCCACAGGAGTTTCAGGCAAAAATGCCGTAGATGTCATACGAATTTCAGTATCTTGTGCAGATGCAATTGCTTGAACAACACTCTCAACAATCGAATTCACTATCGCTTGTAAATACTCAGGAACAAATCCTGGTGTCGGCATATTATATAAAGCCTCAAAACTGCAACCACCAGGTGCTGAATGTGTATGTGTTGCCATCAAAGCGAAATAGCTCTCTTGAAATGCTGTTCCCAATTGTTGTTGTAATTGCTGTACTACCCCTTGACGCATCGCATAAGTAATGCAGCCCAAATCTACACAACACAATAATAAACGCTGCCCAGATGCATCTTGAATACTAAAACTTCGTGCATAAAGTGCGGTTCTTTTTGTTGTTGCACGATGCGTCCACATACCATAACCAAACATTGCATAACCTGTTGGCTCAATTTTTATTTCTTGTTTATTCCAACCCACATGATACATAGACCATCCCTGATATTTTAAACCCATAAATCCTGATTGAAAGTTAAGCAGATTTATGCAATATACAATAGGGGAAACTATCATAAAAATAGGGGGCAAATCGGACACATGCCATATCATCATCTACATAAAAATCAAACACATTTCATGCCTCCTACACTCATTTCAGGCTTAATTCATTATGCTGAACAACATCAACTCGATTATTCTTCATGGTTTGATGGGCTAGATATTCATCTTAATCAACTTCGCCAAGGTGAAGGTTTCCTTGATTTCCAAACCATCAGTCACATCATTCAACGTGCGGTAGAGCACCATGACCCCAAATTACCTCTAGGTTTACTGATTGGTAGTAATGAAGCATTAATTTCAATGGGAATTTTAGGCTTTACCATGCGCTCATGTAGAAATATTGAAGAGGCATTAAACCTTGGCCTGCATTACCATCCTATTTCAGGAAGCGCACTCGATTTACACGTTCAAATTAACCATCAAATTTTAGAACTGACTGTTACCGAACGACAGCCCAATGCTTTTCTTCTGCCTTTTTTCTGTGATGAAGTGCTTGCAAGTATTACCACTTTTTTAAAAAGCATGATTGGGGAGCACAAGAGTTTACTGAGCATTGAGTTAAGTTATGCAGCCCCTGAGAATATTTCGCTTTATCAAGATATTTTTAACTGTCCGATCAGCTTCAATGCAGCTCGAAACTGTATTCGTTTTGATGCCAATATTCTAAGTCATCCCTTAAATAGTCACAGCCCTGCAAACTATATGGCAGCGATTCAAATTTGCGAGCAAACTTATGCTTCTTTTCAAAAGATAAATCAAGCTGATTACCATCAAAAAATTTATCATCTCATTGAACAACATTTACCTGAACGCTTAAATATGGAGCACATTGCACAACTTTTTAAGATCAGCGAACGACAACTACGCCGAATTCTACTGATTGAAGGTCTAAATTTTCAGAGTATTCGTCAAGAGGTTTTACAAGATAAAGCAATGCAATTAATGAATAAAAACTGCTCTATTACTGACATTAGTACGCAATTGGGTTTTAGTGAACTACGTGAATTTAGACGGGCATTTAAAAAATGGACGGGAGAAGCACCATTAAATTATAAAAAAACTAAACTGCTTAGTTCAGTTTTTTAAACCATGATCAATCGACATCATTAACCAACTTATTAAATACAAATAATAACCATAAATATCATAAACTTAAAACATAAAACCTGATATTTTATTACACATAAAATCTCTCATTATTTCAACATAAAAGATACACCCGACTAAAGAATAAATGCATTCGCATCAAAGAATGCATATCTTTTAAACATGGAAATACAATAAATATAGATGGAGTTTAACATGGTTAGTGCTTACGATGAATTACCTCGCACGGCAGCAAATTTTGTTGCATTATCGCCTTTGCGTTATTTAGAACGTGCTGCATACATTTATCCATATCAGGATGCGATTATTCATGGTGAGCGCCGTATTTCATGGCGCGATACTTATACGCGCTGTCGCCAATTTGCAGATCAATTGCAAAAATTGGGGATTGGTAAAAATGATACTGTTTCAGTTTTATTGCCCAATATTCCAGCCATGATTGAAGCACATTTTGCTGTACCCATGGCAGGCGCAGTACTCAATACACTCAACACTCGCCTTGATGCAAAAACGCTTGCATTTATGATTGAGCATGCAGAATCTAAAGTTTTGCTGGTCGATCCTGAATTTGCAGCGGTAGCTCAAGAAGCACTAGCTCTAGTTTCACAAGAAATTTTCGTGATTGATGTTGCTGATGTTGAATATGAAAATCATGCAACAGCAATCAGCATTGGTCAGATTCAATATGAAGATTGGCTCCAAGCAGGTGATGAAAATTTTGAATGGAAGTTGCCTAATGATGAATGGGATGCGATTAGCCTGAACTACACATCAGGTACAACGGGTAATCCAAAAGGCGTGGTGTATCACCATCGTGGTGCGTATATTAATGCTGCAAGTAATATTATTGCCTGTGGAATGACCCCACGCTGTAAATATCTATGGACACTCCCACTCTTCCATTGTAATGGTTGGTGTTTTGCTTGGACAATTGCTGCGAATGGCGGTACCAATATTTGCTTACGAAAAGTCGATCCTATACTTGTTTATCAATTGATTGATCAACACAAAGTTGATTATTTCTGCGGTGCACCTATTGTACTTTCTATGCTGATCAACACACCAAAAGCACAACAAATTAAATTTAATCATCGTGTAGAAGTAATGGTTGCGGGTGCAGCACCTCCTGCGGCAATTATTGAAGGCATGCATCATATTGGTGTACAAGTGAATCATGTTTATGGCTTAACTGAAACCTATGGTCCATCTGCACTTTGTGCTTCACAAGCAGGTTGGAGTGAGCTTTCCATTCAAGAGCAAGCCCAATTGCACTCACGTCAGGGTGTCCCATATCCGCTACAAGATGGTATGCGTGTACTTGATCCTGAAACCATGCAACCCGTTCCCAATGATGGCACAACCATGGGAGAAATCATGTTCCGTGGTAACATTGTAATGAAAGGTTATTTAAAAAATACCCAAGCCACTGAAGATGCCTTTAAAGGTGGATGGTTTCATACAGGTGATCTTGCTGTTTGCCAACCTGATGGCTATGCAAAAATCATGGATCGCTCAAAAGATATTATTATTTCAGGTGGTGAAAATATTTCATCCCTTGAAGTCGAAGAAGTACTTTATACCCATCCTGCCATTATGACTGCTGCTGTAGTTGCAAAACCTGATCCACGTTGGCAAGAGGTTCCATGTGCTTTTATTGAACTTAAACAAGGTGCTAAAACCACACCTGAAGATGTAATTGAGTTTTGTAAGCAGCACTTAGCACGATTCAAAGTACCTAAAGATGTAGTAATTGGAGATATTCCAAAAACCTCAACAGGTAAATTACAAAAATTTATTTTACGAGAATGGGCAAAAGAACGCTCAGTAGGTGAATTTAGCTAAGATTCCCCTCTTCATTTGATTCAATAAAGAAGTCAGTCACTTGAGAGTGGCTTTTTTATTGGCTTTATATCGCGTACAAATAACTTAATTTTTTTTACTATTTTCTAAAAATCAAGCAAAAAAAAAAGCGACTCATTTGAGTCGCTTTTTTTCAATCATTAATCATCGAAATGATTATTGACCTACAGTACGGCTACCAGAAATCGTCGCGAATACACGACGGTTCATAGCACGACCTTCTTTAGTTTTGTTGTCAGCAATCGGTTGATCCCAAGCGAAACCTTGAGTAGACAAACGAGAAGCATCAACGTTGTATTCATTTACAAGTGCAGATTTAACAGAGTTAGCACGAGCTAAAGATAAACGTTCGTTTAACTTACGTGGACCAGTGTTATCTGTATGACCTTCAATACGAGCAGTCGCATTCGGGAATTCAGCTAATTTTTCAGCTACTTTCGCAACTTCTGGTTTGTATTGATCTTTGATGTTTGATTTGTTTGTATCAAAGAACACACGAAGTTCCATGTTCAAATCTTCAACAACTGGCTCAGCTGGAGCAACAGGCATTGGAGCTGGTTCAACTGGAGCAACTTCTACTACAGGAGCAGCAGGCTTCAAGTGACCACCAAGAACTACGTTAAGACCAGCTAAAGCTGTATAACGCCAGTATTTTTCATCAAAGTCATAAGTACTACGAGCTTCTGTACGAAGAGAAAGAACATCGTTCAAACGCCAAAATACACCTGCACCAGCATTACCGATAGTATCTTTTTTATCATCAGGACTATATGAACCAAAATCAGTTTTAGTTTGACCAGCACCTAACAATACATAAGGTTTGATTTTGCTATCATAATTTTTAGTGATCAAATCAGAAGTAGCATAAAAGTTACCAGCAATAGTACTTTGCTTGTATTCAGCACCACCAGTATTACCGTCTAAATCACCCTTAACTTGATTATATTCAGCTTCAAAGCCTAACCAAGGCGTAAGTTCAACACCAAGTGCAGCACCAACGAATAAATCGTCTTGTAGTTCAGCACTAGAAGTTAACTTATTGTTGTTATGATCAGTGTCTTGGACAGTATAACCAACCATTAATGGGGTTACAGTTATGCCAGCATTAGCTGCAACTAAAGGTGCAGCAACAAGCATAGCTAGTGCGATACGACTCAATTTCATGGATATCCTCCAGAGATAACAATTGTTGTTCAAGCTCAGCCTAAATATTTCGGCTTCCTGAGATAAGCTTTCTATCTATACCCCAGTATTATTTTTAAGCTACTCACGTTGAATCATACAAACACTTAGCAAATTTTCCAAGTGCTTGATAACTTTAATCAAGCAAATTATTGACAAAATTACTTACAATTTCCGTTGTAATTCGGTAATTTTTTACTCAATTTTATAACGATTATAGCTTAGTCTTCCTAATCACTGTATTTTAACAGCAATCGAAAGCGATAGTAATAAATATTTTATTATGAAAGCCTTCGATAACAAATATAAATTAAAAAGCAAATTAGTTAAAGAACTATAAAAAATAAATTGGATAAAAACATGTACTTATATTATAAACAACGTGCTTTTACGTTGATTGAGCTTGTCATCACTATTGCTGTACTCTGCATTATTGCGACGTTTGCACTGCCGATGTATCACAAATTACAAGAAAACTTAGAGCTAAATAGAGTACCTGCACTCGTCCGCCAACAAGTCGCTTTAGCTAAGACTCAAGCTTCTACTCATCATAATACAGTTGTAATGTGCTCATCTGAACACATGGAAAAGTGTGAAATCAACCAATGGCACAACGGAATAATTATTTTCTCAGACACTAATAACAATAAAATAATTGACAATAATGAAATAATTTATTCTACGCTGAAAACTGAAATTCGTTATGGTACTTTTCGCTTTATCAACAATGCCACCAATACTAAAAATACCCTCACCTTCCAAGGTGATACAGGTCTACCACGTGGTGCAGCGGGCGGATTCCACTATTGTAGTTTTAATGATAAACAGCAATATAATTACTATCCAGTGAGTCCAATGGGCCACGTTCGTATTGATAAATCTGATAAATGCAATTAGAACCCATGGGTTCAGTTTCTCGATTTAGTTCGGACTTTTATCCTGAGTAAATTGCAATATACTGCTAGCGTTTAAGATGGAAACAACAACACATTAGGAGAGACAAATCATGACTGACATCGTCATTGTTAATGGTGCCCGTACAGCAATGGGTGGATTCCAAGGTAGCCTTACAAGTGTCACAGCACCACAACTCGGCGCTGTAACCATTAAAGAAGCTGTTGCTCGTGCGGGATTACAACCTAATGATGTACAAGAAGTCATTATGGGTTGTGTTCTTCCTGCAGGCTTAAAACAAGGTCCAGCACGCCAAGCAATGCGTCAAGCGGGCTTACCTGATTCAACCGGTGCTGTAACCATTAACAAATTATGCGGTTCAGGTATGAAAGCCGTCATGCAAGCGGCTGATGCGATCAAAGCTGGTTCAGCAGATATAATTGTTGCTGGTGGCATGGAGTCGATGACCAATACACCATATATCTTGCCAAAAGCACGTTCAGGTTATCGTATGGGACATGGCGAAGTGAAAGACCATATGTTCTTTGATGGACTAGAAGATGCTGAAACGGGTCGTCTTATGGGCTCTTTTGCGCAAGACATGGCAAATACCCGTGGCTATACACGTGAGCAAATGGACGAATTTGCTATTCGTTCTTTACAACGTGCTCAAAAAGCGATTACCGAAGGTTATTTTGCAGATGAAATCGTTTCTGTAACCGTATCAGGTCGTAAAGGTGATGTGGTTATTGATAAAGATGAACAACCTTTCAATGCCAATATTGAAAAAATTCCAACCTTACGCCCTGCTTTTGCCAAAGACGGTACGATTACCGCTGCCAATGCAAGTTCAATTTCAGATGGTGCATCTGCATTGGTACTTACAACAGCCGATCATGCTGCAATTAAAAGTTTAAAACCATTGGCAAAAATTGTGGCCTACGCATCAAATTCTCAGCATCCATCAGAATTCACTATTGCACCTGTGGGCGCAATTGAAAAAGTTTTGAAAAAAACAGGTTGGGATGCACAAGAAGTTGACCTTTGGGAAATCAATGAAGCCTTTGCAATGGTGACTATGGCAGCAATGGATGAGTTCAAACTTGATGCTGAAAAAGTCAACATTAATGGTGGCGCATGTGCGCTTGGTCATCCAGTTGGTTCTACAGGATCACGTATTATTTTGACACTGATCCATGCATTAAAACGTACAGGTGGTAAGAAAGGTATTGCAGCGCTGTGCATCGGTGGTGGTGAAGCTACTGCAGTAGCGATTGAAATTCTTTAATTTATTTTTAAATTAAAACTGCTATAAAAAATCCCTCGCCCATTGAGGGATTTTTTATATTTATAATTTTTATATTCTTATTTCCCATTCACATTTAAATACATAAGATTCATCTTTTTTTAAGATTTATTCTGCTAAATTAAATGCCTCAAAACAATAAACAAGGCTTACCATGCAACTTAATCATTATCTCAATTTCCAAGGTGAAACCGAAGCTGCCTTTCTTTTTTATCAATCCGTTTTTGGAGGTGAGTTTTCTTTTCTCAAACGTTATTCAGAACTACCTGATGTACAAGTTTCTGAACATGAGCAAGATTATCTCTTACATATTTCACTACCCATTAATGAATTTACCGTATTGATGGGTTCTGATACCACTGAACAGTTTTGTGCACAAAGCCATCCCTCTTTCAGCAAAGGTAATAATCACTATATTTCAATCAACTTAGAGGCACATGAGGTCGAAGAAGCTAGACGTTTATTTCAAAAACTATCCGTAAACGGTCAAATTGAAATGGCTTTAGCAGAAACATTTTGGGGAGCTTTATATGGAGCATTCACCGATCAATTTGGCATTAAATGGATGGTCAATTGCCAACTTAACGCTGAATAAACTGGCATTTTCAATATAATTTTGACTAACCACAGCCTATGGACTGTGCAAAATATCGGTTATAGTGTAAAGAAAATAACTCTCTTGCGACAAAAATGATTACAGGCTTAAGTCACACATTACTGATTATTTTAATTACGATTCTCACCTCCATTGCGGCATGGCAACATCGTAATATTATGAATCGACTGATTTTTAATATATCAGCCATTAAACATGGACAATATGACCGCTTTCTCACACATGGATTCATTCATAATGACGGCGTTCATCTTTTCTTTAATATGTTTACGTTGTATTTCTTTGGGCGACATGTAGAGTGGTTTTTTAGAGACTATTTACATGGCATGGGCTTTGTCCTTTTTTATTGTAGTGCAATTATTATTGCGGCAATTCCTGGTTATTTACACAATAGAAATTTCAATGCTTACCGTAGCTTAGGGGCATCTGGTGCAGTCAATGCAGTTTTGTTTAGTGCAATTCTATTCGACCCATGGAGCATGATTTACCTCTTTTTCATTCCAATACCAGCGATTGTTTTTGGTACCATTTATCTTTGTTATAGTTTTTATGCGCTTCGTACAGGACATTCACCTTCAATTGAACATCGTGCTCATATTACGGGTGCGGCTTATGGTTTTTTAGTCCCGTTATTATTTGAGCCCACACTCGGTACAATGTTCTTCTATAAATTTATTGATACACCCTTATTTTAAAAATAAACGTCCTTTTAAAAACTCGTAATGTTAAATAGAAGTTAAATATTGCATATAAAAAGGTGAACTTTAACATTCACCTTTTTATTCACTTAGACATTTTAGAATTCAATATTTTCAGATCATCATCAATTTTGATCTAAACGGAATGAAGTCATTGTAATTGAGCCGCCGACAGCCTGCGTATTAAAAAGACTTAACTCATCTTTATCTTCTTGCAATGCAAGTGCATAAATCATTGGATAATAATGATCAGGTGTTGGAATGGCTAAATGAAACGCTTGCCCTTGCTTATCCCAATTAATCAATGATTGATGGTCATGTTCTAAAAGAAATTTCTGCATTTTCGCATCGGCTTCTAAAGCCCAATCAAAACCATAATAATCATTCATTTGACCGCGCGGAATCAACCTTAAATTATGGACGAGATTACCACTTGCCACAATTAACACACCCTTACGGCGTAATTGGGAAAGTTGTTTGGCTAAATCATAGTGATATTGCGCACCTTGACTATAATCAATACTCAGTTGAACAACGGGAATGGTTGCTTGTGGAAACACATGACAAAGCACGCTCCATGTTCCATGGTCTAAGCCCCATTCGTGGTCTTGGTGAATTTGAATACTTTTTACTTCATCAATGGTTGCATCCACTAAAGATTTATTTCCTGGCGCAGGATACTGCACATCAAAAAGTGCTTGTGGAAAGCCACCAAAATCATGAATGGTTTTCGGCATTTGCATTGCAGTGACAGCCGTCCCACCTTGCGTCAACCAATGTGCAGAAATACATAGAATTGCTGTAGGCTGCGTTTTCAATTCGGCACCGATACTATTCCAAGTGCGTGTAAATTCATTGGTTTGTATTGCATTCATTGGCGAACCATGTCCGAGAAACATCACGGGCATAACATCCGTATTCGGCAAGGTTGCATTCCAACCTTTGAGTAGCGAAAGATCACCTGTGCTTTGATTCAACATTGCATTCACCATAAATTATTTTTATTAATTATGCAGAGATTCATGCTGTAGAAGTAGGCAGTTTTACAACATAGAACATTGCAAATTTAGAACGCCGAGGACTAAAAAAAATTGTAGTGATTAACTTTTTCAAATATTTTTCAATAAAAAAGCCGAATTTTCATTCGGCATTCTACTCAGTTTTCAATAATGGTCTTAAAGTAATTCTTTGCGTAATTGTTCTGGGCTTTTCATCGACAATAAACCTGGCGCAACATCAAATGCTGTTTTCGCACCATACTGTTGCATTTGGTTCAAGCGATAACATGCTCGTGCATACGCAACCAATACGCTCGCAGTAAATTCAGGATTACTCTCCAATTTTAATGAAAACTCAACCACTTGATTCTGTTCATCACTCGTATTACCACTACGAATCACAAAACCACCATGTGGCATTTTTTGATGGTTTTGTTTCAATGTCGCTCCATCAATAAAATTCACAGTCGTGTCGTAATCTGCAAAATAATCTGGCATGGTTACAATCGCTTGTTCGACTATTTTTGCATCCGCACCATCTTCAAGTACCACATAACATTCACGTTGATGTTTTTCTTTAGTCGTTAAAGTTGGACGCATACCACTACGTACTTTTTCAATCGCATCTTTCGATGGAATCGTATATTGCACGCCTGCTTTCACGCCATCTATACGACGGATTGCATCTGAATGCCCTTGGCTTAAGCCTTTCCCCCAAAAGGTATACGTTTCCCCGTCAGGTAATAAGGCTTCACCAAATAAACGGTTAATTGAGAACATCCCTGGATCCCAACCAATTGAAATCATCGCTGTTTTTTTATTAGCAATCGCAGGTGCATCTACCGCAGCAAAATATTCAGGAATACGGGCATGCGTATCAAAGCTATCTACTGTATTGAACTGACTCGCTAGAATCGGACCTTGTTGTGGCAAATCATCTTTAGAGCCCCCACATAAAATTAAAACATCAATTTCATCTTGGAAATCACTTAATGAATCCATAGCATAAACTTGCGTTTCCACAAAACATGGAGAAACCATTTTTGGTTCACGACGGCTAAAAATACCGACTAATTGTAAATCTGGATTTTTTTGAATCGCAGTTTCAACACCACGCCCAAGATTGCCATAACCAGCAATACCAATACGAATAGAATTTTGCATAAAAATGATGTCACTTAGTAAATAAAAAGACTAAAAATAAAAGTGAATGCCGAACCTTTTTAAATCAGGTATGAACTTTTATTTTGAATATTCCGAAAACAATAAACCTATAGCCTTAAACTTAGGTAACTCCATATTACATGAGCACGCACCAAAATAGAGCATCATTAACTATATAAAAATATCTAAATCTTTCTTC
The DNA here is from genome assembly GCF_048551395.1 of Acinetobacter sp. TY1. NCBI lineage: Bacteria > Pseudomonadati > Pseudomonadota > Gammaproteobacteria > Moraxellales > Moraxellaceae > Acinetobacter > Acinetobacter sp. TY1. The sequence continues at coordinate 58,443 of NZ_JBLYZK010000003.1, forward strand.
AACACACAAAATAAAAAAGCCTACATTATGCAGGCTTTTAGTGATCAAACAGAATTAAGCACCTGTTTGATAACTTGCTTTATCAACAGCAGTAGATGCTTGGTACGGATTTTTAAAATCATTCAAACCTGCAGCAGCCTCTTGAATATCTTTACCTTCTTTAATTACGAAAGTATCAAAACCTGAGCGCTTCATATAATTCAAGACATCTTTAAAAACATCGCCTGTTGCACGAAGCTCGCCTTGGTAGCCTTGACGGCGTAACAATGCAGCAAACGAGTAACCACGACCATCATTAAAGCCTGCAAATTCAATAAAGATTGCATCAAGCTGATCCAACGGAAATGCATTGGTTTCAGGTGAAGCATCTACAGTAATATAGAGTGCTTTTTTACCTGAAATATTGCCAATTTGATCTAACTGCTCAACAGTTAAAACCACATCACCTTGCGGTAATACACCATCTTCACCAATCACTTGATAAGTATTGTCTGCAATTGAGCCATCTTTAAAGAGGACTTGAAGTGCTGTATTAAGCATATGCGCGCTCCTTAAATGGTTGAATGCCGACACGGCGGTAAGTTTCGATAAACTCTTCGCCTTCTGCACGTAAATCTAAATAGGTATTTAAAATTTCTTCAACAATATCAGGTACAACGTCTGCTGCAAATGATGGACCGAGAATATCACCAATCGATGCATCGTGATCCGCATTACCGCCAAGTGTAATTTGATAAAATTCTGCGCCTTTTTTATCTACGCCTAAAATACCAATATTACCCACATGGTGGTGACCACAGGCATTCATACAACCCGAAATATTAAGATCAAGTTTACCTAAGTTATAAATGGTATCTAAGTCATCAAAACGGCGTGAAATCGCTTCTGAAATTGGAATTGATTTTGCATTTGCCAATGAACAGAAATCACCACCCGGACAACAAATAATATCGGTAATAAAACCAATATGCGCACGAGCTAAGTTATTTTGATCAAGGATTTGCCACAATTCGAACAAATCTTTTTGTGGTACATCGACCAAAGAAATGTTTTGTTCGTGTGTAGTACGTAATTCACCGAAAGTATATTTATCTGCAAGATCTGCAATCAAATTCATTTCTTCAGTGGTCATATCACCCGGTGCAACACCTGTACGTTTCAATGAAATCGTCACAATACGATAACCTGCAACTTTGTGGGCATTGGTGTTGATGTTAAACCACTGTTTGAATTTTGGATGTTCTGCAAACTGTGCAGTAAAATCTTCATCTACATAATTTTGATAATCAAACGGTGTAAATTCTTCGTCTAATTTTTCCAAAATTTCAGGCTGAATTTTCAAAGTTTTAATGGTTTCAGCAAATTCAGCTTCAACTTTTTCAGCAAAGACAACAGGCGTCAGAGCTTTAACTAAAATTTTGATACGTGCTTTATATTTATTATCACGGCGACCATGCAAGTTATACACACGCAATACCGCTTCTAAATAGGCAATTAAATCTTCACGTGGCAAGAAGTCACGTATGAAGCTACCAATAATTGGAGTACGACCTAAGCCACCACCCACTTTGATTTTATAGCCCATCTCGCCTGTTTCATTACGTACGATATAGACACCGATGTCATGAAATGCAGTTGCAGCACGATCTGTTTCTTCTAAAGCAGATACTGCAATTTTAAATTTACGTGGTAAAAATGCAAACTCAGGATGGAAAGTTGACCATTGGCGAATCAATTCGCAGGTTGCACGTGGATCAGCAATTTCACCTGCTACAACACCCGCATATTGATCCGTTGTGGTATTACGAATACAGTTTCCTGAGGTTTGAATAGCATGCATTTGAACCGTTGCAAGCTCAGCCAACATATCAGGGACGTTTTCTAGCGCAGGCCAGTTAAACTGAATATTCTGACGTGTTGATACGTGTGCATAGCCACGGTCATATTCTTTTGCAAGCTCTGCGACTTTGCGCAACTGATTTGAGTTCATCAAACCATAAGGAACTGCAATACGAAGCATCGGTGCATAACGTTGCACATAAAGTCCATTTTGTAAACGTAAAGGGCGATACTCGTCTTCTGTGAGTTTACCCGCTAAATAACGTTCCGTTTGATCACGGAATTGGGCAACACGTTCATTGATCAGTTGTTGATCGAAATCAGTATATAAATACATGGCGTACAGCTAGTAGATTCATTATAACGATGCACAATATAACGAGATTTCATCTATCAATAAAATGTTTTTTTTCCATACTTTATAACGGTTTTATTGATAAGCATTCATCAAAGACTTGATTAGCAACACTTTCATCTTAAATTGTCATTTTATACAGATTATTGATGTTTTTATTCATTACTTATGATTTTTTATGATAAGTATTTTTAAAGAAATACGCCCGATATGTCCCTTGTTTATTCTGCATCTAAAATTTGAGGTGACCTTTACTTACAATGCTATTATCTTTTTAGATATCAGGTTCTGTCTTGTCTGCATTATACGCATTACTGTTATTTTCAAAAAAAATTCTACAATTTTAGCTGAAAACAAAAAGCCTGACGAATCAGACTTTTTGGATATATCACTAAAGAGAATTATTATTTGTCAGGCAATGCATAAGCAACGATAGAATCACCCATTTTGGTACCAAATGAACCATGACCACCAGCCATGATTACAACGTATTGTTTACCATTGCTTTCATACGTCATTGGTGTTGCTTGTCCACCTGCTGGTAGACGACCTTTCCAAAGTTCATCACCATTAGTGACATTGATCGCACGAATGTAATCATCTTGAGTTGCACCTACGAACATCACATTACCCGCAGTTGAAATTGAACCACCCAACATTGGTACACCCATTTTAAATGGTGGTAATGGAATACCTGGCATACTATCTCGAATTGTACCAATACGACGTTTCCAAGCAACATCATGCGTTTTTAAATCGACACCAGCAACATAACCCCATGCAGGTTGTTTACATGGCAAACCAAATGGTGAAAGAAACGCACTAATTTCAACGCCGTAAGGCACGCCATACATTGGTTGAACACCAGCCTCTGTACCTGCACCTTTGGCCGTTTTTTCACGATTTGGATCTTGTGGAATCAGTTTCGAAACAAATGGTAAGCCAATTGGATTCATTACAGCAATTTGACGGTCAGGATTGAGTGACATCCCCCCCCATTCAAATACACCTAAGTTACCTGGAAAAACGAGAGTTCCATTTTCAGAAGGTGGCGTATAAATTCCATCATAATTTAATTTATGGAACGAAACACGACACATCAACTGATCAAACATGGTTGCACCCCACATTTGTTTATCAGTTAAATTATCTTTAGGCGCAAGGTTGAAGTCAGAGAATGGTTGAGTTTTAGCATACCACTCACCTTTGGTTTGCGGACCACGTTTCACTGTTTGTGGTACAGGACGTTCATTGATAGGAATAATTGCTTTACCCGTACGACGGTCTAGAACAAAAACATTTCCTGTTTTAGTCAATACATAAATTGCAGGAACAGTTTGCCCTGTTTTATCTTTAATATCGGCTAAAGTAGGTTGCGCAGGTACATCCATATCCCACAAATCGTGGTGTGTTGTTTGGAAATTCCAAATCAATTGACCCGTAGTTGCATTAATTGCAAGCATAGAATTTGCATAACGTTCATGTAATTCCGTACGGTTTCCGCCCCAAATATCAGGCGTACCAACACCAGTAGGCACATAAACAATATCTAGTTTTGCATCATAAGCCAACGGTGCCCAAGCATTCGGTGAGTTTTGAACATATTTTTGACCTGGAGCAGGGATCTGATTTGGATTCTCTGCACCCGTATCAAAAACCCAAAGAAGCTCACCTGTATTTACGTCATAACCGCGAATCACACCAGAAGGTTCTTCAGTTGAGAAGTTATCTGTAGTCGAACCACCAATAATAATGGTTGTACCAGTGACAACAGGAGGAGATGTTGGGATATAACCACCTGGATAAGGGAATGGCATATCTTTTTGTAAATCAACTTCACCATTATGACCGAAGTCAGAACAGGCTTTACCAGTTTCAGCATTAACTGCAACAATACGGCCATCATTGACAGGTAAAATGACTTTTTTAGGGCATTCTGTAGAAGATGATTTTTTAGCTTGTAAACTTGTAGCAAAGCCAACTGTATTATTTGCATCGTAGTAAGAAACACCACGACACGTTAAATGTTGGAATGTATTGTCAGATTTAAGTTTTGGATCATATACCCATTTCTCTTTACCTGTTGTTGGGTCAAGAGAAACCAACCGTTGGTGAGTGGTACACAAGTAAACATTGTTTCCAACTTTAATTGGTGTGACCTGATTGGTGGTTTCGCCTGAATCATTCTCAGTTTTAAACTCGCCCGTATGATATTCCCAAGCAACTTTCAAATCTTTGACATTCGTTTCATTAATTTGAGTGAGTGGTGAATAACGTAAACCTGATTGAGTACGACCATAAGCAGGCCAATCGCCATCAGCAATACCTTCAATTGAAGCAGGAGTCGGTTGTTTCGTGGTTAAAGTGCCACGTATTTCTTGCGGATCATTAAAAACTGAATAGACCATCACTGCAATGGTGATTGCCAATGTACTTGTTAATGCAATTTTTGCACTTTTAGTTTCACGGAATCCACGAGTAACCGCAGGAATTAATAAGAATAAACCAAATACGCCCAATATATCTAATCGTGGTGCGAGAGCAAAAAAGTCTGAACCAACTTCCCACAATCCCCATACGACTGTACCTAGAACAAGTGCAGAATATACAATCAGTGCTGAACTTTTTAATTTATGCAATAAAACTGCTGTAACAATGAAGAGTAAACCTGCAATGATGTAGTACCAAGACCCACCAAGCACTGCAAGATAAATCCCTCCAAGCAGAAGTACTAAACCAATGATTACAGCAATAATTGCTGCAATGGTTCTCAGTACTGAGCCTGCCGAAGATGGAGTATTCATAATGACCACCTATTTTTAAGACTTATAAAAGCCCATATTGAGACAACTCAACTATGGACACCTTTTATAATTTTTAGATAACAGCTATCTAACCGATCTAACTTAAAGATCATCATTTGACATAAAAGATAGAGCGACCAAACTCAAATACCTGCCATCTAAAAATTAGAATGCTGTTTGAAATTTAATGCCGCCAACCCATGTATTTTCGCCATTTTTATAAGCGCCAACATGGCGAATATATTGAATATTTGGACGAACTGTTAACCAGTTTGTCGCATGGAAGCCATAATAAATTTCGGCATCGTATTCTTCACTTTGTAAACCACGTGCATCAATAGTGTTGTTAACACGATTTGCATCATTGACATCATCATTCATGCTAATACGTGCAAAGCCCATTGCAATTTCATCTTTCGGGCGAGCATCAAATGCGCCTTTATAGACCAAGCCAACGTTTTGCATATCACTAACTGCATTGGTCTTTGAATCATGCAACGTTAAGTTTATAAAGCCAGTTAAACCACGAGAAGTATCACCATGATGTGCAGTAAGTTGTTGTTTCACAACGACCCATCCACCTTGTTTGTGATCAGTTTCATTTGAGTTTTTAATTACGTCAGCATCTGCGGTACTGTAGTAATATCCTAGACGATACTCACCAGAGAGGCTTTTATTCCCTATTTTTGGCTGCCAAACCACTTCAGCTGGAATAATTGCGCCTTTTGAACCATCGGTACTGAGATTCCAACCTTTTCCACGCTCAAGATTTTCAGGGTTATATTCATAAACACCAACTTGAGCATAAACTTCAGGGTTAATATTATATTTCAAACGAGCAGCCCATTGACTCACAGGCCAGTTGTACCATTGATCACCAACCCAGTTACCAACTTGTGAACCACACAGAGCTAAATTTTGGAAATCACAATCAAAGCTATTAAAATCCTCGCCTTCACCAAAACGTCCAACTTTGACATCTAACTTTTGATCGAGAAATTGCTTCTTGATCCAAAAATCAGTTAAACGCCAAGTTTGTTCTCGTCCCCAAACTTCTTGTGATGAACTTAAATGACCATTAAGTGCATCAGAGGTTTGAGAAAGCGAACGACCATTACGTTCAGTCACGGTAATTTGTGCTTCGGTGTCTTTCCAACCAAGGACTTTTTCTAAATCGATATGCGTACCAATCGCAAATTGGTCAGCGTATTCAGTACCATTGCTTGAATGCTCTTTAGAATCCAATAGCGTTGCCAACTCCCCAGTATAGCCAAAGTTAAAATCATAACCTTTTTGCTTCAATGCGGTACGTTGACCATTCCAATCACCCAGCATCCATGGACTTTCTGGGCTAAATGCATCAGCGGCATGGCTAAGAGAAGCACCTAAAATGAAGCTTCCCAAAGCACAACAAACTGATTTAGAGATAAATGAGTAATACATGGCTATGTATCAACCTTAATATTTTTATGTGTCTTACATGTAGCTTACGCCTATTTTTTGTAAATTAATGTTTGAAATTTATACACACATCCCAAGTTATTGTAATTTAGTTCTTAATAAATATTTTTAATTTGTAAAAAGCAACTCGACTTAAGTATAAATTAATCAACACATAAGTAAGTATTTTCCCATTGATTGGGAAAAAATTGACCTTCAAGTAGTCTAATGTAGCGCCCGCCAATGCAATCTATGGGTAAACAATCATCTACCTCTAGTACACGATCTGTATGTTGTTTTTGCCAATGCATTGCAAAGTACGCTTTACCTCGTTGTTTTGCTAAATCTGAACTTGGAGCAACAATCAAAATATAGCGATGCAATTCACCAAATTCACGAGCATCATAGCCTCCTAAATTAATCAGCCAAAGTTTTTCATCATGTAAATTTGGCTGTGTATCTGCAAATTGGATTTGATAATGTCTTCCTTCACCTTGTACAGCATTGATTTGCATCCATGCATCAATATGTAAACCTTTCTTTTCACCAAACCATACATTTTTTAATTGAGGGTAGGTCTCTTGTAAGGTATCACCGATTGCGAAAACCACATCATGCACTTCTGTATTTGCTCGTGCATGACGACCACCGAGCATAACCATAAATAAGTTGGACATTTTCAATCCTTAAAAATAAAAATCCCCCTTTTTAAAGGGAGATTTAGAGGAACTCATTTAAAAACCCACTCTTTAGAAACAATATTCCTCACATTTATAAAAGGGGGAATATTGAATCCTTACATGTCAACCATTTCTACGCCATCAATACGCGCAACGGTCATCAAATCTTTATCTCCACGACCTGAAACAGTCGCAATAATAATTTGATCTTTCGACATCGTAGGTGCAAGTTTCGTCACGTATGCCATTGCATGTGAGCTTTCAAGCGCAGGAATAATTCCCTCAATATGTGTTAAATCACGGAAACCTTGTAACGCTTCATTGTCATTGATTGGTACATATTCCACACGATGCATATCTTTTAAGAAACTGTGTTCAGGACCAACACCAGGATAATCCAACCCTGCTGAAATTGAGTGCGTTTCAATGATCTGACCCTGTTCATCAGACATCAAATAAGTACGGTTACCATGAAGTACGCCAACATGACCTGCATTTAATGGTGCAGAATGTTTACCCGTTTCGATGCCATAGCCAGCCGCTTCAACACCATACATTTTCACATCTTGATCATTTAAGAATGGATAGAACAAGCCCATCGCATTTGAACCACCACCCACACATGCTACAAGGGCATCAGGTAAGCGACCTGCTTGCTCTTGAATTTGTTTACGTGCTTCACGACCAATAATCGATTGGAAATCACGAACCAATTGTGGGTATGGATGTGGACCTGCCACTGTACCAATCACATAATACGTCGAATCTACGTTTGTTACCCAATCACGCATTGCTTCATTCATCGCATCTTTTAACGTTTTAGAGCCACTTTCTACAGGTACAACCGTCGCACCAAGTAAACGCATACGGTACACATTCATGGCTTGACGTTTTACATCTTCTGCACCCATGAACACGACACATTCAAGACCTAAACGTGCTGCAATTGTTGCCGTAGCAACACCATGTTGACCTGCACCTGTTTCGGCAATAATACGTTTTTTACCTGAAAGTTTAGCCAACAACGCCTGACCAATGGTGTTATTCACTTTGTGAGAACCTGTATGATTAAGGTCTTCACGTTTCAAATAAATTTGCGCACCACCTAACTCTTTTGACCATCGCTCTGCATGATATAACGGACTTGGGCGTCCAACGTAATACGCCAAATCACGGTCGAACTCTGCCAAGAACTGTGCATCATCTTTCATACGGAAATAGAGTTTTTCTAAATCCTCAAGTGCTGCCATTAAAGTTTCTGATACAAAACGTCCACCATGGATACCAAAATGCCCGTTTTTGTCAGGAAATTGGGTATAGTCAATCACTTGATCTTGTAAATTATCTTGTTGATTACTTTGCTGATCCACGTTGGACTCCTTGCATAAAGCGTTCTATGAGTTGTTGGTCTTTTATACCTTTGCTTGATTCTACCCCACCACTTACGTCTACGGCATAAGCACCTGTGGTATGAATCGCATCTTCAACATTTTCAGGTGTTAAACCACCTGCCAAAATTAAAGGAATATCGAGTTTTGGGAACTGTGTCCAATCAAAACGATGCCCTGTGCCACCTTTGAGCTCAGGATGCCATGCGTCTAGTAACATAGCACTCGCACCTACTTGTTGGTATTGATGAATCGTTTCGATCATTTCAGCACTAGTCACATCAGGTTTAACCTGAATCGCTTTATACCAACGTCTCCTAACGTGATTGGCAATCTGCTGACACTGTTCAGGGCTTTCATCACCATGAAACTGTAAAATGTCTAAATGTACATCTTTCAGAATTTCGGCAATTTCATCTGCTGTCGCATTAACGAACAAACCCACCACTTGCACATAAGTAGGAACTGCCTGTACCAATGCAATTGCTTCGGCTTTATTGACACTACGTGGGCTCGGTGGAAAAAATACAAAACCAATGGCATCTGCGCCTGCATCGACCACCGCTTTTATATCTTGTACTCGAGTAATACCACAAATTTTGGCACGGGTACGCATATTCAACGCTCTGATTTTATGGGTTACATCGCCATATAGAGAATATCAAGGCGAACCATTGTAATCCAATTTTTTAAACTTGCGTGTAGTTCAGTCTGATTATTATTCTAGATCAATCAATTTTATAGTGTATTTTTCAGTAGATGGAATCCAACTTTAAGTACAAACTTATGGTTTCTATCATCTGATCGAAAGGACATTGTTTAAATGTTCCGCAAACTTTATACTTCGCCCACTTACAGCAAGCGAAGCTTTTTAGCTTTAGGGAAGTTGGTGGAAATCCGACACTGCCCCCGCAACGGTAAAATGAACCGCATATCGTTATAAGTCATAAGATTTACACCACTGCAATTTTTTTGTGGGAAGGTGGATATGTCAATATTGCAATGCAATATTTATATTTAAGTCCGGATACCCGCCTGTTGTGCCCATCCACCAATCATTCACGGGGAGTGAATGTATGGAGCATATCATGTCTATTCTTTTTAAACCTACCGCACTTGTAGGTGCTATTGCGATTGCAATGGGATTTTCTACTACTGTTTCTGCTGAATCTTCTGTAAATAGCTCAGCCAAATTACAACCTATTGTAATTACAGCGACGCGCTCTGAAGAAAAAATTGAAAATATTCCTGCACGCATTTCAATTATTGAACCTCATATTTTAGAACAATCGCCAATTGCCGAATTACCTCACTTGCTCATGAGCGATGCATCAATTGATATGATGCAATATGGCGGTTATGGTCAAGCAGCATCAATTTTCACCCGTGGCACAAATTCAACGCATACCCTTGTCCTACGTGATGGCGTACGTCTCAATACTGGTTCAGCAGGTTCAGCTTCACTTGCCTTTATTGATACCACGGACATCAAACAAATTGAAGTCCTTAAAGGCCCTGCATCTGTATTGTATGGTACAGATGCAATTGGTGGTGTTGTTCAGCTAGTGTCAAAAACACCTGAAAAAACAGGTGCATTTGTTACAGGTGAAATTGGCGAACACAATACTTATAAATCGGTTATTGGTGCTGACCTTGCTGAAAATGGTGTATATGCCCAAATTCGCGGACAACGTCTTGAATCAGATGGTACACAAGTTACCGATTTTAAAGACAGTAATGTCAAAGCAGGCGCTTATGATCAAAAAGGCATAAGTGCAAAATTCGGTATTGATAAAAAACGCTATGCAGCTTCTGTTGACTATTCAGAAAACCAAGGTACTGCAACTTATGTTGATGGTATCAATGATGCAAATTGGAATCTGATTGGTCTTAAAAATGTTTCACAAGATTTTAAAAATGAAGTGATTAATCTTAAAGGTCGTATCAATGTCAATGATAGCCTTTCAGTAAATGCTCGTTTGTCACAATTCAAAGATGACTTAGAGCAAAATGACTCAAATGATTCAATTTTCAACACCACTAAAGAAGCCGAGTTGACTGCTAAATGGCAATTTACGCCAACACAAAATATCTTAGCAGGTGTCGCAACCAAAAATATTGAATCTGATGTTGTGTCAGGAAGTGGTTTTTATGGTGTAGATTACGACAAAGAAGTCGAAAGTACGGGTTACTTTGTTCAACATCAATATCAGACTGAAAAACTTCATACACAATTGGGTCTTCGTGTCGAAGATCATGAAACCTTTGGTACACATACTGTTGGTCAAGCTGCTGCTCGCTATCAAGTTTTACCTTCTACGAGCGTCTATACCAATATTGGTACAGCATTCCGTGCGCCAACCAATAACGATTTATATGCTTTAAGTTGGGGGGGGAATCCTGATCTCAAAGCTGAAGAAAGCATGTCGTATGAAATTGGTTTAGATCAAAAAATTACGGATAATTTAAAAGCAGGCATTTCGGCTTATCGTAATGAAGTCGATGATTTGATTACTTATGTAACTGATCCTATCACTTACGAAGGTCGTTTATATAATGTTAAAAAAGCTACTTTTACAGGTGGTGAGTTCAATTTAGATTGGGCAAATGACGATTTATTTGCCAACTTGTCTTATGCTTATGTACAGCCAAAAGACAAAGAAACAGATAAAGATCTCGCACGTCGTTCACGTCAAAGTTTGACATTTACGACAGGAATTCAAAACGACGTATATGGCATTAGCACATCTGTATCGGCAAAGTCTAAACCGAAAAATAGCAGTGTTTCAGGCTATGCAACAGTTGATGTGAATGCTTTTTGGAATGTAAATCCAAATGTTAAACTTTTCACAAATATTCAAAACATTGGCGATGTCGAATACAAAACCACATCGTATAGTAATGGTTACTACTATGTGAATGGTGGTCGTCTTGCATCGGCAGGTGTGACATTTAAGTATTAAGATAAATGCTAAGATTTTAAAGCACAATCTAAGTACATAAAATTTTAGGATAATGTCATGTACATGGCATTATCCTTTTTCGTCTCTAGACAAATAAATTAGCAATTTAAGGAAAAACATTATGGGTCACCGTTTAAGTAAAATTTATACTCGTACAGGCGATTCAGGAACGACTGGTTTGGGCGATGGCTCACGCGTAGCTAAAGATGATTTTCGCATTGATGCTTTAGGCGATGTCGATGAACTAAATTCTATTGTCGGTGTATTGCGTTCCCAAATTGCGGTGAGTGCCATTGCAGATAAAGCACCTTGGGATAAATCACTGAGCCTGATTCAACATTGGTTATTCGATTTAGGCGGTGAAGTGTGTATTCCCAATTATCATTTATTACAATCAGTTGCGATTGACTATTTGGAAAACGAAATTGACAAAATGAATGAAGATTTACCCATGTTGAAAGAATTCATTTTGCCATCAGGAACATTGGTGTGTAGCTATACGCATCAAGCACGTTCTGTATGTCGTCGCGCAGAACGTAGCTTAATGACAGTACACAGTCGTGATCAAAATATTCAAGCTACAGCTTTGCAATTACTCAATCGTTTATCTGATTGGTTCTTTGTTGCATCTCGTGCATTACAACGTGCGGAAGGTGGTAGCGAAGTGCTTTGGCAAAAAAATATTAATGAGACGATTTGATCTAATTTTGCTTAAATATACAATAAAAGTTCCCTCTCCTCTTAGGCGAGGGCTAGGGAGGGATCTCCTCCCCTTTATACTCTTGCGGTGCAAATATAGTACCCGATACTTTTTAAAATTCATTTAACGTTTCAATACAATATGCGGTTATGTTCAACTTATACTTTTAGTTAGAAAAAAAGCAAATAGAGTTCATTATGAAAATCATCGGACATCGTGGTGCGCGCGGAGAAGCACCTGAAAACACACTCGGTGGATTTCAATATATCCATGACTTAGGCATCCGTGCAGTCGAATTTGATGTACGGCAACTCAAAGATGATGCGTTAATTGTTATGCACGATGATAACTTCCTCAGAACCACTGGCATAGATCAAAAACTCTACCAACTAGATAGCACTCAATTCGAAGCCTACAATCAAGCCAATATTTGGATGGATTGGGAAAAGCAAGTAACACCAACCTTACGCCAAAGCTTAAACATCATGCATGACTTTGATCATCTTGAAGTCGAAGTCAAAGCAGTAGATACTCAAGCACAAGCTGAAAAATTAATTGCCGAATTACAACAACAACTCAAAGGCTTTGAGCATACAGCCGTAATCACCAGTTTTGACCTTAAAATTCATCATGCATTAATCCTTCAAAACACCCATTTTAAACATGGCTTACTCATAGAAAATGACATTGGCGAAAAAGCCATTGAACAAGCTATAGAATTACAATGTTGTCAAATCGGTTGGATGAATCAGTTGGCAACAGATGAGATAATCAAAACAACACAAAAAGCAGGTTTAGCGGTCAGTGTATGGACAGTGAATGATATTGAACGAGCCAAACATTTACGTAACCTAAAAATTGATGGGCTGATCACTGACTTTCCGAAAATGATGCAAATAGCGTTAGAACAAATCAAATAAATACTTTTGTTTTGCACAAAAAGCCTATTTTTTTATATAAATTAAATTAATAAACAATAGGATTGAAGTTCAATTCTACAGTCTTATAGGATTTCAATTGAATAAAAAACACTTCCGTATCTACTGACTTTAGTGTCATTCTTTTTTTTCGATCAAACCCTTAAAATCTATGTTTTATTCTGTTACTGTTTTATACAATACAGATGTACACTAATCATAGTGAAGCCCTATTCACTCATGTTAATATGTGGTCATATATAGCCTGAAAACAGAAACTATATTTTTGACTTTTAGCCTTAATGCAAGGTTCTCAGGAGTGCTGTTGGAGATGAATGCTCCCCTACCCAAAGCCCCGATTAACTGGATCGCTGTTTTTGCTCTAGTTTTTCTTCCTATTGTTGCTGTGGTCGCCATTCCACTTTATGCGTGGCATCATGATTTTAGCGTAGCTGCTTGGATCAGTTTGTTTGTACTGCTTGGTGTAAGTAGTCTAGGCATTACTGCGGGTTATCACCGCTTATGGGCGCATCGTGCCTATGAAGCAACACTGCCATTAAAAATTATTTTAATGATTATGGGAACCTTTGCCGTTCAGAACAGTATTCTTTTCTGGGCTTCAGGTCATCGTACCCATCACCGTCATGTTGATGATGTGGAAAAAGATCCGTATTCAATCAACAATGGTTTTTGGTTCGCGCACATTGGTTGGATGCTTCGTAACTATCCATCTGGTGGTTCAAACTATAAAAATGCGCCCGATTTATTGAATGATAAAGTCGTGATGTTCCAAGATAAATACTACATTCCATTGGTTATTGCAGTCCATGCAGGTATTTTATTGCCAATTGGTTGGGCAACTGGTGATATGTGGGGTGTATTGTTATTAGGTGGTTTATTGCGCTTAATCTTCAGTCACCATGTTACATTCTTTATTAATTCACTGTGTCATATGTGGGGCAAACGTCCTTATACAGATGAAAATACAGCGCGTGATAATTTCGTCCTTGCGATTGCGACTTGGGGTGAGGGTTACCACAACTACCATCACATTTTCCAATATGACTATCGTAATGGGGTTAAATGGTGGCAATATGACCCAACAAAATGGCTGATTTGGTCTTGCTCTAAATTGGGTTTAGCCAAAAATTTACGTCGTATTCCTAGCTTTAATATCAAAAAAGCTGAACTTGCGATGCGCTTTAAATATGCCCAACAGGATCTTGCTGTATATGGTCATGATGTCAATGCTGACATTCTTGCAATGAAGCACAAAGTTTCACAAGAATATGAAGCTTTTACGCATACGCTTAATGATTGGGCTGCTTTAAAAGAGCAAGAACTTCAAGCGAAGAAAGCGTCTGTGGCTGAAAAGATTCACCAAATGGATGTCAAACTTAAAGTTGATTTTCAATTGGTTGAACAAAAACTTGCTTTCCATCGTGATCGTTTAGAAACGTTGATGCGTGGCATTAAAAAGAATACTGTTTAATTTTAATGAATATTGAAAAGCTCCGAAATGGAGCTTTTCTTTTACCTTAAACTTTTCAAAATAAAAGAGAACAAAGTGAATATCAATCATATTCCTTTTGGTATTACCAATTGGACAAATATCCCTACAACTCGCCATGAAGGTGAACACGGATATGCGCTTTGGCGTACTCAACAATTTGACAATATTCGTGTGCGAATGGTTGAATATTCAGAAAATTACTTAGCAGACCATTGGTGTTATAAAGGTCATATCCTCCTTTGCTTAGAAGGTGAATTACACACCGAACTTGAAGATGGCCGTATATTTACACTCACAGCAGGAATGAGTTATCAAGTTGCAGATCATGCTGAAGCACATCGCTCATCTACAGAAAATGGGGCAAAGTTATTCATTGTAGATTAAGCCTATGTGAATACAACACTTGAACCATCGAATCCATTTTTAAACTTTGCTATAGTTTCAGCAAAGCCTTGCTGATGTTCTGTTATGAAATTCAATCCACGCTATCCATCACTCAATCCAAAACTCTACCATGAGCAAATGCCTTCACCGCTCAAAGGTGCAAAAGCAGGACATTTCAACGAAACATTGGCGGATGAATTACAATGGTCTGATGAAGACAAAACACAATGGATTGAAATCTGTAGCGGACAAAAAACATTTCCTGAATTTCACCCACTCGCAATGGTGTATGCAGGACATCAATTTGGACAATGGGCAGGACAATTGGGCGATGGTCGAGGCTTACTCATCGCACAAATTTTAAATAAAAATGAGCATACGATAGACCTACACTTAAAAGGTGCGGGCTCAACCCCCTACTCCCGTATGGGTGATGGTCGTGCAGTTTTACGCTCGGTCATTCGTGAATATTTAGCCGGTCATGCACTCAATTCACTTGGTGTACCTTCGAGTAATTCGGTTGGGTTTACATCTTCAGCTCAAGGTGTACAGCGTGAAAAATTAGAGCTTGGTGCTATGATGCTCCGTACTTCAGACTGTCATATTCGCTTAGGACATTTTGAGTGGATCAATCAATATCAACCTGAATTACTGAAAGAATTTACTCAAAAATGTATCGAATGGCACTATCCTGAATGTTTAGAAGCAGAGCAGCCTATTTTAGCTTTTGCCACTAAAGTCATTCAAAATACGGCTGTGATGATTGCAAAATGGCAATTAGTCGGTTTTGCACACGGCGTGATGAATACCGATAATTTAAATATCACAGGTTCAACTTTGGACTTTGGTCCATACGGTTTTATGGAACGCTTCCGTCCAAATTGGATCAATAATCATAGTGATTATAATGGTCGTTATACTTATCAAAATCAGCCGAGTATGGCACATTGGAATTTGTGGAATTGGTTAAATAATTTAATTCCACTTACCCAACCTGAAACTAAAGAACAATTCAAAACAGATTTAGCCAATTGTCTTGAGCATTTTGAACCGACATTTTTAGAAAATTATACCCATGGTCTATGTCAGAAAATAGGTCTACCAATTTTCCATAAAGACAGTTTCGATTGTGCAATGGCTTTTTTAAGAATTCTACAAAGTGAGCAACTGGATTACACCGACAGCTTTACTCGTATGCAAAATAAACAATACGAAGCTATTAAAGATGATTGTATTGATCGTCGTCAGTTTGAAGACTTTTTTACTCAGTATGAAAATATTCGTAAAAATCAAAATACAGGTGAATTGGATGCTGAAATGCTTAAAGCCAATCCTATTTATATTCTGCGTAACCACATGGCACAAAAAGCAATTGAACATGCTGAACGCGGTGATTTTTCAGAAGTCGATCGACTGTTTAAATTACTCAGTCAGCCTTTTACTAAGCAACCTGATTTGGAATGTGCAAAAGACCTCGCCCCCTTGCCAAGTGATGTACCTGAAGTAATGGTGAGTTGTTCTTCTTAACAACTCAACACACCTAAATGAACTTCAATTCTATGGTTCTCACCAAAAATATTGTGCATATAAATACGTACTAAAGCGATGCGCATCATTTGTTGCAAGATCATCTGCCATATATTTAAAGCCAATATTTTTGTGTTGTGCAGAAAAACCTAAAGACTGTGTTTGTGGTTCAATATGAATACCGTATTTTATAGGCTCAGTCTGCCAAAACCCATTCAATTGAGCTAAAGTTAAATATTCATTAGAAAAGCTACTCAGGCTCAAGCTCCATGGTTGAGTTTCTGGTTTATAACGAATCTCAGAGGTTATTTTATAAGGTAACTTTTGCTTATATTCTTTTGTTGTACTTAGTTGCCCTGCGATATTCATACGCGGGCGACCGTCTTGATCGTATGAGAGTGAATAACGTGTAAAAGGTGCATTGTCCCAATAAAGATGCGCCAATACATCTTCAAGCTGTACATTGACCGACCAATTTTGACCAATCTTCCCTGCCAGACCTAAATCAAAACTATAACCATAACCTTTATTGGTCTTACCATTCCAACCCAATTCATCTTCTTTGAGTGCAGGTTTATCGTAACTATAATCTAAATACCCATTGAGCCAATCAACACGATCCATAAGCTCGGTCATATTTGTTGTTTGACCTGTAGCTTTAAAATTTCCATCAACATAATGACGACCAATTAGCGCTGTTACACCTGTTGTAACTTTCCAATTTGAGCCCATGTTCCAATCATAGGCAAATCGTGTTCCAACCGTATCAACATGCTGCGCTTCGAGTTCTAAATCATAGCGCCTGTTACCATCAATAAGTTGATCATTTTCAATTTGGTAATACAACTTTGCCATGTCTTCACTAAAATTTAGTTGATAGTCATAACTCCATACCCAACCCAATGTCCAATTGTCTTTTTGGGTTTCAAGTTTCATTTTCCCTGAAGCAAAAGCATTTTTTCCTTTTTTTAGATTCGAAGTTTCCCAATCATCTAAAAAAGCATGTACAGATACTGGTTCACTATAAAGTTCAGCATTGACAGAAAGACGAACAGACTGTTCCGCATATACCCATGTTGGGCACAGCATTAAAAATATAAGATTTTTTTTCATTCAATTTGAAAGAAGACAGCATATGCTGTCCTCTTCTCTCAAGTCAGATTTTAAGGAGTAATGTAAGTAATCGTATTATCAATAAATTTAGTCACATACTGATCTGATGAATTTTTCGTAATAGTGCCATAACTTGTACTGCCGACTTTCACATCTGCAGAAGTAAATTTTTGTACATCTGCAACCTGTACAAATGCACCATTTTTATGTTTGATTAAACCACTCACGATTGGTGATTCTTTATCAATATCCGTTGCAGTTAATTCAATATCTAATGCATTTTTATCTACAGCCAATGCAACAGTTGCATTGCCTTTAGTATATTCAGCACGTTTTGCTGTAATCCCAATACTAAATGGTGTTGGTGCTGCATTTGCACCTTTGAGATTACCATCAAGTTTGACTACCAAATCTGCATTGATAAAGCTTGTTGATGTTTCACCAGCACTCATATCAATAGCTTTAGATAAATCATTATTGAGCTTAAATGTTACATCTAAATTTAGTACTTCTTTTAGATAAGCAACTTGACCTTTCAAAGTCAATTTATATGGAATCAACTGTTCGGCAGTTTCAACACCATTTTTAAATTGGGCTTGTTTAGCTTCTGATGAAACCTCGCTTAATGTCGCTTTCACATCGGCACTTTCAAAAACTAAACCTTTTAATGTTAATGCCGCTGTTGTTGGTAAAGTTTCTTGATTATTCATTGTATTTGAAACAGCATAAACTAACTGTGCTGTACTATCTTCTGTAAAACTAAATTTTGCTTTTTGTTTAGCTACATTGGTTATATCAATCACACCACCTTTCGCAATTTTAAAGTTATATGTTTTTTGATTGGAAACAAAAGGCGCTTCTATCACAACATTATTTACATTCACCGTTGCTTGGTTTGTATAAATAAAATTACCTTTATTTATCCACCACTGTGAATTACTCCAATCCCAAGAAATACCATCCTTGAAACCATCCCAATAAGCAACATCAGTTGAACCAGTTACTTGAACAGAACCTGCTGTCACTTGAATATTTAGAGTGTTATTTTTTAAATCATATTCAATTGGATAATCATTGTTAATTGCATCTTGCTTAAGTAAAGCTTCTAATGCATCAGCATTATATGATTTTGATTGTCCTTTTGCATCTTCCAAAGCAAGTTCAGCAAGAAGTAGAACCATTCCTGTTCCACGACTTAAATCTAATGCCGTATCATTAATCACTGTTACTGGGGTTTTATAATTGTCTGCAATATCTTCAAAACCATCATAATAAGAAATTATTGCTTTCGTTGTATCAATGAGTTGTTTCGCTTTATCTAAATCCGATGTAGGAACAACAACATTACCATTACCACCACTTGTTGAACTATCTCCAGATGATGACCCACCACCACCACAAGCAACCATCACTGTACTGCACATAACTACTAATAATGTTTTTTTAAATAACATCAGAAATCCCTCTTTTTAATAAAATCATTTTTATAAATATAAAGCCCGCTCAAAATATAGCTTATTTGGCAAAAACTCAATAAAATGTTGTATAAATTATCATTTATTTATTATTTTTATTAAATACTTAAATTAATTTAATTTTTAATAAACAATCAATTCTCAATATACTACACAAAGTCACTATGGCATTTAATATTTCAAATAAGCAAAATAAAACACAAGCCTCTGTATAAAAAACACCTATGAATAAAAAAATGATATTTCTTCTTTTTGGTTTAATGACACTCAGTATTTTAAGTGTTTATGCTTATCAAAAATATGCTCAATATATCCCCACAACAGACACTGCGCAATTCCTCCCAAATTTAACAGTAAGTGAAATACAAAAAATTCGGCAAAACAGTCCTATTACTGAAGTCAAAGTATATAAAGCTGAACGTAGAGTTCAACTTCTACATGATGAACACATTATTCGCAGTTATGTCATGCGACTTGGCTTTGATCCACTTGGACACAAAGTTCAAGAAGGTGACGGTAAAACACCTGAAGGACGCTATACACTCGATTGGCGCAATCCTCAAAGTGCTTTTTATAAATCACTCCACATTTCTTATCCAAATGAAAAAGATAAGAGAAAAGCGGATCAGCTTGGTGTTTCAGCAGGTGGCGATGTAATGATTCATGGTTCAGCAACCACAGCACAAGTTCAAAAATTATCAAGTTTAATGCAATATTTACCCAAAAGTGATTGGACTTGGGGCTGTATAGCCGTTAGAAATGTCGATATGGATGAAATTTGGAAACTCGTTGATGATGGAACAGCCATCGAAATTTATCCTTAGAAAATAATAGGAGCTCATCATGACAGGAAATGATATTCAGCAATATGCGCTACGTTTTGCAAAGACTTTAGCTCAAGCGGAACTAAGCTATCCTTTCGGCGAGGATATTCCCGTCTTTAAAGTCATGAATAAAGTATTTTTACTGACATCGACATTACAAGGTCAGCCATTTATCAATTTAAAAGTACTACCTGAAAACGGCGATATGTTACGTGATATTTATCCATCGATTCACACGGGATATCACATGAATAAACGGCATTGGATTTCAGTTTATGAAGGTGAGCAAATTTCCAAAGAATTACTCGAAGATTTGATCAGCACATCTTATGAATTGGTGGTAAAAACACTCACAAAAGTACAAAAACAAGCGTTAGAAATTCACTCTTCAATACAATAAGTATTTAATTTTTTATGATCTATTGTTTTATTTACACGTAAAAATTCAGTGATGTCTATTTATCTATATTTTTTGTGGATAAACCTATATTTATCCACAAAAAAGCAATCTAGCTTTAGAAGTTATCTTCAGGATACTCAAAACGGTAGCCTACACCATATACAGCTTGAATCCATTCATGACGATTCCCTGTTTCAGCAGCTTCTGATATTTTACGTCTTAAGTTTTTGATATGACTATCAATAACACGGTCAGCCACATCAAAACTTTCAGGGTTAATATGGTCTAAAAGCTGTGCTCGAGAATAAACCTGCCCGACATGATCTAAAAATAATTCCAATAAACGAAATTCAGTTGGTGTTAAGTTCAACGACTTTTGTTGATACCAAATACGTTGTTGTGCTTTGTCCATACGGAAAAGATTATGATCTTCAGGTTCTGCTTTACGCTCTAAACGACGTAAAACTGCTTGTACGCGAGCAACCAATTCTTTCGGGCTAAAAGGTTTACAGACATAATCGTCTGCTCCCATATTGAGCCCGAGTACACGATCAATTTCTTCAGTACGTGCGGTCACCATAATAATGGGTAAATCGGACTGTTCACGAACTTTACGGCACATGGTCAAACCATCCATACGAGGCACCATCAAGTCCAAAATCATCAAGCTTGGTTTGCGTTGCTGAAAGCTGTCATAAGCTTCCTGACCATCATGAAACATACTGACTTCAAAACCAGCCGCCTCAAGATAATCACGCACCAATTGTGCAAGTTCCACTTCATCTTCTACTAGCATAATATGTTTCATGCGTGATTTTTCCTTTTATACAATGATTAATTCAGGGCTGTTGTTTGGGAAAGGTCAAAATACAGCGTAATCCACCCAATGGCGAATGATCAAAACGTAATGTACCACCTAAAGCCTGTGCGATTTTACATGACAATGCCAAGCCTAAACCTGTACCACCTGTACTGCGAGTTCGAGAATCATCCACCCTATAAAAACGCTCACCGAGTTTTTTCAATTGAATATCATCTAATCCCAATGGGCTATCATCCACAATGACTGACCAACTATGAGCATCTTGGCGTGTATGAATCTGCACTTCACCACCGGCTTCGGTGTAGCGAATGCTATTGCCCAGTAAATTGACCATAATTTGCTTAAAGCGGTCAACATCCAGTTGTAATATTGTCCCCTCGCCTTGCGCATGTACACTCAAGCCTGCTTGCTCAAATTTCGGCTTAAAGTTTTCAACTTCTTGCACAATCACCGACCAAGGGTTTACCGCAGCAAAATAACAATTCAATTGTTGCGCTTCGGCTTGTGCTAAATCTGCCAAATCTTGAGTGAGTTTCTTCAGACTGCTAACCTGACGTAGCATTGCATCAAAATGCTCAGGAGTAGGTTTACGAATACCATCTTGCATCGCTTCAATCTGCGCTTGTAACACAGCAAGTGGCGTTTTGAGTTCATGTGAGGTATCTGCCACCCATTGACGGCGTGAATTTTCGTGTTGATCTAGAATAGTTGCTAAGTGATTTAACTCTGTCGATAAATCTCCAAGTTCATCATTACGGTTCACAATTACCTGATGCTGAAAATTACCCTTAGTCAATTCTTGCGTAGCTTTTAAAAGACGTTGAATTGGTGTTTTAAAATAGGTTGCCAATAATAATGCAGCCACTAAACTACTTAAGAAAGTCAGAATATAGATCAAGACTAAATAACGCTTTTGATTACTAAAAAAATTAATACTTAGCGCATCATCCTGATCTAAAACGGGTTTCAAGCCCAGATAGCCAACTACCTTATCATTGACTTTAATTGGACGATACGACACCTGATCTCCCGCAGGTTCGCCTAAAATAAATTGACGACGTGCATCATACAAAGATAAACGCGAACTTAAACCTAAACGGTCAGGCATAGAAATGAACCGTTTCTTACCATCTTTTTGATCGAGTGAAATCATAGTTTGTGTCGATGATTTACTGTCTTTATTTTTTTCAGGCGGTCTAAATAAACTTTGATTTTCACTAAGCGGAAACTTCAATCCTTCAAATGGTTGATATTCGGAAGGTAGGTTCTCTTCGAGAATACGCAACTCTTCCTGATCCATTTTTTGTTGTTCAGACAAGGTACCTTGCGCTGTCATTGGCGTAAGTAAAGTATGTTCTTTAAAATAACGTTGCTGTAAGGCAATATCATACTGTCGACGTAACCACCAACGCGACAACTTATCATAATCATCGGGTGCAGCATCACCTTCAATTTGAAAAATTTGTGCTTGAACTGCATTACCCCAGTCTTGATAAATACCGTAAACACCGCCCAAATTATCAATGAGATGATCGAGCTTCTGCATCTCGACATCGGCAACATATTTGGCAAAGTTCTTTTGCATTGTCCAATGCAAAACCCCCATACTTGCTGTCGTAATCAGTAATGTTGTTAACAGTACTGTCAGGAACAAGCGTAATGCGATGGGGACACGGCGTATTTTCAAAACAATCTCACATTTTTCTTCTCATTTTTCCATTGTACTCAACACGGATTCAAAATTCTCTCCATTGTTTCTACATCATTATTATTTAATCTTAACTCCATCAACATAATTTAAAATATTCATTGGAGTAGTAACAATGAAAGCAATGACAAAAATCGTACTCGTTACAGCAAGTGTTATCAGCATGGGGGCTTTAACCGCATGCCAATCAACTCAAGGTTCAAAAAATGATCATCATGGTCGTATGATGGATCGTCAAGATCACAATCAACACCATAACAAAATGTCACCAGAACAACGTGAAGAAATGAAACAAATGCATGCGCAACGTAAAGAGATGCGTGAGCAAATTCAAAAAGCTTGTGATGGTAAAACTGTCGGTCAAACCATTCAAGTCAAAGTGGGTCAACAAAGTGTTGATGGTACATGTAACATGATTTTCAAAGCTGACCGTAAAGCAATGAAAGAAATGCGTAAAAACATGCGTGACGATGCAAATACACCACGCCCAGATCATATGCGCCATGGAATGCATCATGGTGGGATGAACCAAGATACAATGCTAACTGATGCAAAACGTGCTGAATTGACGAAACAATTTGACCAACGCCTTGCACAACGTCAAGTGCAACAACAAGCTATTTTCAAAGCTTGCCAAGGTCAAAGCAACGGTAAAACTGTACAAGTTAAATTTGGCGAACAAACTGTTGACGGTACATGTGTTGTAAAATTTAACCCATTACCGAAAGCACAAAATACCGCGTCTGCACCTGTTGCATCAACGGCTACACTAAAAGCATCGTAAAATTTAAATCTGAAAAGCAAAAAATCGCTCAATTTGAGCGATTTTTTTTGGACATATCTTTTTACGAATTGGAACATTCCAATTGTTCTTTTTTCATATAAACCATTTACACTCAATGCAATTTTGCAACATTTGAAGTTTTTATTGACTTCATAGTCACGGTGAAAACAACATGAAATACTTGTACCTGACTATAAGATGTTGCACGATGTAACGGAACTTAGATGTATCTCTTTTAATGATACGTCATCAATATTTATTAAGATTATAAATCTGGTTTAACCAGTATTGAGGAAAACGATATGCCACAATACAAAGCACCCTTACGCGATATGCAATTCGTTTTGCATGAATTATTAAATGCTGAAGAACATTATGCAAAACTCCCTGCATTCAAGGACACCGTAAGCCGTGAATTGGTTGACCAATATTTAGAAGCTGGTGCAGATTTTTGTGAAAATGAATTATCACCATTGAACCAAGTCGGCGACCGTGAAGGTTGTACTTGGAATGATGGCGTTGTAACAACACCTACAGGCTTTAAAGCTGCGTATGATAAATATGTAGAGCTTGGTTTCCCTTCTCTTTCTGTTCCTGAAGAACATGGTGGTCAAGGTCTACCAGGTTCATTGGGTACTGCGATTTCTGAAATGGTCGGTTCTGCAAACTGGTCTTGGGGTATGTACCCTGGTCTTTCTCATGGTGCGGTGCGTACCGTTGAGCATCATGGTTCTGCTGAACAAAAAGAAACGTATTTACCGAAACTTGTTTCAGGTGAATGGACAGGTACCATGTGTTTAACAGAATCTCACGCAGGTTCTGACCTTGGTATTATCCGCTCTAAAGCTGAACCACAAGCTGATGGTAGCTATGCAATTTCTGGCGAGAAAATCTTTATCTCTGCTGGTGAACACGACATGGCGGATAACATCATCCACATCGTACTTGCACGTTTACCTGGCGCGCCTAAAGGCACTAAAGGTATTTCACTGTTCATCGTACCAAAATTCAACGTGAATGCTGATGGTTCAATTGGCGAACGTAATGCTGTACGTTGTGGTTCAATTGAACACAAAATGGGTATTCATGGAAATGCAACTTGCGTCATCAATTTTGATAATGCAAAAGGCTTCTTAATTGGCCCTGAAAACCGTGGTTTACATGCAATGTTCACATTCATGAATACTGCGCGTATTGGTACTGCTGTACAAGGTTTAACAGCTTCTGAATCATCTTTCCAAGGTGCGCTTGCATATGCGAAAGATCGTTTAGCTATGCGTTCACTTTCAGGTCCGAAATCACCTGAAAAAGAAGCAGATCCAATCATTGTTCACCCTGCTGTACGTAACATGCTGATGACGCAAAAATCATTTGCTGAAGGCGGTCGTGCATTGGTCTACTTCTTGTCTCAATATGCAGATATCGTTGAACAAGGTGAAACTGAAGAAGAACGTAAATTTGCTGACAATATCTTGTCATTGTTAACGCCAATTGCAAAAGCATTCTTAACTGAAACAGGTTCAGAGTCTGCAAAACACGGCGTACAAGTATTCGGTGGTCACGGCTTTATTTCAGAACACGGTATGGAGCAAATTGTACGTGATACACGTATCTCTTGCTTATACGAAGGTACAACTGAAATTCAAGCACTTGATCTGTTAGGTCGTAAAGTATTGGGTACACAAGGTGCGATGTTGAAAGACTTCACGAAAATTGTGCACAAATTTATCGAATCAAACAAAGACAATGCTGATTTGAAAGAGTTCCTTGAGCCACTTGCTTCACTCAATAAAGAGTGGGGTGACTTAACGATGCAAATTGGTATGAAAGCAATGCAAAACCCTGACGAAGTGGGTGCTGCCGCAGTCGATTATATGTACTTCTCAGGCTATGTAACACTTGCATACCTATGGGCTCGTATGGCACTTCTTGCGCAACAAAAATTGGCAGAAGGTTCTACTGAAACTGGTTTCTATTCGGCTAAAGTAACTACTGCTCGCTTCTACTTCAAAAAGATTCTTCCACGTGTTCGTTCACATGTAGACGTAATTGCAGGCGGTCTTGATCCCCTCATGGCACTAAGCCCAGAAGACTTCGCATTCTAAGTCGTTTTTTGAACAAACACACCAAAACTCTGCACTCTTGAGTACAGAAATAGAAAAGGACGGTCATAGCTTTGACGGTCCTTTTTCTTTATCCTTTTTCTTCATAAATAGTCACATAAATTACCTTAAATCTCCTGACTGCTTTGATGCTGTTCAATTAAACTGATTTAAAGTCATCCGATTCAAAAAACCAATAGGTGAACCAATATGCCAATTTATAACGCTCCTCTTGCGGATATGAAATTCATCCTGAATGATGTTTTCAATGCAGAACAATTCTGGCAATCAAATGAAAATTTAGCGCATGTCGATGCTGCTACTGCTGAAGCTATTTTAGAAGAAATGGCAAAATTTGCGCAAAATGTAACCCTGCCTTTAAACCGTTCAGGCGATGAAGAAGGTGCTCAATTTGCAAATGGCGCAGTGACAACACCTGCTGGCTTTAAAGCCGCATTCCAACAATACGCTGAAGGCGGTTGGATTGGCTTAGGTGCTGATGAAGAATGGGGCGGTCAGGCAATGCCAAAAATGCTGACTGTGCTGTCAGATGAAATGTTATTTGCAACTAATCCCTCATTTATGCTTTATCCGCTTCTTTCTGTGGGTGCAGGTATGGCGTTAAACAGCTATGCATCACAAGAACAAAAAGAAACTTATTTACCTAAAATGTATACAGGTGAATGGTCAGGTACGATGTGTTTGACTGAACCACATTCAGGGACTGACTTGGGTATTATCAAAACCAAAGCTGAACCAAATGCAGATGGTACGTACAATATTACAGGGACTAAAATCTTTATTACGGGTGGTGACCACGATCTTTCTGAGAACATCATCCACCTCGTACTTGCAAAAACACCAAATGCACCTGCGGGTTCTCGTGGTATTTCGTTATTCATCGTACCGAAATTTATTGTTAATGCTGACGGTTCGTTAGGTGAGCGCAATACAGCAGGTCCTGGTTCTATTGAACACAAAATGGGGATTAAAGCTTCTGCAACTTGCGTGATGAACTTTGATGCTGCTAAAGGCTACCTCGTTGGTAAAGAAAATGAAGGCTTAGCTGCGATGTTCATTATGATGAACTACGAGCGCTTGTCTATGGGTATTCAAGGTCTTGGTGCCTCTGAATATGCTTACCAAAATGCAGCACAATATGCGACTGATCGCTTACAAGGTCGTAGCCCAACAGGTGCTAAATCTCCTGAGAAACCAGCAGATAGCATTTTAGTTCATGGCGATGTACGCCGTATGTTACTCAATGCTCGTGCAAACAATGAAGCATCTCGTGCATTTGCAGTCTATGTCGGCCAACAATTAGACATTACAAAATTCTCAACTGATCCTGAAGCGGTTGCAGCAGCAAATAACCGTGTTGCACTTTTAACACCAATTGCAAAAGCATATTTAACAGATACAGCATTTGATGCAGTAATTGATGCGCAAATGGTTTTCGGTGGCCACGGCTTTATTCGTGAATGGGGGATGGAGCAATGTGTACGTGACTTGCGTATTGCACAAATCTACGAAGGTACAAATGGCGTTCAATCACAAGATTTAATTGGTCGTAAAACCATTAAATGTAACGGTGAATTCATTGCTGAATACATTGAAGAAATCCGTGATTTTGCCAATGATTTAGACACGAGCCTAAATTTCATTAAAGATGCAACTTTAGATGTTGCAACTGAAGTAGATATGATTACTCAATTTGTTCTTGAACGTGCAAAAGAAAATCCTGAGTACTCAAATGCTGCTGCCGTAGATTATCTACATGCTGTAGGTTTACTGAGCTTCACGTATATGTTTGCAAAAATTGCCAATGCTGCAAAAGACAAAGAAGGTCAGTTCTATCAAGACAAACTTGCGCTTACACATTACTTCATTCAACGTATCTTGCCTGATTTAAGTTCACGTATTATGAAAATTAAAGCAGGTTCTGAAGTGATTATGGACTTCAGTGAAGGCTATTTCACAACACAATCATAAGCTTAATTTAAAATAAAAAATGCCCAATTATTTGGGCATTTTTTTAGCAGTTGAATACATTTATCTTCATTACAATCTATTGAGGAAAATATTTCTTCACTGACTGCGCCATTTTAGGGTTTAAATTTTCCAAAGCCTTTTCTATATTTTCAACATCTTGTTTCGACCGATTCTGACTAACTTTAAACTTACCAACAATCGATTCAATCTCAACTTCAATCGCAACAATTTTCTCTAACTGTTCTTCAATAAAATCCTTCGGAGCATCACCCATTTTCCACGGAATCGGTTGTGTTGCTTCATGAGTTCGAGTCAATCGTGCCAAAATACCACGTAAATACTTTTCATCGTTCACCTTACGAATTATTCCTTTGACATGTACTATCCTATAGTTCCACGTCGGTACAACTCGATGGTGCTCTTGTTTTCCTTCATACCAATTTGGCGAAATATAATTTTGATCAGCATGAAAAATCACATAGGCAGATTGAGCATTTTCCAATAATTCAAATAAAGGATTCGTTTTGGCAATATGTCCACGCAAAATGCCACTTTCTCCAACTGAACAATCTAATGCTAAAGGAATATGATTGGCCTCAATTTCACCATCATGCACTACAATCAAAGTTCCTAAAGGATTCTTTTCAATTAAAGTAAAAAGTTCAGCCATATTTTCTTGTTGAAAATGAGTAGGTAAATACATTTTTATTCTCAATCACCATCCAAATAACGATATTAAAACTAACATCAAGAAGCTCATAAAATATATCAAAGATTCTTCATTTGCCTTTCATGTGCATGAAACTTGCATGCTTTTTACTATAGATATTTTCGTAAACCGTAAAAGCACATATTGGAGGATAAAATGAACAAAGACCCACGTATAGAGAAAATAGAAAACCTCCTCGACAAGTTTGGCAATATTGCAGTAGAAGCTTTTCACTACATTGCCCTATTTATTATTGGCTGTATGATCGCATGGTCAGCAGTTCATACCATATTCGAAATTTTAACCGTTAAACAATATGCCAGCATTGATGATATATTATTGTTATTCATATACTTAGAGTTGGGTGCGATGGTTGGTATTTACTTTAAAACCAATCACATGCCTGTACGTTTTCTGATTTATATCGCCATCACAGCACTCACTCGATTACTTATTTCAGATATTCAACACAACCATAAAGCCGATATTAGCCAAGTTATTATTACAGGTTCTATCCTCATTTTAGCGATTGCCATTTTGGTGGTGCGATATGCATCTTGGACTTATCCATCGGTTATACGAGACAAACACTCAGAAAAACCCCTACCTCACGGCAAAACGCCACGCCCTGAAGATGACGAGTTGGCTTAAAAATAAAAGCGCTCCCTTTTTACGTAAAGAGAGCGCTTTCAATATCAAGGAAAATCATTCCATTTTATCGTCCATTTGGAATTTGCACATAACGCCCATTTTGATAAACCCAATGCATGCCCACTTGCGGATCGGGCAATCCATAACGGCGCCAATCAGTAATTAAGGTATATTCTGAACTTTGTATTGAACCACCATCACCATTCACATAACCGTAGCTATTTCCTGAGTATTCTGTTTTGGTTGGAAATTGATGATTATAAATAATCGTCACACCATTTTGTGGTGGGTAGCTTGGATAAGATGGATAACTATGGTTTGGATAGCCTTGACTAGGATAATTTGGCAGTGGTCGAGTAGGATATTGTGAATGACCTCCTCCGTGATAATTTGGTGGATTAACAGGATACGTCTGTGTAAATGGATGCCCATATGGTGTTGCATTACCCTGATAAGACGATGTATACGGTGCAGAATGCTGATGACGCTCTACCGACTTATATCCACCCCATTTATTATCTGCCACCACTGAAACAGACACTGTAGCAATCATCAACATAAGTGCTGACTGTATGATGCTTTTGTTCATTGTCTTTTCCACTCCTGATTCAATCTAGACAGTTTAAAACCTAATTTAAGATAAATAATGAATAAATAATATACAAATTATAGCACTACTCAAATTTGTCATACTTAGGTCAGATTAAATAAGCTGTCTTTCTGCTAATATATATTTTTTAATTGGATGGATGCTGTACTGTGGCTGAACTGAATTTTGACCGTCTTCATCAATTTTTTTGCAAAGTTCCAAGTGTGCAGGAAGCATTTATTGATAGCTATGGTTCAGATGACAAACAGGCGTGGTGGTTTAAATTTCAGATCAATATCGATCATCCGCTTGCATGGCAAACCGTTCAAGAACTCGGTCATGTCTTAAATTACATTTCAAAGAATGAACGCCTACCGACTCAATTTTTACCTGTTTCCCCTCCTCCATATATGAACGGTGAAGCAAAGCAATTTTTAGCGTGGGTCATTCAGTGTAATCATGTCGACTTTCCACCTGATGTGGTCTGTGATTGGCTTGAAGCTCGTCTGCCAAAACCTGTTGAAAATATTGATCAATGGAAAATAAAAACAGACTTACATGAACTTGATAAAATGACCGATAAGGATTTGGATGCAGTAGTTCCACCAAATCCTCATCATTAATTTTAAAAGCCCTAATCCCAATCTTCTCAGCTAGAGAAGGTATTTTCCCTCTCCTTATAGGAGAGGATTAGGGTAAAGTCATTAAAAAGTCGACAAACCACTCCACTCCATAAATCTATACACGCCATACTTAAACGTAGATTCATCTGCAAATTTTGAATACTCTACGCTCATCTGACGACCATTTAAGTTCGACCATGCGGTATTAAAATATTGTTCGGCATCAACAAAAACTTGCTGTTGTGGTTTTCCCAGGACACGTAAATCAGTTTCTAAATTATAATTTTTCAAATTCCGTGCGGTAAAGTTGGCTGAACCTAAAATTAACTCAGCCGATTGGGCATTACGTTTCACAATCATTTTGCTGTGACATTGCTCGCCTTGCGTATTGCACCAACGCACATCGACACCAGCTTCATGTAACTCCGAAGCCACTTGACGGTTAGGAATGCCATTTTTTGGCCGACCAAATGCATCTTTATTTGGATCAAGTAGCACTCGAACCTGAGCACCTTTTTCTTTGGCAGAAATTAACCCTTTAATAATCTGACGTTCCGATAAATAAAACATGGCTAAATCAATCTTATCGCCCGATTTTACCGTACTCAGCATTTTTAAAATGGCTTCATAGATGGCTTTTTCAGTCAATACTTGAACCTGTGGATCAGTCTTAACACCCTCCATGTTCCCTATAGCAACAAATGGTGTCGTACCACCTGATAGCATCGCAACGGGTTGTTCAGATTTAAGTACATCTGTTGCAATAGCACCTGTCACCATTAAAGCAACATTAGAATGGCGTGAACTACCATCATGTGGATTGGCTGAGGTTACTATGGTTTTCCATCCTGCATCGGTATCAACAACAATGGTTTTACGATGATTAGCTTTAAAATTGAATAAATTGAAATAACTTCGAAGCGTGATTGGCTCTTTACCAAAAGGATTATTTAACCAACCTTTTTCAGGATTATTTCCTAAGTCTTGACAGCACAAATACCACAGCCCTGACCACGTAGGATTAGATGCACGTAATGGCGTCAAATTGGTTTCAATCACATCAATGCCACCCTGACGTAATTGACGATATTGCTCAGGCAGAATCCCGCCATATACGGAATTGATCGGATCTGTTATAAATTTTATTTCAAGCGTTGGATTGACTACTTTCTGATTAATTAGAGCTTGTGTAAGTTGCTCTGTCAGTTCTCGTTGTGGAATTTTAGAATTGCCCACTTCTTTATTAAATAAAAACATATCAATCACAATCGTGCTTTTAGCTTCTTTAATCAGTTGTAATACCTGATCAAAAATCTGTTGATCAATCTGTTGTTTTCCTTGCATATCGATATACGTCTGATCTACCAGAAACTGTACATTGGCATGACGTAATGGTCCTGTGAAATTAAGCCCCTCATGCATTGGTTTAACTGTGTGATAAACAGCTGACGCCAAATAACCAAATGCAAAAAAGCCTAATAACACACCGACATAACGTCGTTTTGACCAATTCAGTTTATGCTGAATTTTATTAAAGATACGCATAGAAAAAAACCTAATCTGTTAATAGCAGACTAGGTCGAATTGCTTTATTTTTCAATGATGATTTGGTGAATAAATCCTAATAATTAGAACTTATAATCTACACCAATGACAAAATTACGTCCCATTTGCGGAATATTGGACAAAAATGAACTGTGCTCATAGACTTGTTCATCAAGTAAATTATTGGCATTAAAAAAGACTTTGGCTTCTTGTCGATCTGCCAATGGATACTTATAGGCCAAACCAATATTGACCATATTATAGCCTTGGGTTTCATGTTCATAAGCGGCAAATTTATCTTGATTAAACACATGCGAATACTCTGCTGAACCTGACCAGTGATCATCAAAATCTGCATTGATCCGTGTACCTAAGCGTCCTGCAGGGACACGCGGTGCATTATCACTATCAATTTTTCCACGAACATAATCGCCAAAAAGACTTGTTTTATAAATATCGTTGAATTGATAAGCTACTTCAGCTTCTGTACCGTAGAATTTTGCTTTGTCTTGGCTATATTCGATCAAGCGGAAGTTTTCATACTGATCTAATGTTTTTGCATAAATATAGTTATCAAACCAATTGTGATAAAGATGAACATGATAACTGAGTTTATCATCGTCATAATGTAAACCTAATTCAACATTATTGGATTTTTCATTGTCTAGGCCATCATTGCCAAGCTCATAAGTGTTGGTAGCAAAATGTCCACCATGGGCATACAACTCTTGCGCCAACGGTAAACGCTCTTGATGAGAACCAACCAATGATAATTTATAGTTCGGTTTAAAGTCCCAATTTACCGCACCTGAATACGAAAATGCATTGCCATCAAAGTCTTTTTGTTCAGAGTCTACATCTACTTTTTGATGATCCAAACGTGTACCTAATTCCACATGGAAATCACCAAATTGACGATGCTCTACACCAAACAGACTGTATTTTTGTGTTTCATTCGGTGCAAGTGTTGCCTCTTCACCTGTGACATCAAGTTTTTGCTGACTCGCTTGAATACCCCAAACGCCTTCCCATTTCGCAAGAGGATTGTGGACTAACTCGATACGCCCTTCATAACCTTTACTTTTAAAGGTCGTCATTGCTTCGCTACCTTCAATTTCATCATGTTGATAGTCGGTATAACTTGCTTGAGCACGTAACTTTTTAAAACCTGTAAAAGGTTCATTCAACTCTGAGCGGAAATCATAACGTTCTGTTTTCATATCAATCCATGGGCCATTTTCATGTGCATGATCTTCATCATGGTCATGCCCAGAGTGATCATGTCCTGAATGATCATCACCACCACAGTGCAAGTGATCACCATGAGGATGACAAGACTCGTATTCATGGCTATGACCTGGTAAGCCATATTTGTCCTGACGGTTACTATAAGACACACCTGCAAAGCCACGTTCACTAATCCATGACAATCCAACATTGACGTTTTCAGACTCTGAGAATGTATTGCCTACACGTTTTTCTTTTTCTAACTCACCGTCATGATCATGGAAATAATTCGGTGCTATATAATCATTGGCATCACGTTTTAAGCCTTCTACACGTAAAGCCACGTTTGAACCTAAGCCAACGGTAGTGCCTGCATGAGTCATTTTTTCATCATTGCCACTGTTGTAACGTAATCCAACATTGCCTTCATAACCATTTTCAGGCATCTGTGTTGGAATTTTCGTATCAGTTACATTGACTAAACCACCGACAGAACCTGCACCATAAAGCAAAGTCGATGGTCCACGAATCACTTCAATTTTTTGCGCCAGTTGCGGATCTATAGTCACTGCATGATCAGGCGATAAACTTGAAACATCCATCGTTTCTGTGGCATTTTGCGTAACTTTAACACGTGCACCTTCTTGCCCACGTATGACAGGACGACTTGAACCTGAGCCAAAACTATTTGAATGAATCCCCAGTTCATTTTTCAGTGCTTCACCTAACGTTGTACCGCTTTCTTGTAGTTTTTCACGTGAAATATTTTGATCCGCTACGCCAAAATCGGCATCGGTCTGATCAAGGGGATGCGCAGTTATGGTGATACTCTCAAGCTTATTTATTGACTGAGAAGATGGTATTTCTTCATCTGCCCAAAGAAGTGTAGACGTAGTTGAAGCTAAAATTGTGGTGATCGAAAGTGTCAAGGCACTTTTAGAAAATGACATACAAGGCTCTCATAGCTCAGTATTTTTAAAATGTTATATTATAACATTTCACTTTATTTGCAATAAAAAACAGTGTTAATTTTAATTTTGTATAAAATCAATTCAAAATCATGCTGTAACGATAGACATCAATGCCTTTTACTTTTTCACATGCTGTACTTGCTCCGCCTCTTTCTAAACTGACAGGTAATCGTCTACCCATCGGTGCATTAGCAATCGGTACAATGACGCCTGATTTTTATAGAATTTTAGTACAAAAAGAAATCCATTTAAATCACCAATGGCAAGGTTTGGTTCATCCTGATTTATGGGTTGGATTACTGTTTTGTTTTTTATGGTATTACCTCTATCGCCCAATGCTTTTTAAGTTAGTTGGGATACATGCTCCACTGAATATTCATTCAGCCATGACTTTATTTAAGTTTTTATGCGGCATGATTTTGGCGATTTTACTCGGCACAGCCACACATATTATTTGGGATGGTTTAACCCATTTAGACTTCAGAACCTTTGCTTTTCATGCATTTTTAGCTCGTGAAGTTCCGATCATGGGACACATTTACCCAATGCATCGTGTTCTACAAATCGGTACATCAATTATCGCTTTGCCTTTTTTATTATGGATGTCACTACATTATTATTCTAATTTTAGACAACCCAACATCACATCGAAAAAAGTGTTTAACTTTGCTTTTATTCTCTTTTTATTCTCCTTTTTCGCAGGTTCTGCAACCTATATTTTACGTGCAAAATATACAGGATTTAATCCACACAGTGCAGATTTATACACCTTGATCGGCTTTTTTCTCAATGGTTTTGCTCGTGGTTCACTACTCTGTTTCTCTTTAGGTTGTATCGTATTTCTATGGCTTGATCGAAAACAATTTTTTAAAGAATAATTTATTTTAAAACGAAGCAAAATACTGATCTGATTCAAAGCATATAAATGTTAAATTCCGTTGTTTTTCGATCTTATCCTTGAGCCTGAACGCTCAAAGATGCATAATCTGACATTACATTTTAAAGGCGATACGCTGTTTACGTATTCGCTTCCTTAACCCATATAGTTGGATTTTTAACGCTATGATGCGAACTCATTACTGCGGTTCTTTAACCGAAGCCCAAATTGACCAAACTGTAACATTATGCGGTTGGGTACATCGTCGCCGTGACCACGGTGGTGTAATCTTCCTTGACATGCGTGACCGTGACGGTCTTGTTCAAGTGGTTATCGATCCAGATACCCCAGAAGCATTTGCAACTGCAGATAAATCACGTTCAGAATTCGTATTAAAAATTACAGGCCGTGTACGTCGTCGTTACGAAGGCACAGAAAATGCAAATATTACTAGCGGTCAAATTGAAGTATTAGGCAAAGACATTGAAGTTCTTGCTGCTTCTGAAACTCCGCCATTCCCTTTGAATGATGAAAACACCAACATTTCAGAAGAAGTACGTTTGAAATATCGTTTCCTTGATATTCGCCGTCCTGAAATGTTAGATCGCTTACGTTTCCGTTCTAAATTAACTAACCTTATTCGTAACTATTTCGAAGACAATGGTTTCTTAGACGTTGAAACACCAATTTTGACACGTGCTACTCCTGAAGGTGCACGCGACTATTTAGTGCCAAGTCGTGTATCTAACGGTAGCTTCTATGCACTTCCACAATCACCACAATTGTTCAAACAGTTGTTGATGGTTGGCGGTATTGATCGTTATTACCAAATCGCTAAATGTTTCCGTGACGAAGATTTACGTGCGGATCGTCAGCCAGAATTTACTCAAATCGACGTTGAAACATCGTTCATGAGTGACGATGACATTATGGATTTGATGGAAACTTTAACCGTGAAGATGTTCAAAGAACTTCTTAACGTTGAGTTCGATAAATTCCCTCGCATGACATATAACGATGCAATGCGTGACTATGCATCTGACAAACCAGATATGCGTATTCCTTTGAAGTTGGTTGACGTTGCAGACATGATGCAAGACGTTGAATTCAAAGTATTCGCAGGCCCTGCTAAAGATCCTAAAGGTCGTATTGTTGCGCTTCGCGTACCAGGTGCTGGCGCGCTTCCACGTAGCCAAATTGATGAATATACTAAATTTGTCGGTATCTACGGTGCGAAAGGTTTGGCTTATATTAAAGTCAATGAACTTGAAAAAGGTATTGAAGGTCTTCAATCTCCAATCGTTAAATTTATCGAACCAATCGTACTTGATTTATTAAAACGTGTTGGTGCTGAAAATGGCGATATCGTATTCTTTGGTGCGGACAAAGCAAAAGTTGTAAATGATGCAATGGGTGCTTTACGTATCAAAGTCGGTCACGACATGAAACTTTCAACGTGTGAATGGGCACCGCTTTGGGTGGTTGACTTCCCAATGTTCGAAGAAACTGACGATGGCAAATGGACATCTGTTCATCATCCATTCACGCTACCAAAATCAAGCGTTGAAGAAGTAAAGAATAATCCTGGTGCTGCGCTTTCAGTCGCTTATGACATGGTCTTGAACGGTACTGAAGTTGGCGGTGGCTCACTCCGTATTTTCAACCTAGAAATGCAAAAAGCTATTTTTGAAGCTTTAGGTATTAATGAAGAAGAAGCGGAAGAAAAATTCAGCTTCTTGTTGAATGCATTGAAATTCGGTGCGCCTCCGCATGGTGGTTTGGCATTCGGTCTTGATCGTTTGGTCATGTTAATGACGGGTGCATCTTCAATCCGTGACGTGATTGCATTCCCAAAAACCAAAACTGCTGAATGTCCATTGACTCAAGCACCTGCACCAGTTGAACCAAATCAATTGCGTGACTTAGGTATTCGCTTACGTGAAAAACCAAAAGCCGAAGAAGTTAAATAATTTTAGCCTCTGATATAAAAACCCTGCTTAAATGCAGGGTTTTTTTATATTGTTAGTACTTTTCTATATGATCTATATACAATAATTATTTCAATTGATGATATTTTTCACGCTTAGACATAGATAAGTGTTTGACTATTTTTATATTATTGATCACTTGATGCTTTTTAATAAAGCTTTCACAAAGCACTTCATATATGATCACCATACTCGAAAATAAGATATTCTATCTACTCTAATTTTCAAAATCTTAGCACACCTATACCTATCATTCGGCTGAACTCAATTCTTATGTACATTCTTTTAAAAATGATCGCATTACTTCCTTTATCATTTTTACAGCTTATCGCAAGTTTTGTATTTCTCATTCTCAGCAGCTTCAATTCATCCATGAAGCGTGTTACATCTATTAATCTTAAAATTGCTTATCCTGAATTATCTGCTGAAGATCATGCCGATTTAGTTAAAAAAAGTATTCGAAGCCAATGCCTGACTTATGTGGAATTTATTAAATGTTGGGGAATGTCACCCGAATATAGTTTAAGTTTACTCAAAGATGTTCAAGGCGAGCATTTTTTTACCGATGCCCTTGCCAATCAAAAAGGTGTGATTGTTGTTGTGCCCCATTTGGGCAGTTGGGAATTACTTAATGCATGGCTCAATGTATATGCAGCCCCTGTTATCATGTATAAACCCAATAAAGTCAAAGGTGCAAATCGTTACGTTTTAGAAGCTCGAGAAAAATTTAACGCTACGCTTGTCCCGACGGATGAAACAGGTATTCGGGCTATTTTTAAACACTTGAAACAAGGTGGGCTTACCGTCATTTTACCTGATCATGTCCCAAAACCATCAGGTGGAATTTTCTCTAATTTTTATGGACAACATGCCCTTTCAAGTACACTTGTTTCTAAACTCGCAAGTAAAACGCAATGTCATGTTATTGGTTTAAGTTGTATTCGCGATACTCACAACTCTCAACATTTTTCGGTTATCTGCCACCCTTTATCAGAAGATATTTTATCTAAAGATTTACAACTTTCTGTCGATACACTTAATGCTGAAATACAAAAAATGATTGATATTGCCCCTGAGCAATATATTTGGTCATATAAACGTTTTCGTAAAACCTCAGACGACATCAATATATACAGAAAATAATTTTTTAACTGCGAATTGATCAATGACTTCGCTATTTTTATATATTTGCTTGATTTCGTATTCAATTGAGATTAATTCGCAAAAATGGCATAATAACGTGATCAATCTTTGAGGTAAAACCTGATGGCTATGCGCCCTGCTGTTCTTCGTCATACCATTATTCTTATTGTGTTCTCAGTCGCACAATGGGGTTTTATGCGCTACATTTTAAATCATCAACTGTTTAACTTAGATACCTATCAACGTATTGTATATTTCAGTACAAGCAGTTTTTTAGCAGGATTCCTGATTATTACCGCTTTAATTTACCTTGTGTTGAAAGGTAATGCGGATAATCACTAATCTAATCACCTAAATTTTATTCCAATACATTTAAATTGATACGTAATCAGAGCAATCCCTAAAGATTAACTCTAGGTGTTTTTTATGCTAAAAATTGAATTAGAAACTTTGACTAAAGCAAAGTCTAGTCTATTTATTTCAGTTCTATTTTTAGCTTTATTTATTTATTATATTTTGAATGAAAAATTCCGTCTTTGGTATATTTCAATTATTTTTGTACTTTTTTATTTCTACCATTTAAAGAACAAGCAATTCATAAAACCTAATATCTCTCTTATTATATTTTGTAGCATCAGTCTTTTGACCTGTACACTGAGTTATTATGTATTAGATCGTTTTGAAAATATTCCGAACCAAGGTTACCTAAAAACTTATAAACGACTAATAGATCAATATTTTTGGTTTATAGCATTTATGACACTTCCTACAGTATTTTATTACAATAAATTTACGCCAAAAATATTTTATAATATTTTATTGATTGTTTGCTGTATTACATTTTTCTATGTTTCCTATTTTAATATTTTACTCGACTTTAATCGAGGAGATTTATCTCAGTTTTTCAATCCGATTATTAGCTATGATATTACTTTAATATCATTAAGCATTGTAACTCTATGCTATTCATTTTATTTAAAAAGTAAGTCTTCATATTTATTTTTAGCATTGAGTTTACTCTCCATGTTCACACTCATTTTACATGGTACGCGAGGCACATGGTTAGCTTTACCTTTTATTTATAGCTTTATATTTTTACTCTACTTTAAACAACAAACCAAAAAATGTTTCGTTTTTTTAGCTGCTATATTAATGTTTATTGTTATCAATATTTCACTCGCTAACTCCCCCCTAAAAAATCGAATTTCGGACTTAAATAATGATACTGCTTTAATCAAAAACCAAAGTTATCAAAATAGTACAGGCACACGTTTAGTCTTATGGAAAAGTGGCATAGAATTATTTAAGACAAAACCTATACTAGGTATAAGTTTATATGGAATTGAAGATAATAATTGCAAATTAGCGAAACAAGGCAAGATTCCTGAATGTTATCAACACCTTCATAGTATTTATTTTAATGAGTTAGCAGCACATGGCATATTAGGGCTATTTGGATTACTTGTAACCTTATTAATTCCCTTCTTTTTCTTTTTAAAAGATATATTCTGCGCCAATGAAAAAATTAAAATGCTTGCTATCTCTGGAAGTGTTTTTACTTTTTTCTATGCTGTTTGTGGACTAACTGAATATTATTTATTTTTTCTCTCTACAACTTTCATTTATTTTTTAGTAGTTGCAACATTGATGAGTTTTATCATTATCGAAAAACTTCATATTAGAAATTCACATTTACAATCTCAATAATGATGAGCTCAATAAATATCAAATTGATCACTATTTATTTAGCTCAATTGATTATTTGAAATTCAATTATACTTTTTTAGCGTCATTTTATAGATTCGCTTAATTAAAGAAATTTTTAAGCGCCCCCAAATATTTTTCTTTTTCTCTTTCTTATTCTTATATTGTAAAGTTTGTCTTTCTAACTCAAGATAACTTTGCCCCGCTGCACATTCATCTAATTCAGGATGATCAAATAAATGTGTTGCATAAAAATGAATATGGCTATTTTCATCATATAACTCCCCCCAATGATCATACACTTTTGGTGACTCATGATACTTCAAAAATACTTCAGCCATTTTACGATCAATAACATAAGCATATGCATAGGAAAAACGACGGATATATAATAAATTAACATGCAAAACTTTTTTATTCTTGAGTGTCCCTGTTAAAAAATGACCTCTTACTTTTTGATTCACCTTAAGCTGAATACCACCTAAACTCAAATAAAAAGTATCTTTTAAATTTAGAGCTTCAACCTCTTGCTCTAGATCATTTAAATCAAAGTCGAGAATACTTATCGCATCATCTTCAAAAATACATGCATACTTTTCATCTGAGGATAAAAAGTCTTGTAGAGCCTGCACATGTGAGAGCGTACACCCCAGCTCTGCTGGACTTAAAGGTCTTTGCTTACCTGCAACAGCATATTGAAAATATTGCTTTGTTGATAAGTTTGCACCAATGACACCAAATTTTTGGAACTCTTGTTGATACTTTTGAAAGGTTACATTATTAAAAAAAGCCTCTAAACGAGGGCTACCAGCTTGCTCTATACTAATTAAATACTTTTTCAAGACTTTACCTAAATGCTAAATAATTAAATGAGATCCAATTTCTCAATAAATAAAAAACTCCCCAATATTCCAATTTAATCAATATGAGGGATATTTTTAATATCAAATTTTTTCAACTTATTTTCAGCGCGCACAATAAAAATAAATAGCAATAACAAAGTCAGAATAATTAAAATATTAAACGTTAAATTAACCATATTTAAATCATTTATTCCAAGTAGAGTACAGCTCAAAAATAACAACAATAGCAACACAAATTTCAAAACTTTAAATACTTTATTAACTCTTTTATCTGATTTAATTTTCAAATAAGCCACATTTAGGGGCGAAAGTAGTTTTTGATCATAAAAATCTTGATGTGTTTGATATAAAGAATAATATGCTTTATGAACCGTATCTTTATCTCGACCCATCAAATCCGTTAAGCTTGAAAGATCTTTATGTTTTCGATAAAAAAATAAATACTCAGGAATCACATGAACTTTTGCATTCATTTGAGAAATACGTAAATATAAATCCCAATCCTCACACACTTTTAAATTTTCATTATAGCCTTGAACTTTTTCAAACAATACTTTTGAAACTGCAATAATAGACGGAAATAAGTTGTTGTGATAATAAAATGATTCTTGGCAAAAAGGTTTGATTTTAATTTTATTTTTTGAACGTCCTATCTCGGATACATAGCAAGCGACCATTGCTATATTTGGCTGAAGTTCAAAGGACTGTACAACTTTCTCTATATATGTAGAATCAATTAAGTCATCTGCATCTAAAAAAACTAAAATTTCACCTTGAGCATGCTTTACAGCATTATTCCGAGCTGCGGAAACTCCCATATTATCTTGTTGTAAAAAAATAATATTCGATAAATAAGTTTGAATTACATTTTTAATTGGCTCTGTCGAGCCATCATCAATAACGATATGCTCAATATTTTGATATGACTGATTTTTTACACTCCTTATTGTTTCAATAATTGTTGAATGACTGTTAAAACAAGGAGTTATAATGGATACAAGTGGTTTTTTCATCATCATAAAATATAGACTCAAAATCTCCATTCAAAACTAAATCGCAAAGATATACGCAAAAGATTAAGATTTTCCTATTATATCACGATACATTATATCTATATCTTATAAATAGATAACAAGTGCTCATAATAAGATTTCTGTTGCAATAATTTGACATAATTCAATTTATGAATACCCACTTGTTTTAAAATTAAATCATATTGCTCCTGATTAAAGCGATCATTTTGTATTATTTGCAAAAGATGAACCTTCGTATCATCCAAAATTTGCATACTTTCCGTAGTCAAATAGTGATTCATCAATTCATTAAACATGATTTGAAAGAAGAAATAATGTGGAATATTATTTTGAGTTTTCCAATAATTTAGCATCACATCCAAACAAATATGAACAATATTATTCCTGCATTTTGAAACAATAAAACTATTTAAAACATTTACATAATGTTCATCATTCCAACCAAAATAATCCTGATTGAACTCTTGCCAAAATTCTTTATTTTGTACTTTTTCATCTCTATGAAACATAAAAAAGTCTTGGCTTAAAAGCTTTTGCTCTATCGGTGCAGTGAGTAAAATTGTAGCATCAATCCAAACTCCACCATAAACATCAAGCAAAGCCAAACGAAGTAAATCTGCAAAAAATGCTGGCTTAAACTGTGGATTTTTCTTTTTTTCCCAAACAAAATCAGGTAAATCTAGATACTCTCGTATAGTGTGTTCATCTAAACGAATCACCTGATAATCTGCTTTATACTCATCAACAGATGCGAAACAGAGCTTAACTAAATCAGGTAATTTTTCCTGTTCTAATCCCTGCCCCCAATATTGCCAAATAATTTTTTGATTCAACAATTCTTTTTTAGGCTTTAATTGAAAGTATTCAAGTTTGTTTTGAAAATACTGTTCTAAGAAAATATTCCACAGTTTTGCGACATGTTTTTTTTGTAATAAATTGGCTTGTAACTTTTGTTGCTTGCGTTTTTCTTTTGAAACAAACAAAGAATAATAAGTACGCCATGGCTGTTTATGCCACTTTTTGAGTTTCCGTGTTTGCTCTTCATCTGTTGAAAACAGGTTAATTAAATCATTTTTCATATCAATTACTTAAACTTTATAACGATTTAATGCATATTTATAAATGCGTTTTAACAATGAAATTTTGAATCGAGTAAAAAATGATTTTTTAGCTTCACCATGATTTTTCAATAATTTCCGTTCTTGCTCTATATAACTTTGCCCAACCATTTCTTCACCCAATTCAGGATGATTGAATAAAAATGTCGCATAAAGTTGGCAATTAGGATCGTAATCTCGTAATTGCGACCAATGATCACAGCCTTTTGGCATTTCATGATATCTCAGTAAAAGTTCCGCCATTTTCCGATCAATCATATAAGCATAGGTATAAAATAAACGCCCAAAATAAATGGGGTGTAACTTTAAGACTGAGCGATTATTAATTTTTTGATCTAAAAAATGACCTCGCACACGATGACTACTTCTAAGCTGAATTCCGCCCATACTTAATAAAAATTCAGCAGGTAAATTCAATGCCTGCACCTGAGTTTCTAAAGTATTTAGATCAAAATCATCAAGGCAAACCGCATCGTCTTCAAAAATACATGCATATTGTTCATCTGAAGCTAAAAAATCTTTAAATGCTGTCACATGAGATAAAGTACATCCTAACTCAGCAGGGCTTAATGCTTTTTTACGCCCAGCCACTGCCAATTTAAAATATTCTGCTGTTGGTAAGTCTGCACCACGCACACCAATTTTTTTAAATTCAGTTTGATATTGAGCAAATGTTGATTGGGCAAAAAATCCCGCCAAACGAGGGCTACCTTCTTTTTCAATACTGATTAAATACTTTTTCACCGGCGAACTCAGGAACATCTTTAATTAAAGTAAAATTTTATACTATTTCGATGATCTAAATACCATTCATATTGTTAAGGATACATAGATTTTTTAGGTCAACACGTCTATGATTCTTGTTTTAATAGATTTAATGATTAGG
Organism: Acinetobacter sp. TY1; assembly: GCF_048551395.1. Classification (NCBI taxonomy): domain Bacteria; kingdom Pseudomonadati; phylum Pseudomonadota; class Gammaproteobacteria; order Moraxellales; family Moraxellaceae; genus Acinetobacter; species Acinetobacter sp. TY1. Next base: position 102,102 of record NZ_JBLYZK010000003.1, read on the forward strand.
TATGAGTCAACTCGGTTTTTCTTCGGATATTTATCACATTAAAATTGAAGAATTGCTCGCCTTAAATGATGCAACTTTAGCCCCATCTGCATACATTTATCATGACCCTGTCATTCTATTGATCGGGAAAGAAAGTAAAAATATCCCAGATCTACTGGGTTGTGGTCGAGATATTTTACTCGAAGCTCAAAAACAAGGGCTCAGCCATTATCCAACTCGGATTGTCTTTGAACAACGTGCACCTCAATTGTCTGTTTTAGGACTGCTGAAACCTATTCGTAAAAAATACCAAGATGCCTCTTTCCAAAGTTATGAAATTCGCCTCAGCGATATCATTGACAACCACTTAGAACGCAATTTAAAGACTGAAGAAACTGCATACAATTATAGCGAACGTAACAAATGGGGTGTTCCAAAAGATCAACGCCAAGACCGTTTCAATAAAATTGATCAATCCTTTCGTGATCATGGCTATGATAAAAATCATCCTATGGCAATTATGTTATGTCGTGGACTGGGTGTAAAAGATAAATTGCATCAAGGACATCACCGTATGTTTTTTTGCAGAAAATATAATATTGAGTTTGTACAAGTTCAATTTCTCGCGACAAATAGTTTTACAGGCCATTTAAACACGTTCTTCTTATGGCTCAACAAAACCTTAAAATATAAACAGGTGAACTGACATCATGAATACACCATGTATCTCCGTCATTCTGACTCATTTCAATAAAGGTCCTTTGCTCAAGAGAACCATTGATTCTTTACAACCTGATTTAGTTGAATTACTTGAAATTATCGTAGTTGATGATGCATCTACCGATCCACAGTGGATTGAGTATTCAAACTATTTAGAGCAACACTATTCTAAAGTTAAAATCATTCGTAATTTAGACAATAAAGGCCCTGCAAACCGTTTAAATCAAGGGGCAAATACAGCTCAAGGCGATTATTTATTTTTTATGGATGCCGATGATGTCCTTGCACCCAATCGCTTAATGCAAATTTTAGATTTAATGACACAATCTAGTTGTGATTTGTTTTATGGCAATAAAGTAAAAATTTATGATTTAGCCGGAATGCAACAACATCCTAAAATGGATACTCAAATTATAGAAAATCCACTTACCTACATGATCCAACATAACATTATGGAAATGTGTGTAATGTGCAGTCGTGAAGTATGGTTACAATCCAATGGATGTAATGCATCGTTATTCATCCAAGATGAATCACTCGCTTTACAGCTAGGTGCTGTTGCAAAAAAGCTGCTTTTCACAAAAACACCGACTGTTTTTGTCATTTTAGATGTTGCAGAAACCAAAACAAAACGTGGGGATAATCGTCTTTCTCAAAACCTAAACCAACAACATCATGATATGTTTTTTACCATTTATGATTTTTTAAACGATCATGAATTAGATCAAACTCAGCAAAATTTACTAAAGAAAAAAGCTCTTTCAACCTATTGGAAAAGTTTAAAATCTCGTAATCAAAAAAGCATCAAAGAGTTTTTATTTTATATTCTTGCAAAAAGAAATCCTGAAAAATGGTGGGCGAGTCGTAGCAATGAACTGAAAACTTATTTTTCAAAATTAGATCAAGTTAGACGACCTATTATTTAATTTTTTAATCTCTTTCATCTGTAAAGAAAGGCTTTTTATGGCTATTCCCAAAATCATTCATCAAATTTATTTACAAGGTGAAGCAAATATTCCTGACAATATTAAGCAATCGATTGCTGAACTGCGTCAGAGAAATTTAGATTGGGAATATCATCTTTATGATGAAACCATAATGGTCGACTATATTTCTCGACATTATGATGTAGAAATGCTGACGATCTATCAGTCTATTCAAAAGGAATATCCTGCTGCACGTTCTGACTTTTTTAGATATTTACTCATGTATAAAGAAGGTGGTGTATATCTCGATTTAAAAAGCTCTTGTTCCAAGCCATTTAATGAAATATTAACTGATCAAGATGAATTAGTTATCTGTGGTTGGGAAAATGAACAAGGTCAAAAATACCAAGGCTACGGTATTAATAAACATTTAAAGCATTTAAAACATGGTGAATATCAACAATGGAATATTATTTGTAAGCCAAACTCACCCTTTTTAAAAGCTGTAATTGATGAAGTTATCTATCGAATAAAGCACTATACGCCAATGAAATATCATGTTGGTCGTAAAGGTGTACTCAATACGACTGGTCCAGTTTCCTATTCATTAGCGATTGAATCGGTTATTCAACAAAATAAATATCCCTACCGTTATGAACGCTTTGCTTCACAATTCGGTTTGATTTATATCAATACAGATACGTCAGTCGTTAATAAAAATCACTACAGCCTACAAATCACACCTGTGATTCAATTAAATCATTTCGATTATTTTTTATATCTTTTATGGTTGTATATTCTACATCCCAAAAAAGTATTCGCTAAAAAATAATATGATTTATTAATGAGCTAAAAAATATTACCCAATACACTTTAGCCCATTCTAATCTATCCACCTCACATCCATAAGGATGCAAAATATTGTTTCATTCTAAAGCTTAAGCCTTTCTGTTTGGCATGTGCTGATTGTTCCCAATCTGACTGACTCATTTTTTGCGATGTTTCACTACGTAAATATGCATGCCCACCAAAACGATAATGCCCTTTATCGGAGAACATCACTTTAGCATTTTTTTTCCAAGGCTCTTTTTCACCACGCGTAAAATATGGATGTAAAACTTTAATATCCTTTCGATTGAGTGCATATTTATTGAGATGGCTTTCATCATGCCACAATGCAATTTGATCATTTTTTAAATCTTCATGTGTATTTAAACTTAGCTCTTTGCACATTGCTAAATATGCATGTGACCGACCACCATTTAATGCACCAGTAAAATAATACTTCCCTTGATTTAAAGGGATATTTGCCTTAGACAAAACATTTCGGTCATAGGTATATTTATTTCGATTTTTATGAAAAGCATGGGGCTGTATTGCAAAGGCCAATTGCTCCGTATCTGCTTGAGGCAAAAGATCTTGAGCATAAATTGGCGACAATATTTCTGTATTTGCATTGAAAAAATAAATAAAATCAAAAGTTTCTAATTGATCTTTAATACCTAAAAAAATATCAAAACGCATTAATGTATCGTGTGGCCATCCTAATTTATTTTGTAAAATATAAGAGACGTTATGCGTATCTGAAGTATTTAATAATTCCTGATCATCTGTAAATACAAAATAATGTTTATCACAATCAGGGAGTAAATTCCGCTCCGCAGATTGATAAAAATAATCCCAGAAAACAGTATAACGTCCTGTTGCAATGTATAAAATTGCAACTTTACTTTTTTGATTGCTCATATAAATAACCATTTTGTTTCAATAACGGATGCCAATATACACAGTTCAATACAAAATCATTATGATTTATTTTCGCCGTAATTAATTACGTTTACCCAACTTTAAACGTAATTTCACGGCAAACATTGAATCTTTACCACTAATTTTAATACGTTGTAACTGCATAAAATCAGGTAAATCAGCATCAATGCCTTCCTTAGTCGTTACAGCATTGCTATAGCCAACTTGCCTTGCGGTCTCAACATCACGTTGTGAATAAATACCAAAAGGATAAGCAAAACTCATCACCGTTTTTTGGGTAAGTTGCTCTAATTGAGCTTTAGAATCACGCAGTTCAACCAAACACTCAGCATCAGATAATTTATCTAAATTAGCGTGCGTTAATGTATGCGAACCTATTTCAACAATGCCACTTTGAGCTAAAAAATGAACCTGCTCATCATTAAGTTTCGGCTCTCGTGCTAATTCACCGCTGTTATGATGGGCTTTTTTATAGGTTGACCAATCACGTTCATGACGATCAACGACAACATAAATCGTTGCTTTTGCATGATATTTTTCTAAAATTGGATAGGCATTTTCTAAATTATCGAGATAACCATCATCAAAAGTAATCGCAACTGTTTTCTCAGGATGCTTGCCCCAATTGTCTTGTAACTCTTGCATGGTGACAAAATGAAAGCCTTCAGCTTTCATCCATGCTACTTGCTTTTCAAACGCAGCAGGTTGAACACGTAATTTATTAAATTTTGCACCATCAATATGCTCACGCACCATGTGATACATCAATACACGTGGTCGCTTCCAATCTACAGCAGGTTTCCACCATGCATATTTAACACTAAATGCAATCATTAAAACCAATAGTAGAATGAGTAGATAAATCACAGTGAAAATCCATTATTTTGCTAAAAGATATGTTGCCACACGCTCTGCTTCTTTAAAAGTCTGTGCTTGTGGTAAATCTGCATTACTTTCTGTCTTAGAAATCACTTTTTTTTCAATCATCTGATCAATCGACTTGGTAATCCGATCTTGCTTTAAACGATCAATTTCAATCACACCGACCCGACAACCCGCTGTCAATGCTTCAAAAATCATCGACACGCTGTCCTCTGTCACCCAAACGGCTTCAGCTTTTTGCATTTCTTCAAAAATCCAACCTTGCGGTGTTTCCTCTACAGGAAATATATTTAAGTTTTCAGCAAAGCTCTCTAGTTTTAAGTGTGTCAAAAATTCAGATGGTGTGCGGCGAGAAGTTGTTAAAATAAATTCTGCCTGAAGATTATTGTCCACAATATTTTTCAGGCTATGTAGAACCTTTTCTTCATTCCATTGATGGCGTTTAGATGAACCGCCCAAAGCAATTAAAATTCGATTAGGTACATGTCGTTGCTCATTGATAATGGGATTTAAAGCCCCTTGTGTCAAAATCACGTTGCCATTTTCAGCAATACCATCATGCTCTGGAATAATCACATGATCAAACCAAGTAAATGGATAATTTGGTTTCATCAAAATCACAGTTTTAGCTTGCCGATAAATTTTACCTAGCAATACAACACGTAATTGAGTATGACTGCCCACACCAAAAATATAATCAGGTTGTTTAGAAAAACCACGAAAAGATTTAATCAACATTCCCATTAATAATGAAAAAATCGGTAAATCTTGAATATTAACTTCTTCAAAAGTCACCTCATCAGTATATTGGCGTTGCATTGCTTTAAACAAACCGACTGCCTGTGAACGGTGCCCGGCTTTCCCATCACTGGCATAGACAATATGCATGCATGATCCTTTCCTGATGTTTGACTCATAAAAAAAGGCGAAAACACGTTTCGCCTTTTTATCTTAACCGATGAACTTATTTTACGTAAGTTAACCAGTGTGCATATTTAGGGTCTTTACCCTGAACCGCATCAAAATATGCTTTTTGGATTTGTGTTGTAATTGGACCACGAACACCTTCACCAATCTGACGATCATCATATTCACGGATTGGCGTTACTTCAGCCGCAGTACCCGTAAAGAATGCTTCATCACCAATATAAAATTCGTCACGAGTAATACGACGCTCAATAACTTCATAGCCCAAGTCTTTAGCAATGGTAATAATTGTTTGACGGGTAATACCATCAAGCGCACCACCAGCAACATCAGGTGTATGAATCACACCATCACGGACTAAGAATACGTTTTCGCCCGAACCTTGACATACATAACCTTGTGGATCGAGTAACATTGCTTCGTCATAACCAGAATGTGCTACTTCTTGGTGTGCAAGAATAGACAAAGTATAGTTACCTGACGCTTTAGCCTTACACATGGTCACATTTGGATGATGATGGGTAAATGAAGACGTTTTTACACGAATCCCCTTCGCCATTGCTTCTTCACCCAGATAAGCACCCCAGCTCCAAGCAGCAACAACTGCATGAATTGTATTGTCTGTTGCAGCGATACCCAATTTTTCAGAACCAATGAAAATGATTGGACGCAAATAGCAAGATGCTAATTTATTTTCACGAACAACATCAATTTGGGCTTGCTCCAATGTCGCTTGATCATACGGAACTTTCATTTGATAGATTTTTGCAGAATTTAATAGACGCTTAGTGTGTTCTTTTAAACGGAAAATCGCTGTTCCATTCGGAGTTTCATAAGCTCGGACACCCTCAAACACACCCATACTATAGTGTAAAGTATGTGTTAAGACGTGAGTTTTTGCTTCACGCCAATCAACCATTTGTCCATTTTGCCAAATAAAACCATCACGATCAGCCAAGTTCATGCCACACACTCCAAATTTTTTTACACAATTATTCACTTTCCAATGCGAATGTCGCAGTTGGATCAATTAGTCTTTGCCACAATTTACAAACGACCTCTCGGGTATCGTGCCAGTCGGCTGCACTCACTTGCATATTATGATTTGCAAGTGCTAGACGATGGCTCTCGGCGCGTTCACTCAAATAGGCTTGAATCAGTGCTGTAACGTCGCTGCTTGGTAAGCAACCGGCCTTGCCAGCATCTTCTAGGATTCTTACATTGTCGGAATAATGGGCGAGATCTTGATTCGTCCCACTCCAGGCTAACACCATGTACTGTGCCATAAATTCAATGTCAACGATACCACCTGCATCCTGTTTTAAATGAAAAATACCATCTTTTTTCTGCTCTTTTGATGAACCAAGATGGTCTTTCATTTTCTGGCGCATGTTCAGTACTTCGACTCGAACATTTTCTTCATCACGAGGTAAAGTCAAAATACGGCAACGTAATTGTTCGAACTTTTCTCTTAACGATAATTCACCTGCAATTGAACGAGCACGTACCAAAGCTTGATGCTCCCACACCCATGCACTTTTAAGTTGATATTGTTCAAATGCTTTCAAACTTGTGACAAGTAAGCCTGCCTCACCTGACGGACGTAACCGTGTATCAATTTCATAAACACGACCATCTAGCGTTTGCGTGGTCATCAGTGACATAAATTTTTGTGCCACACGCATAGCAAACTCAAAACCGCTAATGACTTTCGTGCCATCTGTATCGGCTTGCTCATCCATGGCATGGATAAAGACCAAATCCAAATCTGAACCATAACCCAATTCAATACCACCCAACTTGCCATAACCTGCTACTACAAAAGCTAAGTGATCAAGCGAACAACGTCTTCCATTTTCATCTAGTGGATAGCCATGTCGTTTCGCCACAGTTTGATAAGCTAAATTAAGTGCTGCAATCACTGAAACTTCAGCAATATCAGTCAATGCATCAGATACTTTCATCAGTGGGCTTTCAGCCAAAACATCACTTGCAGCGACTGTTAAGACATTAGATTTTTTAAATAGTCTTAAAACACGCATCTGATCTTCAACTTGATCAATTTCAATGCGAAGGAGTTGTTGGCGTAGAGAGTCTTCTAAATAACGTCGTTGTGGCAACTCAAAATCCATCGACAAAAATTCATCAAGTAATACTGGATAATGCGTAAGTTCCTCACAAATCCAAGGACTTACCGTTGCCATTTTGACAAGTCGCTGTAATGCCCCTTTACTCTCAATTAACATGACCAAATAAACAGTGCGGCGCATAACCGATTCCACTAAAGGCATTAAACGCATCAATGCAATTTGTGGTTTGTCAGACTGTAAAATTGCTTCAATTAGATAAGGCCAAAACTCTTTTAAACGCTGTACCGCTTTGGCAGGCAGTTTTTTAATCGCATGCCCATACCAGAATTCATGAATGAGATTTTTAGCATTCGCATCCAATATAGCCTCTAAACGATTTTCAAGCTGAGTTGAATTTTCAACCGTTGTTTCACAGCCTTTTTCTTTAATTAAATGCTCAAACTGATAAATGACTTTGCCACGTTTTTCATTTAAAAAAGCAATAAATGTATCCCAATCTTCAAAACCCAAAGTATCTGTCAGACGTTGGCGCAAATCATCTTCTGTCGGTAAAGACTGTGTTTGTTGATCATTAAGGGCTTGAATAGCATGTTCTACGCGACGTAAGAATAGATAAGCATCTTCTAAGTCAATGACTGCCTGAGCATCAAGTAAGCCGACTTCACCCAAATGTTTCAAGCTAACCAAGCATTGACGATCTTGTAGTTCTAATTTTGATCCACCATAAATCAATTGAAAAACTTGGACAATAAACTCAACTTCACGAATTCCACCTGCGCCGAGCTTAATATCATCAGCAATATTTCGACGAGAAACCTCTCGCTCAATCATCGCTTTCATTTCACGCATGGCTTCAAAAGCGGTGTAATCGACATATTTACGAAATACAAATGGACGAGTCATTTCCAATAAATCATCGCCCTCAGCGCCCCCCGTAATAATACGAGCTTTAATCCACGCGTAGCGTTCCCATTCACGTCCATGCTGGCTGAGGTATTTTTCCAAAGCGACATGACTGATCGCCAATGCTGAACCATCGCCCCATGGACGCAGACGCATATCTACTCGAAAAACAAAACCATCCGCCGTAATGTGGTCAAGCAAGTAAATTAGCTTCTGCCCCCACAAAATACAAAACTGCTGTACATCTATACATTTTCGACCATTGGTTTCTCCCTGCTCATCAAAGGCAAAAATCAGGTCAATATCACTCGATAAATTAAGTTCTTGTGCACCGAGTTTCCCCATCGCAATAACTATTAAATCTTGTACTTTTCCACTATAACCAATGGGCTCTCCATGTTTTGCCAATAATGGAATAAGTGCAAATTCTTTCGCTGCGACAATACACGCATCGGCAAAATCTGAAAGCTCACGAGTTAAGGTCACCACATCCGTCTGTTGATTGGCATCTTGCCAAATCCAACGAAACATTAAACGTGCACGTAATACTCGAAGTGCTTGCATCCACTGTGCTTCATCTTGAAGTCCTACAAGGCTTTGTTGTATCAATAATTGAATTTTTTCAGTTGAAAGCGACTGATCAAAAGGATGTACTGCTGCATCCTGCTCAAGTGTATTTTGATGTAAATTTAATATTTGTTCGGCATATTGACTGGCACGTAATGTTTTTTGCAATTGTGCAGTATTCATCTGAAAAACCTGTACTTTCAATTGAAGTGTTATTTATATCAGTTGCTGTGAATATTGGGGCAATTTTCGCTATATTCTTTTTATTTTTATTGCACAAATATGCTAATGAAATACATCCCTAAAATTCCTGAATGTTAAATCATAAAAAATGCAGAAATAACTAACCTACGGAATGATGCTCATGCACCTCAGCCTTGACTAATGTTTGATGTTCATTAACCGCTGCTGGTAAAATTATGCTAAAAACAGTACCTATGCCTTCTTTAGAAGTCACGTAAATTTCACCATGATTTAAAGCAATAAATCGCTTACACAGCACAAGTCCTAAACCCGTACCTGCTTCACCATTAGTACCCTTCAAGCTAAATTTGATTTGTGGTTCAAAAATATGCTCCAACTGAGTTGCTGACATTCCCAAACCCGAATCTGTTACTTTTAACTCAATGCCATTTTCAACACGTTGTGCATGAATACTTACCTTACCCGAACCGTCCATATGAGTAAATTTTAATGCATTCGCAACAAGATTTTGCACGACAGACGTCATCATATTCATATCAGCATATACCGCCAAATCAGCAGGAACATGGTGACTAAGTTCAATATTTTTCTTATATGCGAAACTTTTTAAAACATCATAAACGATATCAACCAACTGATTGAGTTTAAAGTTGATTGGATGATAAACAAAGTTCCCACCCTCTGCCATTGCCCAATTTAATAAGCTTTCAAGTAAACTATAGGTAGACTGTACCGTATCATGCAAAAATTCTGCAATATCTTGTACACCTGCTTCATCCAAGGTATCACGCTCTTGCGCCAATACTTCAGAGAAACCAAGCAAACCATGAAAAGGTGCTCTCAAATCATGTGCTATAATCTGAAAAAATTTAGTTTTACTTAGATTTAACGCCGCTTGTTGTTCATAGAGTTCTTTAAATTCTGAAGCTTCCACGCTCATTTCTAAACACTTCATCAAGCCATCAGATAAATCTTCAACTAAGGCAACACTTTCCGTATCGAACTCAATATTTTCATCATCAAAATAAACGACCTTCCCTAAGGATCCTTTCAACTTAGGGCTTAAATCAAAACCAACAATCCGCTGATGCTCTGCACCCAAGTCATGGACATGTTGCGAAAATGAAGCATAATTATGATGATGACAATCAATCAACGTAGCATTATCGAAATAAGTATGTAATTGTGCATTGGGGTTGGCATGAAAGGCTTTAAAACCATTTGAATCTGAATACCAAACATAGGGTTCATCTTCAAATGCTAAAATTGCATATTTCGTATTTAACATCTTTCGAGAAATACGCAAAAAACGCTCAAGGTTATTATCTTCAGTAAAAACGCCTAACAACAATGCAACTGGGCATGCACTCAAAAGATCTGCCTCACCTATTTCCAGTAAATGTAGTTGCATACGCCCTCACTTAGACTGACCTTTGAATTATTATTGAACGTTTGAATCTTTTTACAGTTTCTTTACTTTACTTACATAACTTTACAGCATGTTTTAACATATAACGACTAATTATTTAACAAATATCATAAAAAAGCTGATGAACACCACAAATTATTTTGTTTTTCGTAAAATTTATAAAAATATTTATGAAAATAAGCATTATAATTTTTTAAATATAGAAAACTTAATTCAATACATAGTAATTTTATACAGATGTGATGTTTATATTAAGACATAAAAACACTTATTTAATAAGTGAATACAACTTATAACTCAAGAGTTCTTTGAGGGGCTATTGAATACTTATCGCAGGTAAATAGGCAAAGAATTTAGCTATAGATGATTTATTTTTATGATACCCAACATGTCCTAAAAAATTGGTTTATCACTCTACAAAATAACAATAGCACTCCCACTTCTACTGTTTTAGTGATAAAGCCATGAATCTTTTGATAAATATATTTTATCATCACGTTTAGTATAAATTCTTAACTGACGTAATTTGCTTCACATTTTGTCACTATAGAGATTGACAAATATCTTTCGATTCGAAAAAAGACTAAATTTCAAGTAGAATAAAGCTATTGGCGAACAACACTAATGTGTATATTTTTTCAGCTAGATGGCAATATAACAAGATATTGCTTTGGCTGAAGTGCTAAGCGCACCAAGATTTTAAATGTTTTAATTAAGCAAAGTGGTTCGCAGGACTGAACCAAAAGTTCAGTTCTTTCAAACTCAATCTAAAGCAAGGGGCTATATATGGCTGGTGGAAAGTCAACTATCATTTACACACTGACCGATGAGGCGCCATTATTGGCAACTTACTCACTACTGCCGATCATTGAGACCTTTACTAAGCCGGCTGGCGTAGAAATTGTCAAAACTGACATTTCTGTAGCTATACGTGTACTCGCAGAATTCAATGAATACCTAAGCGAAGAGCAAAAAGTACCGAATAACCTTGCTGAGCTTGGTCGTCTTACTCAAGATCCTGACACAAATATCATCAAATTGCCAAACATCAGTGCTTCTGTTTCTCAGTTGACTGCATGTATTAAAGAGCTTCAATCTAAAGGCTTTGCGATTCCGGACTATCCTGAGAATCCAACGACTGACGAAGAAAAAGCAATTAAAGCTCGTTATGGCAAATGCTTAGGCTCTGCTGTAAACCCTGTACTTCGTGAAGGTAACTCAGATCGTCGTGCACCTGCTGCTGTTAAAAACTATGCTAAGAAACACCCGCACTCTATGAGCGAGTGGAAGCAATGGTCACAAACTCACGTTTCTCACATGGAAGAAGGCGACTTCTATCATGGTGAAAAATCAATGACGCTTGACCGTGCTCGTAACGTAAAAATGGAATTAATCACCCAAACTGGTGAAACCATTGTTCTTAAAGAAAAAGTTGCGTTACTTGATGGCGAAATCATTGACTCAATGTTCATGAGCAAGAAAGCGCTTTGCGATTTCTATGAAAAAGAACTTGATGATTGTAAAGAAGCAGGAATTTTGTTCTCTTTACACGTTAAAGCGACCATGATGAAAGTTTCACACCCGATCGTATTCGGTCACTGTGTGAAAATTTATTATAAAGATGCATTTGAAAAACACGGTAAATTGTTTGATGAACTGGGTATTAACGTAAACAACGGTATGGCTGGTCTTTATGAAAAGATCGCAACTTTACCGACTTCTTTACGTGAAGAAATCATCGAAGATTTACATGCTTGCCAAGAACATCGTCCTGCGCTTGCAATGGTTGATTCTGCGAAAGGCATCACTAACTTCCATTCACCTAACGATGTGATTGTAGATGCTTCTATGCCTGCAATGATTCGTGGTGGCGGTAAAATGTGGGGTGCTGATGGTAAACCTTACGACTGTAAAGCTGTAATGCCTGAATCGACATTTGCTCGTATTTACCAAGAAATGATCAATTTCTGTAAATGGAATGGTAACTTTGACCCACGTACGATGGGTACAGTACCAAACGTAGGCTTAATGGCTCAAAAAGCTGAAGAATACGGTTCACACGACAAGACTTTTGAAGTTTCTTCAGCAGGTATTGCAAACATTACTGACCTTGAAACAGGTGAAGTATTGATGTCGCAAAACGTTGAGGAAGGCGACATCTGGCGTATGTGTCAGGTAAAAGATGCACCGATTCGTGACTGGGTTAAACTTGCTGTTACTCGTGCACGTAACTCAGGCATGCCTGCAATCTTCTGGCTTGACCCATACCGTCCACACGAAAATGAATTAATCAAGAAAGTTGAAAAATACTTGAAAGATCATGACACCACTGGTCTTGATATCCAAATCATGTCTCAAGTACGTGCAATGCGTTATACGCTTGAACGTGTTGCTCGTGGTCTCGATACGATTTCTGTAACAGGTAACATCTTACGTGACTACCTAACAGACTTATTCCCAATTATGGAATTGGGTACTTCTGCTAAAATGTTATCAATCGTTCCGTTAATGGCGGGCGGTGGTATGTATGAAACAGGTGCGGGTGGTTCTGCTCCTAAGCACGTACAACAGCTTGTTGAAGAAAACCACTTACGTTGGGATTCACTTGGTGAATTCTTAGCGCTTGCAGTTTCTTTAGAAGAGCTTGGCATTAAAGAAAACAATCTTCATGCTAAATTGCTTGCTAAAACCCTTGATCAAGCGACAGGTAAATTGTTGGATAACGACAAATCACCATCACGTCGTACAGGTGAATTAGACAACCGTGGCAGCCACTTCTTCCTTGCGAAATTCTGGGCCGAAGCACTCGCTGCTCAAGACGAAGATGCTGAATTGAAATCTAAATTTGCACCACTTGCAAAAGCATTGGCTGAAAATGAAGATAAGATCATTGCAGAACTTGCAGAAGTACAAGGTAAAGCTGTTGATATCGGTGGTTACTACGCTGTAGATACAGCGAAAGTAAATGCAATAATGCGTCCGAGTGCGACGTTTAATGCGGCACTTGCTAGTGTTTAAAAATATACTTTCGGCAATTTAGTCGATGTATGAAAGAAGCCGATGCATATGCATCGGCTTCTTTTTATCTGTAAGTTTTAACGCCATGAACGATTGTTCAATTTATGCTAAAATACGCCCCAAATTAACGATGATTAAATCGTATTTAAACTATTGTGAATTTACACTCCCGAGCTTCAATAGATTCAAGACACTGATTAAAGGTTAGATTTTAAAATGCTGAGTACTCCAAACATTGACAGTAAACTATCCCCACGAATCAGTGTTGCGCCGATGATGGATTGGACAACCAAAGATTACCGATTCTTTGCGCGTTTATTTAATCCTAACGTCATTCTTTACACGGAAATGGTCACAACAGGTGCAATCATCTACGGTGGAGCAAATCGCCATTTAGACTATAACAATGAAGAACATCCAATTGTGTTACAGCTTGGTGGCTCAAATCCGAAAGACTTAGCAATTTGTACCAAAATGGCACAAGACTGGGGTTATGACGAAGTTAATTTGAATGTCGGTTGCCCGAGTGATCGTGTGCAAAATAATAAGATTGGTGCTTGCCTCATGGCAGAGCCTGAATTAGTGGCTGAATGTATTTCCGAAATGCGTAATGCAGTTGATATTCCTGTAACAGTGAAGCACCGTATCGGAATTGATGACATGCAATCTTATGAAGAAATGTTGCACTTTGTCGATACTGTTGCGAAAACAGGCTGTGACAATTTTATTGTGCATGCTCGTATTGCCCTGCTACAAGGTTTATCGCCTAAAGAAAACCGTGATGTTCCACCACTACGTTATGAAGATGTTTATCGTTTAAAAAAAGATCGTCCAAACTTACTCATCGAAATCAATGGTGGTATTAAAACCTTTGCTGAAACTCAAGAACATTTAAAATATGTTGATGGTGTAATGATTGGTCGTGAGGCATACCACAACCCATATCTATTAGCTGAAATTGGACAATTGTGGAATTTAGATTTACCTGATCGTTTTGAAATGATGGATCAAATGTTGCCATACATTGCTAAACGTATGCAAGAAGGTGCACCTCTTTCAATTATCACTCGTCATATTTTAGGTTTATTCCAAAATCTTCCAGGTGCACGTAAATGGCGTCAGGCTTTAAGTGGTGGTAACGCCAAAACCTTTGCCGATGTTGAAAATGCCATTATGAATATAAAAGAAGCAATGAAACGTACTGAGGATTATATTAAAGAGCAAGCGATTTCACAGTGATTTAAAAATAAAATGGCTAATTCAATTCGTAATTAGCCATTTTATTTTTTAGTCCAAACATCCTTCAAACACTTCAAGTGACTCCACATACGGCAAAATCAAATAGTCATGCGTCATTAAATGCTTTTTTAAAAAATCCACTATCATTGAATCAAACCCATAAATTGTAGTTAATTCATCTATAAGTTTCTGATTATTTATAGAATTAAATTGCGCTGTTTTAATAAAGAAAAATAAACTAGCCCCTAGTCCAATATATTCAAAGGCAAAGTTTTTTTCCAAGTATTGGATTAATGAAAAACTTTCCATTGGATTGAAATCACAAGAAAAATAACCATTCAATTGAGCGACAAATTTTTCAGATTCTAGCTCTACATTCACCAACTTAGTTTCAATTGCTGAGTCTAAAATCTTTTCAGGGTGTTCGTGTATTTGAATGAGCAAGTCGAAATCTGCTTGTGAATATTTAGATTTCGCTTTCAAGTTTTTAAATTCGACCTGATTTTCAGCTTTAGACAATTGCTCAAGATAATATTTGATTGCCAGAGGCTGAGAATTTTCATAAAGAATATCTTCCTCCTCACCATTCACATCGCCTATATATTCAGATGGATCAAAATACAACGCATCATTCATAGATGCATGCATAGACGTATAGTTGCATTGTCCAATATCTTCTAAAATTAACAGCACTTTCTTGGGTGCAACTTGTTGTTTTAATTGTTGATAAACACCCATTAAATCTTGCCAATCACTCACATCATTGATCCATGCATATTGATTCAATTCATGTGCTTCTTGGCTGATTTTAGGGTTTGTATTTTTTTTAATATTTAATTTTTTCACTTATTCTCTCAATTTTATCTGATCCAACTTTTTCAGAACTTCAGCCACAGCCACCATGGCAAAACTAGAAGTGACCACCACTGCCGAACCATAACCACCACAACGTAATCCTGCACTAGCACAGACATCTGCGCTTGAAAATGGATTATCAATTGAATAGACACAGATAATACCAAACTTTTCTTTTGGCTTTTTACAAATTCCGATGCCACGAAGTTGCGTCCGTAATTTTGCTAACATTGGGTCTTGTTCGGTTTTTGATAAATCGGCGACACGAATTTTCAGCGGATCTAATTTTCCACCCGCCCCACCCGATACAATCAACGGAATTTTATTAAAACGGCAATGTAACATCAGCGCTAATTTCGCTTTGACATCATCAATACAATCGAGAATTAAATCAGGTGTTTCAGCAAGAATTTCTTTGATATTTTCCGCACTCAAATAATCTTCGATTAAATTAATTTTAATACGCGGGTTAATCTGACGACAGCGTTCTGCCATCACTTCAATTTTTTCATGACCAAAAGTCGATGTCATTGCAGGTAATTGACGATTGATATTCGATGCAGCAATTGAATCCATATCCACTAACGTTAATTCACCGACACCCGTACGCGCAAGCGCTTCAACAGCCCAAGAACCAACGCCACCAATTCCAATCACCATCACATGACTTTTTTCATAATGATTAAATGCTTCACCCCCATAAATTTTAGCAACACCTGCAAAACGGCGGTCATATTCATCATCTTGGTGCAAATCAGTCATTGTGGTTTATCAAAACAGAAATTTTATCTATTTTAGCAAATTCACCTTTAATAAAGCTAATCCCATCCTTTAGGTAATTGAATAGCATCCTCACGATTGTCATTCAAAAGATAGGTTTTATATTGATTAATAGGTCGAGTTCCTGAATCAGACGTAGGTGAGTAATCTGCTTGATAATGATATTTCACTCGCCAAGTATAAGGCTTTACATAAAAAATCTGACTATTTAGGGTGTATTCATCATGGCATTTTCCTCGACTCTGTTGATAATCTTCCTCAGAAAAGCAAGCTCGAATCATCCGATACATCGACAAAGGAATGTTCTGAAATACTTGTTGATACTGACTTTTTACCTTTAATTGTAAAAAATCGACCACCTCTTCATTCATGCCACCACCTGAATAGCCTTCTTGCCATTTTTGAACAATCCCAACAGCATAGTCATTTTCATTAATAGGAAACAATTTAGGGAAAATCGATAGTTGTTTATTATCATCACTCTGTTCAAACACCGCCCAACGCGCGCTTTGAGTGCGTGGTTGATAAGTCGAAAAATCCCATATTTCTAATAAATTAAAATTATTTTGCAGATCAATATGCGCAAGTCTTAATTCATCAATCACATAAAATTGATTTTTTTGACCTTCGACCTGAAACAAATTACTGACTTTTCCATTGACACAGAATGATTCAAACTGTCGGCAAAACTGCACTTTTTGCTGAGCATTGAGTGTATTTTTTTTTAAAATTTTTTCTTGTGGCTGTGCGTGAGTAGCTATCGAAAATACAAAAAAAAGTAGACCAGTCAAATAAGAAAAATGACGAGATTTAAACATTTTAACCTCTCTTTAATATTCTATTTTATTTTAAATCTAATCATTTTCTAACCGTAATGCTTGCATTGTATTTAGCCAAAGATGCTCTGCCAACTTTTCACACGGCATATCTAGTACCTGAGCCAAACCATCCAAAACATAAGGCAAGTTAACAGGCGTATTACGAGTTCTACGCTCATGTGAAGCTTGACAGCACAAGGGTGTCATATCGGGGCAATCTGTTTCTAAAACCAGATGTTCTAGACCTATTTCTTTAACCACGCTATGTAGTTTCTTCGCATTCGGATTGGTAATTTGCCCTGTTACACCTATTTTAAAACCCATTGCAATCAGAGCTTTTGCTTCTTGTACACCACCACTAAATGCATGAGCGATGCCTCCATGTTGAAATTTATGCTTTTTTAATATTTTTATCGCATCTGCATGAGAACGTAAAATATGTAATAACACAGGCTTTTCAAACTGCTGTGCTAATTCTAATTGTGCGGAGAAAAAGTCTTGTTGCTTTTGAAATACTTCAGGTTGCTTATGTTCTTTTTTAAAGGTATCCAAACCAATTTCACCTACAGCAACGCAATTTTCAGTTCTTAAAATTTGTTCTAAATCATGTAAAAAAGGAGTTTCATGCTGATCGATGAAAAAAGGATGCAGACCTGGAGCAAGATAACTTTTCGGTGCATTTTCCAATTGATTTAAAAAATGCTGAGTTTCAATCAGATCAGTAAAACGTGAATGTAAAAATCCAATTAAAACCAAGCCTTCAACACCTGCAGCTTTTGCTTGATGTGCGAGTTGTACCCGATCATGATCAAAATCAGGCACATCAAAATGAGTATGTGTATCAAAGAGTTTAATTGCACTATTCACTTTTATCTTTATTCGGCATCACTGTAGAAGCAGCTTTTTGCTGATCAGTATTTACATTTTCAGGTAAATACTCTTTTTTCAAAACTTTATTCAGTTGAGTATATGGAATTTCTAAACGTGGCAATCCTGCAACATAAGGACCAATTTCATATTCACCATATTGAAGAATAAGACCATTTTTTCCTAAATAATAATTATCGCTGAGTTTAAATTTCCACACTTGCTCGTATTCTTCAAGATTAGTCGAAAGTTGCGAATCTCTTACCCATTTTTTAAATGCCTCATAAGCTAATTTTTCCAACTGTACTTTTTGACCTGATTGTACTATATCGTTGAGTGCGACTAATTTTTGGGTTTTTAAATCAAAGTTATAATACGTTTGTGATGATGAACCATGTGCTCCACCCATATAATTACTTGTATTTAAAACGACCGTTACCAATGCACCCTCTGCAGTAAGAATTTTGGGGCTAATAGATAAGGTAATTTGACTACTTGCACCCAATGTTTTTAACTCTTTATCAAGTCCTGAAAATGCAGTGATATAGGGTTTAATCTCTATTGCCATTTGTTGCACCGGTGTCACATTCGTAACAACGTCACTCGCCGATGTTGCAACTTCTGTTATTGCACTTTGTTTATCTTTTTCTGCTCGAATGTCTTGTTTTAATTTTCCAATATCGAGCATACGCTCAAGATTCTGTAAAATTGCCTGATCAATCTGTTGATCAACAAAAACCTGATTGGTCTGTAAACGATCAATACTAAATTCGGGGCAACGATTTCCATTACATTCAGGCAATATGACAGGCACTTTTTGAGTTTCGCCTTGTAATTTTAAAGTTGTATCCTGCACTGCCGATGCTGTCTGCTCAACAGGCTCTGACTTTTTTTCAGCTTTCGGCTGACAAGCAGTTATAGCAAATGCAGACATCATTATTGCCACAGCTAAAGCATTTTTTTTCATCAACATTACCAACCTTCAGAATCTTACAGAGCGTTTTACTTCTATAAGCCTATCCTGTATATGACCTTGCTTTCAATTGAGTTTTGTATGCTTCATGCTATCAATAGCACATTGATTGCTTAAAACATTTTTTGGAAAACATCAGGTTTCAACATTTGCTGTGTCTGTGCTTTATCGAGGTAAATATCAAATTGTGGCGCATCTTCACTAATTTCGCCCGCACGATAATGTAGCCCGATACCCTCTCCATCAAAGAACCAATCCGACTGCCCCCAAAAGAGTTTTTTGGGTGCAGACTTCTTCACTAACATATCTTGTTGATCAAGCCACTCTTGATACTTTTGCTGAATTAAGTTATTTAATGCATTTTGTTTTTGGGGTTGAATCACATCTAAAATCGTTAAATTTTTCTTAAGTTTACGATCTGCCACATATAAATATTGGCGTGCTTTAACTGATACTTCTGCTTGTTTCGTATCAACTGAAACCTGTAATAACACATACTGATTACGCTGTGATGCAATACGCGTCTGCATGTGCAACTCATAGGCTTTATTTTTTGGAAATTCAGCTTCCCAAGCATCTGATTTTTTAATATAAGCATTTACCGCTTGTTGTAGCGTCATTTCTTGATTTAAACCCACTTGATTTTGAATAACCCATGCCTGATGTGTTTCAATCCATTTATTTAACCAAGTATCTTGAGTTTTAATCGTTTGAATTTCAATTTCAATACAGTTTTTCTTTTCACAAAATGGCAATGCATAATCCGCTTTCGTCTCTTGCATATCCAAATACGGCAATACATCAGGATTTTCAACTTGTATAGGCTCTGACTCGGCTTGTTCTTGCGCATTTTTTTTTGATTGATCTTGTTTCGAATCACACGCCACTAACAATAATATGCTAATAAGTATGAGTCCTTTTCCTGATATATGCATAGCAGTACCTTCATCCATAAATAAAACATTTATTTTCAAATAAAAACAGCTTCTCGAAGAAGCTGTTTTTACTACCCATATTCAATACCGTTTTAGAACAAATTAGTGTTCACGAGTTGAACGGAATTGAATATCAGGATAACGCTCTTGCATTAACTGTAAATTTACACGGCTTGGTGCAAGATACGTCAAATGACCACCACCATCTAAAGATAATTGGTCATGGGCTTTTTTCTTGAATTCGTTAAATTTTTTTTCATCATCACAAGAAACCCAACGTACTGTATTAATGCTTACAGGCTCATAAATACAATCAACTTTGTATTCTTCTTTTAGACGATACGCAACAACATCAAACTGTAGCACACCCACTGCACCTACAATCAAATCATTGTTGATTTGTGGCATGAACACCTGCGTTGCACCTTCTTCAGATAACTCTTTCAAACCTTTTTGTAATTGTTTAGATTTCAAAGGATCTTTGAGACGTACACGGCGGAACATTTCAGGGGCAAAGTGTGGAATACCTGTGAAATGTAACTTTTCACCTGATGTAAACGTATCACCAATTTGAATGGTACCGTGGTTATGTAAACCAATGATATCACCCGGCCACGCTTCTTCAAGCTGCTCACGCTCACCCGCAAGGAATGTCAATGCATCGCTAATACGCACATCTTTACCTAAGCGTACATGATTCATTTTCAAGCCTTTTTCATACTTACCTGAACAGATACGCATAAATGCAATACGGTCACGATGTTTCGGATCCATATTTGCCTGAATTTTAAAGACAAAACCTGAAAAACCTTCTTCTTTGGCATCAACAATACGTTCATGTGTTGGATGAGCTTTCGGTTCAGGTGCCCATTGAATAAATGCATTTAACACATGATCAACGGCAAAATTACCAAGTGCAGTACCAAACAAAACAGGCGTTTGACGTCCTGCTAAAAACTCAGCATGATCAAGTGGATCATTTGCCATTTGTACAAGTTCAAGTGATTCTTCAAATGATGCAAATGCTAAATCACCGACTTTCTCACGAATGTCTGGGTAGTCATAGCCATCACGAATTTCAATATCGGTAATAGTTGAGCCAAAGCCCGCCTTATATACATAAAGCTTGTTTTCAATCAGGTTATATACACCAGCGAAGTCTTTACCCATACCGAGTGGCCACGTTAATGGTACACAGCGAATATTTAGAACATTTTCAATTTCATCTAATAACTCTAATGGTTCACGAATTTCACGGTCCATTTTGTTGACGAAAGAGATAATGGGGGTGTCACGCATACGACACACTTCCATCAATTTGATGGTACGTTCTTCGACACCTTTTGCACCATCGATCACCATTAAAGCAGAGTCAACCGCTGTTAATGTACGGTAGGTATCTTCCGAAAAATCTTCGTGTCCCGGTGTGTCCAGCAAGTTAATTACATGATTTTTAAATGGGAATTGCATAACAGATGTGGTAATTGAGATCCCACGCTCTTTTTCCATTTCCATCCAATCCGAAGTCGCCGCACGATCAGATTTACGGCTTTTTACCATTCCTGCCACTTGAATGGCTTTACCCCATAACAGCAATTTTTCTGTCATGGTGGTTTTACCCGCATCGGGGTGGGAAATAATCGCAAAGGTGCGGCGTTGAGCAACTTGCGTTGCTAATTCATTTTTAAAGCTCATGCATAATACCTACTGCGAATACGCAGCTTTAAGGATCAAAAATGATCCAAATATAAAATTGGCGATATTGTAGCAGAATTCCACTCTGCTACGAAAAATCTTGTCGGTCGTTTTTAGACAGTAGATTTGCATGTTTACATTGGTTTCGCCTGATTGTAGATGTGAAGTGCTAAGTTCTAAATTTAAGCAGATTCAAATAAAATTTTTAGTTTCTTTTAGTTACTGCATAGATCTATTCGGATCAGCAAAATGATTTGTATATTATGGTTGTGCATGCTGAATAAATGATAAAAATTACAATTCAAGATTTTTAGTTAAGTGACTACAGCATAACTTTCTTCTAAACGCTGTACAGGCAATGGCATACCCAAAAGATACCCCTGCAATTGCTGACAGCCTAAACGCTTCAATATTTCTGCTTGCAATTCCGTTTCCACGCCTTCAGCCGTGACCACTAATCCTAAACGTTTAGCAAGCTGAATAATACTTTCTAAAATAATTTCTTCTTTTGAATTTGGTGTCAAATTACGAATAAATTCACGATCAATTTTCAATTCATCGACAGGTAAATCTTTCAAATACAAGAAACTTGAATGCCCTGTTCCAAAATCATCAATAGCCAAACGAATACCTAAAGCACGTAATTTTTCAAAGGTTTGAATACTCGTTTCAATATGATGCATTGCGGTCGATTCGGTAATCTCAATAATCAGGCTACCTGGTGCAATTTGATATTTTTGAATTAACGCTTCAAGACGGCAAATTAATTGCTTATGTTCAAACTGAATAGCCGATAAATTTACAGCGACTGAAGAAAAAACAACACCTTTTTCTTTCCATTCATGTAATTGCGAGCATGCTTGTTCAAGTGCCCAATAGCCCATACGAATGATTAATCCTGTTTGCTCAGCCCCTTCAATAAACATACTAGGTGCGAGTAAACCTAAATTTGGATGCTTCCAACGAATAAGCGCCTCAACACCACAAATTTTATAATCAGCAGTAAATTTGGGCTGATAAAATAAAACAAATTGATGTTCTTCTACTGCACGATATAAATCATTAATCAGTTTCGATTGACTACGATTAGACTGTTGCTTATCAATAGAATCATTATAAATACTATAGGTATTCCGACCTTGTTCTTTCGATTGCATCATGGCTGCTTCAGCATTGATTAGCAAATCTTGTAAACCATTGCCGTGCTTTGGATAGAGTACGATTCCAATACTTGCAGAAATATTAATTTCTTTGCCCGAAATTTTAAAACCTTCTTGAACCGTATGTAAGAGTGCAGCAGCGATTTCTTCTGTCTGCGCTTGCGTTGTATTTTCAATAATCAGTAAAAACTCATCACCACCTATACGAATCAGCTTCTGACTTGCTAAGAGTTGATGATGTAATCGTTGTGCCAATTTCACCAATAACTCATCACCTATATGATGTCCAAAAGCATCATTCACCGACTTGAAACGATCAATATCGATATAGACAAAAGCTACGTCCCCTTCGAGTTGACGATGCGCCATAAACAACGCATTGGTGTAATCAATCAGAAATAAACGGTTCGGCAACTTGGTTAAATTGTCTTGTAATGCTAAGTTTTCTAATTCTTTATTTGCAAGTAAAAGCTGATGATTACGCTCTTCTAATCTTAACTCAAGCACAGCAACGGCAAAGGCAGCGATCAATGTCAAACACGTTGCAAAAATCACTGCAACCAGTAGCATGGTTTGACCTTCGTCATAATTAAACCCAAGTGCTGTTGGATTCTCAACTGTATGGAAAATAACACCAGCCATACCTGTGTAATGCATGCCTACAATACTAAAAGCAATCATGCAAGCAACAGCAAACTTTAAAAGTCCACGATGGTTAATTGCTTGTTTATATTTAAATGCTAACCAGAATGAAAGACCAGCACCACTAATACCAATAAGAATTGAAAACAAAACAATTAAGCCATCATAATGAATATCTTCATTCGGCACGTTTAAGCCCATCATGCCGACATAATGCATCCCTGAAATACCACCACCCATAAATACAGCACCTAAAATAAGGCGCCCTAAAGGTAAGGTATTTCGTGTGGTTAACCAAATGGCAAAAGTCGAGGTGATTGCAGCAATAACGTAAGAAAATATGGTTAGACCTGGGTCAAAAGAATAACCCTCTGGTAAATGGCAGGCTAACATACCTACAAAATGCATCGCCCAAATAGCTAGACCAAAGATCATACCGCTAGCAATCATCAGAATTTTTTGTTGTTTTGGACTATTTACATTGTAAATAAGTTGCTCCAATGAAATAGCGATATAGCAGACGATGACCGCAACAACGGCAGAACCTATCACCAAATCATTATCATAACTCATATGAATCATACAAATGTACTTCCCAAAATGAACCCATTATTGTTATTTAAGTTATTTAAAAAATCCTAAAACAACACATTGCTACGTGTGGTTCACCTGATTTAATAGAATTTAGAATATCCTTAAAATAGCACTATCTCATTGAAGGTCAAGTTTTTTTCACATTAGGCAAAAAAAGGGCATATCACAATATGCCCTTTATTTAATATTACTTAATCAATACTTTAGTGTTTTTTCTGTAATTGCCCTAAATCCATTAACACATTGGCAGCTTCAGTCACAAAAGTCTCTTC
The DNA here is from genome assembly GCF_048551395.1 of Acinetobacter sp. TY1. NCBI lineage: Bacteria > Pseudomonadati > Pseudomonadota > Gammaproteobacteria > Moraxellales > Moraxellaceae > Acinetobacter > Acinetobacter sp. TY1. Next base: position 126,344 of record NZ_JBLYZK010000003.1, read on the forward strand.
TTCAGGCAATGATGGACGTTGCGCTACTTTCATTTTTGCACGAGATTCTGCTAAAGCATCCATAGAGGCTTGATAGCTTTCCCAGTTTGGATATGGCTTCTGCCCCATCACCTTACGGCGTGCATTTTCAGCTTGCAAAGTCTTATCCTCAAGTTCAATTAAGTCTTTTTTACGCTGAGTAATATCTAACACGACTTGCTTTTGATCTTTAGAAATTTGGGCAATCGCTTTACGCGCATTAAGATATTGGAATTGCACATCAGCATCTACACGCTGTTTAGACAATACCGATAACTCTGGCACATAAGGTTGAATCTGACCTTCACGCTTAAATGGTGCTGTTGGAATAGTGTCCCATTTCAACGCATTTTTCGCTTTACGCTCACCAAACTCTTCGTCATAAATATCGACGAGTTTAACATCAGGAATCACCCCTTTATTTTGCGTACTACCACCCGTCACACGATAAAATTTACGCTGCGTCAACGTTGCCTGACCATAAGCCAAACTGTCTAACTGAACCTGTGCCGTTCCTTTACCTGTTGTTGTACTGCCAATCACTACGCCACGATCATAATCTTGGATAGCAGCCGAGTAAATTTCACTAGCCGATGCAGATGCCAAGTTAATCAATACAGCCAATGGACCTGCATAGGTTTGTGCACCGCCATCGGTATCTTCAAAGACACTAACATTGCCATTGCCATCGCGAATTTGCACCACAGGTCCTTCCTTGATGACCTGACCAATCATTTTGGCAACTTCTTCTAGTGAACCACCTGGATTATTACGTAAATCAATAATTACCCCTTCCACTTTTTGACTAGCTAGAGATTGCAATGCTTTATTGGTATCTTCGGCAACAGAGCGATATTCTCCCCCAGCACGGCGTGCACGATAGTTCAAATAGAACGATGGAATTTCTACCACACCAAATTTATGTTTTTGACCATCTCGGATCACTTCAACAGTGCGAGAGCGTACACCCGCATCTTCTTCTTGAATGACATCACGGGTCAACATCACAATACGTGCCTGATTCATAGAAGCACCTGCACCAAGGAGCTTCACAGCCACTTTCGTTCCACGCTTACCACGAATCAAACCGACAATTTCAGAACTTGGCCAGCCAATCACATCAACCATTTTATCGCCATCTTGCGCCACACCAATTATGCGATCACCCGATTTCACCTGCCCTGACTTACTTGCAGGACCGCCTTCAACAATGGTTTCAATTTTAGTGAAATCTTCATTACCACGTTCAGGACGAATCGATACACCAATCCCTTCAAGTTGCAATGTCGTTTGACGATTCAACTCAATCGCATCAAGCGGTGGGAAGTAGTTGCTGTGCGGATCATATGTCAATGTCATTGAGTTTAAGATGCGTTCAAGCACATCATCACTCTTCACACGCCCCATGCGCTCAAGTTGACGGGTATAACGTTTAGTCAATGTTTGAACTGGTGTTAAGTCTTCTGATGCTGTTAAATCTTGACCATTGGCTAGAGATGGATCATCTTTTAATGCTTTTTGCTTGGCTTGCTCTTCTTCTTTGGTAATCGTCAAGTTAATGAGCTGTGAAACCAACATTTTCTGCCAATACGTTTCTTGCTCAGCTTTGGTATTGAAGAAAGGCGATTTTTCACGATCGGTTTCAATAAATGTATTGGATTGATTTAAATTTTGTGGCTTTTTCAACTCAGCCAACATAAATGAATAAAATTCTTTTAGACGATTACGGTATTGTTCATGAATCGCATAAGGCCCTTTTAAATCCCCTGCTTTAAGCGATGCTCCCAAAGTCGTACCATACTGTTTTTTATAGTCTTGTACTTCCGATGCAAGGAACAAAGTATGTTCAGGATCTAAGCTATCCAGATACATATCAAGGATTTTCCCTGATGTCGTTGCATCAAGGCGCATATTTAAATAATGCTGTCGATCGACCAATGTTGCAAGCTGACGAGTCACTAAGGCTTGTTCTTGTGTAGGCTGAATTACCCCTGAAACAACAGCTGTAGTGGTTTCAGCCATTGCCTGAGTAATTGTGTGTGAAAAAAATAATCCACCGGTTGCCAATGCAACGGCGCAAGCAATTGTCTGAAGTTTCATAATTCGTTAATGCATCCTTCTCGGAGTTTCCAATTTGGTGTCGCTTTTTAATCTGAATTCAACAGTTTCAAAATCTTAAACAACTTTATCTGTCTATGTCGTGTAGTTTTATCATAATCTGTACTGACAAAATGTAGCAAATCATTGCAAAATACAGGTATTGTTTTCCTTTTAAAAATACAACTACGGATTTCCTATGATCGGCGCATTGATGCTTGATATCGCAGGCACAGAACTTACTCAAGAAGATATTGAACTATTGCAAGCTCCGCAAGTCGGTGGCGTGATTTTATTTACACGAAATATCAAATCTCTGGCACAAGTTCGGGCTTTGACTGATCACATGCGTCAAGTTCGCCCTGAGATTCTCATTGCCGTTGACCAAGAAGGCGGACGTGTGCAACGCCTAAAAACAGGGTTCACTCTATTGCCTGCAATGGGGCATTTTGGTGAACTTTACTTAACTGAACCTGAAAAAGCCATTCAACTCGCGGAGCAATGCGGTTGGCTTATGGCAATTGAAGTCTTAGCTGTCGGGATTGACTTTAGTTTTGCCCCAGTACTCGACATCAACGATATTAGTGATGTAATCGGCGATCGTGCATTTGCCAAAAATGTGCAGGATATTGTTCCACTTGCTCAAGCCTTTATGACAGGTATGCATCGTGCAGGTATGGCAACAACAGGTAAACATTTCCCTGGTCATGGTTCAGTTAAAGCAGACTCTCACGTTGCTGCAGCCATTGACTCACGCAGTTATGACGAAATTTATGCACAAGACATGCAAAGCTTTATTCAGCTCAAACCACAACTTGATGCACTTATGCCAGCACATGTAATTTATGAAAATGTTGACCCGAACCCTGCTGGTTTCTCACCTTTTTGGATTCAGAAAATTCTCCGTCAAACCTTAAAATTTGATGGCGTACTATTCTCCGATGATTTAAGTATGCAAGCTGCATGTATAGCAGGCAATGCCGATGCACGTATTCGAGCTGCCTTAGATGCAGGCTGTGACATGGGCCTAGTGTGTAATAACCGTGAATCGGCTTGTGTGGCACTTGCAGGCATTGAAAATTTACCACTACCGAATCAAGAACGCTTAGAGCGTATGCGTGGCAAAATTCCTAAAATTCAAATTGGTGAAACATTAGATTTAGGCACAGAATGGCAGTCTGTTAAACACGTGATTGAAGCATTCAAAAATTCACTTTAACTTTAATTGAAAAAGAATAGGAATACTTCGGTGTTCCTTTTTTACACATAAACTGTTAAAACACTTAAGATTAAGATATTGAAATAATAATGATATAGCTCGATCAGTCTGATCGACAAAAAGCATCAGTGAAGGATAACCATGAGCGAACCACAACTGTCTAAACACCGACATATTTCATTTACTGCACATTACACCGGCTATATTTGGTATCAAATGGGTATATCGCATCCTTTACTTGCTACGTCTAAAGGTAAAACTTTAGCAATGATTGCCAATCCTATCGAAAATTGGGCAGAAAAATATGTCGGTGGCAGTATGCGGACGACATTGAAAGCACGCCACAAAATGTTAGATGATCATCTAATTATGCTCATTCAACAACATCCTGATTTACAAGTACTTGAAATTGCTGCAGGACTTTCACCTCGTGGATGGTGGTTTAGACAGCACTACCCTGATATTGATTATCGTGAACTTGATTTGCCCGATATGGCACAGGAAAAACAACAGGCTTTAAAACAAATCGATCCAACAAGCCCCGATCTTTTATCCGTCGATTTATTTACCCCTGATTTCGAAAATGCATTTAAAGTTTTTGATCAGAACCGCCCTTTAGTTGTCATTAGTGAGGGATTAATCAATTACTTCACTAAGCCATTATTGCAACAACTCATTCAATCGATTGCTCATTATGGCAAAGGCTTTAAAGCCTTACATTACCTGACCGATATTTATCCTGAACCAGTCAAAAATCGTTTAGCAAAAGTCATTTGGAGTAGTAGTAAACTACTCAAAGTGATTTCTCGCAGCGCATTCACATTCCACTTCATTTCCCCTGATGAAGCTCGCTCATTTTTCTATACGGCAGGTTTTAATACAGTTGATGTCATTCAACCTACATTTTATTTTGATGACCGAACACAAACTACTACGACCATAGATGAACATCCTGAAATGATGAAAGATCAACATGCAGGTGATTTGGTATGGATGATTCACGCCCAGCACCCCAACCCGATGAGTTAACGATCTTTAAGTTAATATTTTAAAAATATAAAGCCCTCAAATGAGGGCTTTATATTAACTTTTCAATAAATATAAAATTTAAAGATTAGAAAACAACATCTAGTTCTAGCATTACATCTTGTTTCTGCGCTTGGATATAACGAAGTAAACGATCTGCCACTTCAAAACTACCATGTTTAAACAAAGCACGTACACCTTGTGCAGAGCAATCAAAAATCAAACATTCAATACTAAACTCACCATCTTTATCACTCAAATGCAAGGCTAAATCGCGTGGATATTGTTCAACATATTCTTTTTGATCAAGCTGTAAAAGCACACCAAAGTAGTTCATATCCACAATATTTACATCTATCACATCCGACAAATGACGATGGGTCAGTTTGCTTTCTGGTTGTAGAACTTGAATACGCTCTTCACCACGGCGATCCATATTTTCCATTTGATCACGAGTCAAATTAATAATGCCATCTAAGCCTTGAATCGACTCACCTTTCAAATAGGTGGTAAATAAGGTCATGGTTTCTTTGCGACGCTGTAGTTGTGGTACATGATCGGCATTAGCAATCATGGCAAATTGAACATCGGGACATTGTAGTGCAAATTTTGCATTTTCATACGGCAATGTAAAGCTGTCGTACTGACCACACGCCACCAAAGTATTGACCTGTGGTACAGGCACTTGACTCAACCGAAGTAAACGTGTGCAGTTAATTTCATAACGTTCTTGTTCAGTTGCCGAGAACTCAGCCATTTGCTTAAAGAAAAGTCGTTTTGCAGTCGGTGACATACGCGTTTTATCGAGTTTGGCATGATTGACCAAATATAGAATCACCGCTTGACCGAATTCATCCATACGCTGCTCTTTCATCAGCATTAAAGACTCTTCAAGTAACATGCGCCAACTTTTGCGGGTTTCTTGCATCACCCCCATCAAAATCATTTTTTCCACAAGCTCTGAATGCTGTTGTGCAAAAAATGATGCAATCACTGAGCCGAGTGAAATCCCTACAACATCAACTTTATTTACGCCAACAATATCTAACCACTGCCCGAGCATACGAGATAAGTCAGGCAACTCTAGAGTCCCTGCCGATAAACCACTGTCGACATTGGTAATTTGCTGATTTGAGCCCATCGAAGGTAAATCAATTAAGATGACAGGACCACTTTCAAAAAATTGTTCTACACAATATTTATAAGAGCTAAAGTTTTGGAATGCTCCACCAATAATCACAATGGGTGTATTATGAATTGTGCTTGGATCGGCAATTGCCATGTACTCGATTTTCCAACCATCAATCCACGTAGTTCGTGCCGGTTGCTTAAAACTCCCCTTATGATAGATGTCAAAAAACCCAAAACCTGTGAAGTTTTGATGTAATTCTGGATCCATCTGGATAATGGAATTCATTTCCTACCTCCATCCCTGCTTTATTTTTTTATTTTGCAAGTTAAGTTGTTCTTCCAATGATCAAAAAATATCGAAAATTTATATGTCATCAATATCCTATATGCTTTCATTCTATACAGATGTCAGATTTCTTAGCAATCACTATATTGACCGCTCATCCAATTAAAACGGTCATATTGGCAAAAAAAGCGTTACAAAATTTGACCCACTCCGCATTTCTTCCCGAATAGGCATAGATTGTTTATAGTCGCACTGCTACTATCAAAGAGATATTTTCAACGATCAAATATAAGGCTATGCAAGATTCAATTGAACAGTATATGCAAACTGTAGGTCAACAAGCCCGTCAGGCAGCAAGTGTGCTGGCTGCTGCAACTACACTTGTAAAAAATAACGCATTATCTGCCATTTATACTGCTTTGGAAGCGAATGAACCGCAAATTCTCGCTGCCAACAAAATAGACATAGAAAAAGCGCTTACAAACAACTTGGATAGTGCCTTACTTGATCGCCTTGAACTGAACCCCAAACGTTTTAAAGATATGCTACAAGGCTTAAAAGATGTGATTAGCCTGATTGATCCAATTGGTGAAATTACAGATTTGGCTTACCGCCCAAGCGGTATTCAAATTGGTAAAATGCGCGTTCCTTTAGGTGTTGTTGGCATGATTTATGAATCACGTCCAAACGTCACGCTTGAGGCGGCATCACTTGCGCTCAAATCTGCCAATGCGATTATTTTACGTGGTGGTTCTGAAGCTTTAAATTCAAACCAAGCAATTGCTACTGCAATTCAACACGGATTAAAAGTTTCAGGTTTACCTGAAAACTGCGTACAAGTGATTAATACACCTGACCGTGCTGCCGTAGGTCAACTCATCACATTGTCTGAATATGTGGATGTGATTGTGCCTCGTGGTGGTAAAGGACTGATTGAACGTATTACCAATGAAGCAACCATTCCTGTAATTAAGCATTTAGATGGCAACTGTCACGTTTATGTTGAAGCTCAAGCCGATTTGCAAAAAGCACTGCCGATTGCTTTGAATGCTAAAACACATCGTTACGGTGTATGTAATGCAATGGAAACACTCCTTGTCGACGAAAAAATTGCCGAAGAATTTTTACCACGCATTGCTGAACTGTATGCAGAAAAGCAAGTGGAACTCCGTGGTTGCCGTGATGTACAAAAAATCTTAGGAGCTGCAGTGAAACCTGCGAGTGAAGAAGATTGGTACGAAGAATATCTTGGACCAATTCTTGCGGTAAAAGTTGTTTCAGGCATAGAAGAAGCAATTCAGCACATCAACAAATATGGGTCACACCATACTGACTCGATTATCACTGAGAACTTTAGCCTTGCACGTCAGTTTTTGACTCGTGTCGATTCAAGCTCTGTTATGGTCAATGCATCTACTCGCTTTGCTGACGGTTTTGAATATGGTTTAGGTGCTGAAATTGGTATTTCAACAGACAAAATTCATGCCCGTGGGCCTGTTGGACTCGAAGGTTTGACGTCACAAAAGTGGATCGTTTTGGGTGATGGACAAATTCGTCAATAAACCGCTAAGCATTGAAATATAATTAAAAGTTAACCAATATTTAATTCGTTTAGGTATTGGGTTTTCACTAAAACCCTACAAGAAAGTAAATGCTTATCATTTTTAAATGTTAAAGTATTGATAATTTTAAACAATTAACTGATAAATTTTAAGTATTAATAATTCAGCAGTCGATAATGCTTAAGTCTAATCACCTAAAGTCTATCTAGGCTATAAAAACAACGCATGGTACAACATAAACACGATCTAGATTGCATCAATAAAAAGAGCAATGGATCAACAAGATGACTACTTCAAATTACAATTTCGGGTAATAAAACGTGTCTACATCAGTATTAGTAATTAACTGCGGTTCTTCTTCAATCAAATATGCGCTTGTTTCAGAGCGTCGTGAAGATCGTATTTTTGGACTTGCAGAAAACTTAGGTTCTGCTGAGGCGCGTATTAAAGGAGTGACTGCTGGGAATCAGCCGTTGGAATTGTCTATTCCACATGCTGACCACGAAAAAGCCTTGGAAACCATCCTTTCTCGTCTTGCTCAATATAAACCACAAGCCATTGGTCATCGTGTTGTACACGGAGGCACATTGACCAAAGCAGAATTATTGACACCTGAAATTGTAGAACGTATTCGTGAAGCAACGCCACTGGCACCACTTCACAATCCTGCCCACTTAGTTGGTATTGATGCAACTATGCGTCTATTCCCAGAGTTACCACAAGTGGCTGTATTTGATACCGCATTTCATCAAACTATGCCATCGCATGCTTACCGTTATGCATTACCAAAGTTCTTATATACACAACATAATGTACGTCGTTATGGTTTTCATGGAACAAGCCATGCTTATGTATCTGAACGCGGTTCAGAGCTTGCAGGTAGCTTCAAGCAAGGTGGTTGGTTAACAGCACATTTAGGTAATGGTAGCTCGACTTGTGCCATTTGGAATGGTCAAAGTGTTGATACTTCTATGGGTCTTACACCGCTTGAAGGCGTAGTGATGGGTACACGTAGTGGTGATGTCGATCCAAGTATTCACAGCTTCCTTGCAAGCAATTTGGGTTGGGATATTTATAAAATTGATAAAATGCTCAACAGCCAATCAGGTTTGTTAGGTCTTTCTGATTTATCGAATGACATGCGTACATTGATTGAAGCTTCTGAACAAGGCAATGAAGATGCGAGCCTTGCGATTGAAGTGTTTTGCTACCGCCTCGCAAAATCATTAGCAGCACTTAGTTGTGGCTTACCACGTATTGATGGCTTATTTTTTACTGGTGGCATTGGTGAAAATTCAGCATATATTCGTGAAAAAACAATGTCTTACCTACCACACTTTGGTTTTAACCTCAGCAAAGAAAACAATGATGGTTTAAAACGTGGTACTGAAGGTCGTATTGATACAGGAACAGGTCCACAAATTTGGGTTGTGCCAACGGATGAAGAAGGTCGTATTGCAAAAGAAACTGAGCATGTTGTTAACCATGAGGTACAACAGGCAATAAAAAAGTCTGAATCTGGAGTAGCGACTGTTTAACAGTCGCTTTGCCTTATGCTGTATTACCTTTTGATTTATTGATTATTTTAATTTTAGCTTTTCCGTTTTAAGAGCAGCTTATGAAAACAATTTTATTGGTTCCTACTGGCGAAGGTGTGGGTCTTACATCGGCATGTTTAGGTTTAGTTTATGCCCTTGAGTGCCAAGGTGTTAAAGCAGGTTTTTTAAAACCTTTTTCACAAGAAGCAAATACACAACCCGATCGTACTACCGCACTTTATCGTCATATTTCAAATGCTAAAACTGTAGAGCCTATTGCTTACAGTAAAATTACTCAAGCATTGAATACCAATGAAGTTGATGAGTTACTTGAAGAAGCCGTCAGCCTACATCGTCAAATTGCTAAAGCACATGACATTATTATTGTTGAAGGCTTAGTGCCAACAGCGCGTGATACATTTGCAAGTGATTTAAATGTATCACTTGCGCAAGCCCTCGATGCAAAAGTGATTTTTGTCAGCAATGCTGATATTAATCGCCCTGCACACACAGCTGAAAAAGTTGAATCACAAGTACGTAACTTTGGCGGTTCATCTGCAGCACGAAATGTTGGCGTACTCTTCATGCGTACCCGTGGTCTGCCTGAAGATTCAGCACAAATTCCTGTAACGATTGATCCGAATTTAAGACTGATTAGTGACACGATAAAATTTACTGCTGAATTACAAAAAACTTGCCCACAACTCGGTTCAGAGCAATTACCCGTCATTGGCTTAGTTCCTTTTAGCGATACGCTCAGTGTCCCACGTCTCTCTGATTTGGCAGCCCAATTACAAGCCACTTGGATCAATGAAGGTAAAGCAAAACAACGCCGTGTTTTACACAGCAGTTTAATTGCATCGAACATTGAACATGAGCTACACAAATTTATTGCAGGCGAGCTGATTATCAGTGCATCTGACCGCATTGATGTATTACTCGCAAGTAGCCAAGCCACCAATAATGGCGTTCCACTTGCTGGTTTAGTATTGACTGAACATCATGCACCAAATACTCAAGTTTTAGATTTCTGCCAGTCTGCAATTAAAAATGGTCTGCCAATTTTACATACACCACTCAGTACTTTTGCCACAGCAGAGCAACTTGCAAATCTCAGTAATGAAATTCCTGTTGATGATACTGAACGTGCTGATCAAGTGACCCGTTTTGTATCAAGCCACATTAACCAAGAATGGTTGATTCAAGTTTTGAATGGCGATTATAAACCGCGCTTATCTCCTTCTGCATTCCGCCATGAATTGGTACAAAAATCGATTGCGGCTAAAAAACGGGTTGTTTTACCTGAAGGTGATGAGCCACGCACCATTCAAGCGGCGGCGATTTGCCAATCTCGTGGTATTGCACAATGTGTATTGCTTGCAAAACCTGAAGCTGTACTTGAAATTGCTAAAGCACGTAATATCGAGCTTCCATTTGATTTAGAAATTATTGATCCTGATCTAATTCGTGAAAACTACGTTGCACAAATGGTCGAGATGCGTAAAGGTAAGTTAGACGAAGCTCAAGCACGTGAACAACTACAAGATACCGTTGTACTTGGCACAATGATGTTGGCACTCAATCAGGTCGATGGCTTGGTTTCAGGTGCTGTTCATACCACTGCAAATACGGTTCGTCCAGCATTCCAACTGATTAAGACTGCACCGAATTATTCACTCGTATCATCATTATTCTTTATGTTGTTGCCAGATGAAGTCTTGGTCTATGCAGATTGTGCTATCAATCCAGATCCAGATGCTGAACAATTGGCTGAAATTGCAATTCAATCTGCAGATTCTGCTAAAGCTTTTGGGATAGACCCTCGTATTGCAATGATTTCTTACTCGACGGGTACATCAGGTACAGGTGCAGATGTTGAGAAAGTTGCCAAAGCCACTGAAATTGCAAAACAACGTCGCCCTGATTTACTCATTGATGGCCCACTTCAATACGATGCAGCGTCCGTTGAAAGTGTTGGACGCTCTAAAGCACCTGATTCTCAAGTTGCGGGTCGTGCGAACGTGTTCATTTTCCCTGATTTAAATACAGGCAATACCACTTATAAAGCCGTTCAGCGTTCTGCCAATGTCGTGAGTGTCGGGCCAATGTTGCAAGGTTTAAATAAACCTGTAAATGATCTATCTCGTGGTGCTTTAGTCGATGATATTGTCTTTACCATCGCTTTAACTGCGATTCAGTCTGAGCAACAAGAAGCGTAAATCTACGATTTAAACGCTTTCGTTTTTGAGAAAAACCATCTAATTGAAAAATTAGGTGGTTTTTTAATATTAGAGAAATATGCAAAACCATCAGACATAAAAAAAGAAGATAAAGCGTTAGGCTTGATCTTCTTTCTGACCGTAGATCCAAGTTGCAGCAATATAAACACTAAAGCCTACAACCATTAGGATGCTTGAAATTGTCATATTTCACATCTCAATTTTTGATGAGACTATTATGTGAAAGTTATATGACAAATTTATGACAATAATAAAATATCCCAAAAAATACAATATCATTTATTTTCAACAAGTTATAATAAAAATATGTGGTTTATGCCATAATTCCATATCATTTTCATAAAATATTACAGTCATATTGTCACAATTCAGATGTCAATATAAAAACCCATCGCAGACAAAACTCATTCAACAAACCATTAAACTTTCGCCCAAAGCTTACTCAAAAGCCCCAAAACAATTGCATTTTATCTTATAATTTAGCCCGCTAGCTATCAGCCCGCTCAAGAGATATTTGTATGACTACTATTATCAAGCAAGATGACTTGATCACATCAGTTAAGGATGCGCTTCAATTTATTTCTTACTACCATCCACAAGACTTTATTCAAGCAATGAGTCGTGCGTATGACCGTGAAGAAAACAAAGCTGCCAAAGATGCGATTGCACAAATCTTAATTAACTCTCGTATGTGTGCAGAAGGACATCGTCCAATCTGCCAAGATACCGGTATTGTCAACGTATTTGTTGATGTGGGCTTAGACGTTAAATTTGATTTAACCTTAAGCCTAGATGATGCAATTAACGAAGGTGTACGCCAAGGTTATTTAGAAAACTCTAACGTACTTCGTGCATCTGTTTTAGCTGATCCTGCTTTTGGTCGTAAAAATACCAAAGATAACACCCCTGCTGTAATTCACTATAAACTCGTTCCAGGTAATAAGGTCGATATTACTGTTGCGGCTAAGGGTGGTGGTTCAGAAAATAAATCTAAACTTGCCATGTTAAACCCTTCTGATTCAATCGTAGATTGGGTACTCAAAACTGTTCCAACAATGGGTGCAGGTTGGTGTCCACCAGGTATGCTTGGTATCGGGATTGGTGGTACTGCTGAAAAAGCCATGATGCTTGCAAAAGAATCGCTCATGGAAGAAATTAACATGGACGAACTTCTTCGTCGTGGACCTGAAAACAAAATTGAAGAACTCCGTATGGAAATCTTCGAAAAAGTGAATGCTCTTGGTATTGGTGCTCAAGGTCTTGGTGGTTTAACGACTGTTCTTGATATTAAAATCAAAGATTACCCATGTCATGCTGCGGGTAAACCTGTTGGTATGATTCCAAACTGTGCGGCAACTCGTCATGCACACTTCACATTAGATGGTTCTGGCATTGCGCACATTCAAGCACCTAAATTATCTGATTACCCAGAAGTAACTTGGGATTCTTCATCTTCTAAACGTGTTGATTTAGATAACATCACGCAAGAAGAAATGAATTCATGGCAGCCTGGTGATACTTTACTTTTAAACGGTACAATTTATACAGGTCGTGATGCTGCGCATAAACGCATGTGTGAAATGCTCGACAATGGCGAAGAACTTCCTGTAGATCTTAAAGGTAAATTTATTTACTACGTGGGTCCAGTTGATCCAATTAATGATGAAGTGGTTGGTCCTGCAGGCCCTACAACTGCAACACGTATGGATAAATTCACACGCCAAGTGCTTGAAGCAACAGGTATGTTCGGCATGATTGGTAAAGCTGAACGTGGTCCAACAGCAATTGAAGCGATTAAAGACAACAAATCGACTTACTTAATGGCTGTAGGTGGCGCGGCTTACCTTGTATCTAAAGCTGTTCGCCAAGCAGAAGTTGTTGCCTTTGCAGACTTAGGGATGGAAGCCATCTACAAATTTGTAGTTGAAGATATGCCTGTTTCTGTCGCTGTTGATGTGAATGGTACTTCTGTTCATGCCACTGCACCAAAAATTTGGCAAGCGAAAATTGGTAAGATTGATGTAGTTGATGCTGCTGCAAAATAATCTCTAATTATTTTCAGATTCAACTTGAATTCTGATGAAAAAGCACTCTATGATTAGAGTGCTTTTTTTATTTTTACAATAATGAGAATAAAAATGTATTCCTTCCAATATTTACCTGTTTTACTTTTGATGACTTTTAGTGGTTTTAATATGGCATGTTACGCCTCTCCCGCAACTGAAGAGAGTGTCACCAAATTAATTCAACTGTCGGAGCTTAATACGTTACTTGATCAATCTGCCCATGACATGCAACCCTATTTTGATCAACAGGCTGAAGATCTGATTAAACAAGTCACTGCGACAAAAACACTGAATATTGATGCGCAGAATGCTGCTTTACAGGTCAGTGCCTTACTGTCTGATCTGCATCAACAAATGATTCACAATCCTAAATTTATACAAATATTTAAAGAAACCTTTAAGAAGACTTATACCGAAGAGGAACTCCAAGCCTATATTTCCTTTTTAAGCACACCAATGGGACAAATTATTAATAAAAAAACCAACAAAGTCATGTCTGAAATTCACACTCAAACAGCACAATTATCAGAACAGTCCATGACAACACCCGAATACCAAGAAGCCTTTAAAACTAAGCTAATAGCAATTATTCAGCCATTAACAGCAACAGAATAATTTAAATTCTGCTGAAAAATGACGCATTTAAAAATACACCCAAATACTTATATACTCATGGAAAATCATCTTGTAATGAAATTTTTAAAACCGTTTTTAATTGGGTCAATTTTTTTGATGAGTCCATTTAGTTTTGCAGCACCCGCAAGCGATCAACAAATTCAGCAGTTATTTAAAGTTATGAATTTAAATCAATTGATGCAAAATACAATTCAACAAATTCGTCCCCAACTCGATCAGCAAGCCTATCTTACGATTCAAGCCGTTGTGGGGTATGAAAAACTTTCCCCTCAAGAACAAATTGTTGCCAATGAACTATCAGACAAACTGTATCAGCAAAGTCTAAAAAGTATTGCTTGGGAACAAATGCAGCCGATTTATCAGAAAATTTATAAAGACGTATACAGTGCTGAAGAAGTTCAGGCACAAATTAACTTTTACTCAAGCCCTATGGGACAATCCATTTTAGCAAAAGCACCGCTTGCGACACAGGAATCAATGAAAATCATTAACAGTCGCCTTACGAAAAATATGCAGGCAACAGAAGCAGACTTTAAAGATATTCAGCAGAAAATTAAAGCCTTACAAAAAGCAGCTCAATAGTCAAAAAACTTAAATGCAAAACAGAGCGTAATATACACTCTGTTTTTCAACGTGAAAAATCACCGCAACTGACCTAATTCATGATAAGTCGACTTACCAAGTCAATGGATTCCAAAGCTTAAATGGTACCGTCGTATGTACATCATCACTTGCATGATATTTACCACTATCAATCTTTTCAGAACCCTTAACCAATTCCCCTTGGCTATCCAACTCACCGACAAAATTGAGTCCTGGCGTTTTAAGTTGAGTCATACCAATTTCTTTCAAACCCTGACGCGTTGGCATCTGCATAAGCGGTCCCACTCTAAGCAGACTCGCATCACCATTTGGTCCACCACGGAACTGTTCTTCTTCATATTTTACAAAATATTGTTGCCCTGCTTTGACAGAAAAAAAAGTAGATTTTGGTTTTTGAAAATGAACCACGGTCAAAGGACGACTCATACTCAGCTTATAATCACCCTCTGCTAACTCAACCCAATAATAATGATTACTGATAAGGCTTGGAATACGTTTTCCATTCAAAAAGAAATTCGTCGCAATAATCTCTTGCCGATTCCATTTACTATCAGGTCGATAAAAATACACCACAGCAGCTTGTGGATTTTGTGGTTTAACCAACTTGAAATATTGACCTGGTGCTTGATTAACCCAAGAACCTACAGAAAATTTACCAACTTTGTATTGATCGAGTTTAGATGAAACCAAAGAATCTTCTTTTTCATAATCAATTTGATCGAGTGTAGAAACTACCTGACCTGTTTGTAGTTGCTGCTTTTCTACGGTTTTATGGCTTTGACAAGCACTCAGCCCACAACCCACTAAAAGCATTAAACCTAAGTAACGCATGATTATCCCTCACCGCGTATTTTTTATTTTCGTTATCTAAAAGTACTATTTTCCATATTGAGCTTAACATTTCAATGTCATTTTAAACATAAAAAAACGTGTAAAAAGCCAAGCTTTTTACACGTTTCAGATGAATTGCAACTTAAAGCATTGAAATCCTTTAAGCAGACTTACTTTCAATCACTTTCAAATCAACTTTGGTTTCAGACGGTTTGTCTTTTTTCGGTTGACGTTCAGGTAAATAAATCGGTGCTGCTTTATCATTAATCACAGCTTCATTAATCACCACCGTACCTACATCTGTACGTGTTGGTAAATCATACATCGTTTCAAGCAAAATATTTTCTAAAATAGAACGTAGACCACGTGCGCCTGTATTTCGCTCAAGTGCACGTTTTGCAACGGCACGTAATGCAGAATCTTCAAACAACAGATCAACATTTTCCATTTCAAATAAATACTGATATTGACGCGTTAAAGCATTTTTCGGCTCTGTCAAAATTTGCATCAACGCTTCTTCATCTAGCTCTTCAAGTGTTGCAAGTACAGGCAAGCGACCAATAAATTCAGGAATTAGACCAAATTTAACCAAATCGGCTGCTTCAACTTGACTGAACAATTCAGAGACTTTTTTCGTATCATCTTTGCTCTTCACATCAGCTGTAAAACCAATGCCACCTTTTTCCTGACGCTGTTGTACCACACGCTCAAGACCTGAGAATGCACCACCACAGATAAACAGAATGTTTGAAGTATCAATTTGAATAAATTCTTGTTGCGGATGCTTACGCCCACCTTGTGGTGGAATTGAAGCAACCGTACCTTCGATCATTTTCAGCAAAGCTTGCTGTACACCTTCACCTGACACATCACGTGTAATCGATGGATTCTCAGATTTACGGGTAATCTTGTCGATTTCATCGATATAGATAATCCCTTTCTGAGCTTTTTCCACATCATAATCAGCTTTTTGCAAAAGCTTTTGTACAATGTTTTCAACATCTTCACCAACGTAACCTGCTTCGGTTAATGTCGTTGCATCTGCCATGGCAAAAGGCACATCAAGCAAGCGTGCAAGTGTTTGTGCAAGTAATGTTTTACCCGAACCTGTTGGCCCAATCAGTAAAATATTACTTTTTGCAATTTCAACACCATCTTCAGGCTTATGCCCCGTTTGAGATACTTTTAAACGTTTATAATGGTTATAAACCGCAACAGATAATGTCTTTTTCGCAAGATCTTGACCAATCACGTATTGATCGAGCGCCGCACGAATCTCATGTGGCTTTGGTAATGGACGATTTGCCCAATCACCTGTTTCAACTTGTTGACTAGTCTGAACGAGGTCAAGGCAAACATCGACACACTCATTACAAATGTATGCGTCTTCGCCTGCGATCAGTTTTCCAACTTCCGACTGCGTTTTTCCGCAAAATGAACAATGTTTTTGTCCCTGAGGATGATCGGACATTTTTACTCCAAATTTTGAATCTTTATAAATAATCGCCTACAAATAATTTATAGCTGCGGGCGTTTTGAAAGAACTTGGTCGACTAGACCATATTCTTTTGCCTGTTCAGCGGTCATAAAATTATCACGATCTGTATCACGTGCCACTTTTTCAAAATCTTGACCACTATGTTCTGCCATTAAACGGTTTAAACGCTCTTTGATGAACAAAATTTCACGGGCATGAATTTCTATATCAGATGCCTGACCACGGAAACCACCAAGCGGTTGATGGATCATCACACGTGCATTTTCTAAGCAATAACGTTTGCCTTTTGCACCAGCATTCAATAGGAAAGCACCCATAGAAGCGGCTTGACCCATACAATACGTCACAACATCGGGCTTAATAAACTGCATAGTGTCGTAAATTGCCATGCCTGCAGTCACGGAACCACCTGGTGAGTTAATATAAAGGTGAATGTCTTTTTCAGGGTTTTCAGCTTCAAGAAACAACATTTGTGCGACAATTAAATTCGCCATATTGTCTTCAACTTCACCTGTTAAAAAAATCACGCGTTCACGTAAAAGACGTGAAAAAATGTCGAAAGAACGCTCACCACGTGAAGACTGTTCTACGACCATTGGCACTAAAGCGTTTTCAATTGATGAAACATACATACTTTATTTATTCCTGAATTTTTGTTACTTCACTCATAATGACAATATGAGGGATAATTACTGAAATTGCAAAATATTCACCATTAAATATTAGATATTTTTTACATCAGCATTTTAATTTCAGGTTGATTAACACAATTGATACAGCATAAAAAAAGGCGCATGAAGCGCCTTTTTTTCAATTACAGAAGCTTAGCCTTGTTGGCGAGCTTGCTGTTCTTTCAATAATTCTTCGTAAGATACAGGTGTTTCAGTCACTTTTGCAGAAGCAAGAATGTGATCTACAACTTGATCTTCAAGTACAACGCCTTCAATTTGCGCACGTTGTTGCTTGTCATTTTTAAAGTATTCAATCACTTCAGTTGGATCTTCGTAAGAAGAAGCCATATCATCGATATATGCTTCAACACGAGCTGGATCAACTTCAAGTTTAGCATCAGCCAATAATTTGCTTACAAGAATGCCTAGTTTAACTGATTTTTCAGCTTGTTCTTTGAACAAGTCATCAGGAAGCATGCTGCTGTCAAATGCTTGCGCACCTTGAGCACCAAACTGCTGAGTGAACTGCTGAATCATTTGTTGACGTTGACGGTCAATTTCTTGAGCAAGCATAGATGCTGGAATTTCAACTTCATTAGCAGCTACAAGTGCATCAAAAGTTGCGCTCTTCACTTGGTTACGTAGACCATTTTTCACTTCACGTTCCATATTTTTACGAACGTCAGCTTTTAATTTTTCTACGCCTTCTTCTTCAGTTAAACCGAAGATTTTAAGGAATTCAGCATCAATTTCTGGAAGTTTTTGTTTTTCAACAAGCTTCACAGTAATTTTGAACTGAGCTGCTTTACCTGCAAGGTTTTCAGCTTGATAGTCTTCAGGGAAAGTTACATCAATCACTTTCTCTTCGCCTTTCTTCATACCGATGATGCCATCTTCGAAGCCAGGGATCATACGACCTGAACCTAATACAAGTTTGAAGTCTTCAGCAGAACCGCCTTCAAATTTCTCGCCATCAAGTGTACCTTCGAAATCGAAAGTTACTTGCATGTCTTTTTTCGCCATGCCTTTTGTTTCAGCCCAAGAAGCGCGTTGCTTCTGTAGGTTTTCAAGCATAGTATCAACATCTTTATCGTTGATTTCAGTTGATTTACGTTCAACTTCTAAACCGTCAAACTTTACGTCAACTTCTGGATAAACTTCAACAGTTGCTTCAAAAACTAAAGCATCTTCTTTGTTTTCAACTTTATCAATGTTTGGCATGCCTACAGCATTGATTTTTTCTTGTTGAATCGCTTCGAATACTGTGTCACGAATTACATCGTTCACAACTTCTTGATAGATGCTTGCGCCATATTCACGACGAACAACGTTCAAAGGCACTTTACCTGGACGGAAGCCGTTGATCTTTACAGTTTTGGCACTACGTTTCAAACGAGCTTCAAATTGCTCGTTCACACGGCTCGTCGGTACAGATACAGTTAAACGACGGGCAACGCCCGAAACCGCTTCAGAAGTTACTTGCATGGCTTCCTCGATATAGAAATAGTAATTGCAATTTTTAAAGTGTCATATTATATGACAACAATGAACGATATACAAAGCGAAAGATTTAAAGCACTCAAACTTCATCATTTACTTATCTATCAATATCTAATGACTTCGTCATCTTTTTTATAACAATATAACATTTCAATTGAAAATGATAAAAATTCTCATTAGTATTAGTCTGCAATTTTATATTGTTATTTTTCAAAATTTTATTTATCTCGTCCATTACGGAATTCTTTTATGAGTAAGTTCAACCTTCGTCCGCTTTCCATTGCCTTGCTTGGAATAACCACAACATCTGCATTTGCAGAGACCACAGCTCAACCTGATTCTTTACGTAAATTAGACACGATTGTTGTTTCCGCTTCGGGGTTTGAGCAAGATATTAAAAATGCGCCAGCCAGTATTAGTATTGTGACGAAGGATGACATTGAAAAGAAAAATGCAACCAGCATTTCAGACCTACTCTCAGATATTCCAGGTATTGATATCCGTGACGGTATTGGGAAAACTTCTGGTTTAAATATCAAAATGCGTGGCTTAGATAATAAATACAGCCTAATTTTGATTGATGGTCGTCGTCAAACGACCTCTGATGATGTTACACCTAATGGTTTTGGTGAATCATCAAACGGCTTTTTACCTCCTTTAGCGGCGATTGAACGAATTGAAGTGATTCGTGGTCCAATGGCGACTCGTTATGGATCAGAAGCGATGGGTGGTGTTATCAACATCATTACTAAAAAAGTGACCGATGAGTGGACAGGTAATGTCACACTCAGTGGTAATGACATGGAAAGCAAAGAAGAAGCTGACTCATGGAAAACCAGCTTTGTGCTCAATGGCCCACTTATCAATAATATTTTAGGTCTACAACTTCGTGGTAGCTTCTTAGATCGCCAAAAATCAGAACGTATTCCAGGTACATCAGGTCGTGATCCTCGTCCATCTGAAGCAGATATCTATGATCTAGGTGGAAAGTTAAGCTTTAAACTCAATGACCAAAATAGCTTTTGGGTTGATGCTTTTCAATCAAGCCAAACTTATAGTAACGATGGTGACCGTCTAGGAACTCAAGATACGCCAAGCCGTGCTCGTGGTTATAAAGATGAGTTAGAGTTTAATCGTGAACAATATTCTTTAGGACATGATGGTGATTACAGTTTTGGTAAATGGTCCACTTATGTGAGTCAAACTGAAACCGAAACCAAAGGCCGAACCATTCCAACTGGTACATTTGCACAAAATGCTTATGCAGGTTCTGATCGTAATTTGAAAAATACCGATCTAGTTGCTGATACACATATTATTGCCCCAATTGCAAACCATATATTAACGGTGGGTGCTGAATATAAAAAAGCTAAAGTTGCAGATGATTTAGCAGGTATTGGTGCAGAATTTGATAAAGATTCCTACTCTTTTTATGCAGAAGATGAATGGCGTTTACGTGAAAATTTAGCATTCACTTTTGGTGGACGTTATGAAGATCACTCTGGTTTCGGCGGTCAATTCAGTCCACGAGGCTATTTGGTTTGGAATGCTTCTGATGCTTGGACATTTAAAGGTGGCGTCAGCACAGGTTATAAAGCGCCTTCTCCAAAAGCATTACATGACGGTGTAATTGGTGTAAGTGGTCAGGGTGCAAACTTTCAAATTGGCTCACCAGACTTAAAGCCTGAAGAGTCATTGAACTATGAATTGGGCTTTAACTACAACAACGGTAATTTAGACCTCACCACTACAGCCTTCTTCAATAAAATTGACAACCTGATTACAGATGGTCCAGAACTTTTAAACTGTTCATTTACAACAACCCCGAATAGACCTGGTTGTGTAAGCTATGGTTCCCACATCACCCAAGATACATTCTCACAAAGCATCAATGCAGATGAAGCAGAAACCAAAGGTATTGAGCTGAGCTTAAAGTATCAAATTATTCCTGAATGGGATATTAAAGCTGCATACACGTATATGGAATCTGAAATTACCAAGGGTGAAAATAAAGGTTCTTATTTAAGTAATGTACCTAAAAATGCCTTTAACATGACATCGACATGGCACATCAACCCTGCTATGGATGTTTGGTTGCAACACGAATATAAGTCAGAACGTAAACGCTACAATACTGAGCAAACCTCAGGTGATGCTGCATTAATTTATAAAGCAACAGGCAATAAACTGAACGGGTACAACTTATTTAATTTAGGTGCAAATTACTCACTTTCTGATAATGTCCGTATTACAGGTGCTGTAAATAACTTGTTAGATAAAGACTTTACCAAAAATGGTAGCTACACAGATGCCAATGGTGATCCTGCATCTTATTATGATTATATGGTCATTGGTTCAGGTATGTCTGGGACTTATTTGCCAGGTCGAAACTACTGGTTATCAATATCTTATGACTTTTAAAATAAATTAAAGCCAATTAAATAAAAATCCTACTTTGTTAGGGTTTTTATTTAATTACAAATAATCATTAACTTAAAACATTATGTTACATTATTTCATTAATTTTTCCTTTTTCTTACTATTTGAGAATCGACAATTCCAATTCTAAAAAGATGCAATATAAAATAAGAATCATTATTATTCGCATACAAATTTGCACTACTCTTTGTGAGTTAATCAATGTCATTTATCAAATCGCGTAAAAAAATTATCACCACTGCAATCGCATCATCACTTTCAGTGATGGCGTCAACAGCAATGGCTCAGGAAGACAGCCAAGAAAAATTACCAGTTATTGAAGTACAAGCTACATCGCAGGGAAGTTTTAAAGTTGAACAATCTGCAAATTCAAAATTTGTAGCACCTCTTCTCGATACACCAAAATCTGTGTTAGTGATTTCTAAACAGCTTTTAAAAGATACTCAAATAACAACTTTGAGTGATGCTCTTCGTACTGTACCTGG
Source organism: Acinetobacter sp. TY1 (assembly GCF_048551395.1). Classification (NCBI taxonomy): domain Bacteria; kingdom Pseudomonadati; phylum Pseudomonadota; class Gammaproteobacteria; order Moraxellales; family Moraxellaceae; genus Acinetobacter; species Acinetobacter sp. TY1. The sequence continues at coordinate 148,190 of NZ_JBLYZK010000003.1, forward strand.
TATTACTTTGGGTGCAGGTGAAGGTGGTAACCCAAATGGCGACCGTCCATTTATTCGTGGTTATAACTCTGAAAGTTCAATGTATGTCGATGGCGTACGCAATGCAACTTCTCAAAACCGTGAAATGTTTGCAATTGAACAAGTTGAAGTTACCAAAGGTTCTGCCTCTGCCCTTGGCGGTGCTGGAACATCAGGCGGTAGTATCAACATGATTTCTAAAGTTGCTAAAAAAGGTGACTCTTTAGAAGGTTCTGTGGGTTCAGGTACAGACAATTATCAACGTATTACTTTAGACGGCAATAAAGATTTTGGTAATGGTATTGCTGCTCGTGTAGCTGTAATGGGTCATCACAATGAAAAAGCGGGTCAATCTGACGGTGCTGAGTACAAACGTGCTGGTATTGCACCAAGCATTACATTTGGTCTAGATACACCAACACGTGCAACTTTAGGTTATTACTATTTAAAATCTGACGATACACCAGATTCAGGCATTCCATATAACAATCCTTTTGCTGCAACCAATGCAAATGCCAAATTTAACGGTAATGGTAAACCAATTGATGTTAAACAAGGTGAATATTACGGTTGGAAAGACCGTGATTTCCAAAAACAAGAAAATCAGATTGGTACTATTAAGTTAGAGCATGATTTAACAGATAATCTCACAATTACCAATACAGCGGTATATAACAATTCGAAAAATGACTATCTATGGACTAACCCTGATGATTCGAGAGGAAATTTTTATTCGGCAACTGGCGCATTAACGGGTAATGTTTGGGCACGTGCTAACTCACGTGTTGCTGATACAGATACATTTACAGATCAACTTGCTTTAACAGGTAAATTTAACACCGGTTTTTTAAAACATAGTTTTAATTTGGGTGCAGAATATTCTGATCAAGAAACTGATCGTACTCAATATATTATTGATGGCTTAACATCTACAGGCGCAGCTCATAATGCCTGTAAACCTGCTGATATTACTTCTGGTTGGTGTACTTCTGTACAAAATCCAAATCGTGGTACTTGGATGGGTTCAATCAGTACAGTAGGCGCGGATTCTTACAATATTCAAAGTAAGAATACATCAGTTTACTTCCTTGACAACATTGAACTTCACCCACAATGGTTATTAGATCTCGGTGTTCGTTGGGATAAATATAAAACAGAACAAACCATGACTTATGGTTCGCTCAACAGCGCTGTAACAGCAACGAAACCGACTGCTAAAGCAGGCGACCAAGTTGCAATTGAAAATGATAAAGATTTTATTAACTGGCAGGCTGGCGTAACATTTAAACCAACTGAAAATAGTAGCATTTATGCAAGCTATGCAACTTCATCAAACCCTGTAGGCGTTGATGGCGGTGATGGTTCAGAAGGTATTACAGCTGCAATTAATAATTTAAAACCTGAAGAAGTAAAAACATATGAGTTAGGTACAAAGTGGGATGTACTGAATGATAAACTCAATCTTACTGCAGCAATTTTCCGTACCGAAAAAACCAATACACGTGCAACAACAACTGAAGGAACAACAAGTAACATCGGTGAAACCCGTGTTGATGGTATTGAGCTTGGTGTAACAGGTAATATTACTGAAAAATGGGCAGTAATGGCTGGCTATACATATTTAGATAGTGAACTTGTAGATGGTGGTTATACCAATATTGGTACAACTGCAGCACCAATTTATGCAGAAAACCCAAGTAATGGTAACCAAGTACAAAACGTTGCAAAAAACTCTGCAACACTTTGGACAACTTATGCTGTTTTACCACAAGTGACTATTGGTGGTGGTGCAACATATATGGACAAAGTATTTGGTAATGCAACCAATACAAAATGGGTTCCAAGCTATGTTCGTTACGATGCAATGGCTCGTTATAACGTAAACAAAAATGTTGATTTACAGTTAAATGTAAACAACCTTTCTGACAAACGTTATTTCACTAAAGCTTATGCATCACACTATGCAACAGAGGCTGAAGGTCGCAGTGCAGTACTTTCTGTAAACTTTAAGTACTAAGTTTAAATAAACCCATAATTATTTTATGTCTTTAAAATACATTATGGGTTTTAATGTAAAATAGCCTCTGTCTACAGGGGCTATTTTTATTCCGCTCATTATTCAGCGAGGTTGTCATGATTCACCATATTCCAACGGTACTCAGCAAAGAACAAGTTCAATACTTCCGAACAGAAATGGACAAAATCGAATGGGTCAATGGCAAAGTCACAGCGGGAACACTCTCTGCGACAGTTAAACAGAATCAACAACTTTCTGAAGATCACCCACTGACGCATCATTTAAGTAATATTATTTTAGAATCTTTGGGTGAACATCCTTTATTTCTTTCTGCTGCAATTCCGCTTGATATTATTCCTCCCCTATTCAATCGTTATGAAAATAACGAAAGTTTTGGTTTTCATGTCGACAACTCAATTCGTCGAATTCGGGGAACAAAAGAACGCCTAAGAACTGATTTATCTTGTACTGTTTTTCTTAGTGAACCTGATGAATACGAAGGTGGAGAGTTGGTAATTGAAGATACTTATGGCTATCACGAAGTCAAATTACCTGCAGGCGATATGATTCTCTACCCTTCTACCAGCTTACATGAAGTCACCGCAATTACTTCTGGTTGTCGCGTTGCTTCATTTTTTTGGGTACAAAGTATGATTCGAGATGATGCCGAACGCCATATGCTTTTTGATTTAGATCAAACTATTCAAAAATTACGTATGCAGTTAGGTGATACCCATCAAGAAGTGATTAAGTTAACGAGCATGTATCATAATTTAATGCGGAAGTGGGCTGAGCTTTAAATCTAAAACATCAAAATAGAGAAAGATAAAACGTCCCATTTTGATCATTGATTGTGAAAATTTAAAACGAATATACTAGCGTAAAATAGATGAAGCTCTTTTCATCTATTTACTGCTATTCAAATCTAAAAATCATATCTAAATAAATCGGTAATAAACTGATTTTTTCGAAAATCAAATACACAAAACTTATAAATATGAATTATTTTTCTTAAAATTATAAATTATTCAGAATATTTTCCCGAAATTTAAAAACATCCATGCAATTAAGGAAATTATTTTCGAGAAAACTATCCTAGAATAAAAAATAACAGATACCCACTTACAAGACTGTTGAACGAACGATTGTGCGGTCATCAGACTGAAAATATTATGCCACTTTAGGCGATATGTTCAGAAAAAGTACTTGTAAATCGATAGAATAGACACAATCTATATTTGTAGTGCGTTGCCTTTATTATCCCAAAAGCGAGCAACCAAAACTGCACAAGGAGTTCCTCATGATGTTGGCTGATCCAAGTAAAAAATACCGTCGCATGTATCAACGTGTGGACTTGCCTGACCGTCAATGGCCAAACAATGAAATCAATAAAGCGCCAATTTGGATGAGTACCGACCTTCGTGATGGTAACCAAGCGATTTTTGAGCCAATGAACATCGAACAAAAATTTAAAATGTTCCAAATGTTGGTAAAAATTGGTTTTAAACATATTGAAATTGGTTTTCCTTCTGCATCACAAGTGGACTTCGATTTCACGCGTAAATTAATTGAAGAAAATCATATTCCTGAAGACGTATATATTGAAGTTTTAGTTCAAGCACGTGATCACTTGATTGCACGTACTTTTGAATCTTTACAAGGTGCAAAACGTGCCATTGTGCATATCTACAACTCAAACTCTCCAACTTTCCGTAAGAAAGTATTGAATGTTGATGCTAATGGCGCGAAACAATTGGCAATCAATGCAGCAACTAAAGTCAAAGAGTATGCAGCGAAGCAGCCCGAAACAGATTTTATTTTCCAATATAGCCCTGAATGTTTTTCTGCAACAGAACTAGAAGTGGCTAAAGATGTTTGTGATGCTGTGACTGAAATTTGGGAAGCATCAGCGGACAATAAAGTGATTTTGAACTTACCTGCTACCGTTGAAGTTTCAGGTCCTCATGTATATGCAGACCAAATTGAGTGGATGCACCGTAATTTACAACGCCGTGATGGTGTGATCATTTCTGTACATTGCCATAATGACCGTGGTTGCGGTATCGCAGCGTCTGAATTAGCAATCATGGCGGGTGCTGACCGTGTAGAAGGTTGTGTGTTTGGAAATGGCGAACGTACTGGTAATGTAGATGTTGCTGCTATTGCCTTGAACATGTATACCCAAGGCGTTGCTCCTGAATTAGACTTCTCAAACATTAACGAAATCATTGCCACCGTTGAAGAATGCACAGGTTTGCCTGTACACCCTCGTCATCCGTATGCGGGTGACTTGGTCTTTACCGCATTCTCAGGTTCGCACCAAGATGCGATTAAGAAAGGTTTTGAGTTCCAAAAAAATGAAGAAATTTGGGATATGCCTTACTTACCAATCGACCCACGTGATTTAGGCCGTGATTATGATGCAGTCATTCGTGTCAACTCACAATCAGGTAAAGGTGGTATCGCTTATTTGTTAGAAGCGAACTACAACGTAGTATTACCACGTCGCTTACAAGTTGAATTCTCTCAAGTGGTTCAGCAAGTTGCAGATGATGAAGGTGTCGAAGTCACTGCAAAACAAATTTGGGACTTGTTCACAAATACTTATGTTGCAGCCAAAGATGCACATTATTCAACGAAAAACTATAAATTGTCAGATGAAAATGGCAGTCAGGTCATTGAACTTGATGTAGTTGTGAATGGTGAAATTCAACATTTACGTGGTGAAGGTAATGGTCCAATCTCTGCTATTTTAAATGCTCTTCAATTGCCAATTGATGTGGTGAACTATGAAGAACGAAGTATCAGTTCAGGTGCAAATGCAAAAGCCTTGGCATTGATTGAGCTTCAAGTTCAAGGTGCAGGTAAATCTGCATTTGGCGCGGGTGTACATGACAATATTGTCACCTCATCTATTGATGCGATTATTGCTGCAACCAATCGTTTAATTGATCAAGGATTACTTAAAAAAGATCAAGTGGCTGCTGCGGTATAAGCAGGATCTATATAAGTAATATCAGTTAAATGACTTTAGAAAGGATGCCCCAAGTGGTATCCTTTCTTTGCATTTAGGGCAAATAAGTCCATGACCTCCAATACATTTAAGGCGAATTATCTCCGTGTCTTTTCCAGCAGATTCTGTGGGTATTGTTACCCCGCAAAAATTCCAATTTGAAGCGCCGTTGGCACTCGAATGTGGCAGAGTTCTGCCACGTTTTGAAATTATGGTAGAAACCTATGGCGAGCTCAATGCGGATAAATCCAATGCAATTTTGATCTGTCATGCACTTTCAGGGCATCACCATGCCGCAGGTTATCATCATGAAGATGATAAAAAACCAGGTTGGTGGGATGCTTGTATTGGACCAGGAAAAGCCATTGATACATCTGAGTTTTTTGTCGTAGCACTAAATAATATTGGTGGATGTAGCGGCTCTACAGGGCCAACTTCTCCAAATCCTGAAAATGACAATCGACCTTATGGTCCCGATTTTCCACTCGTCACCGTGCGTGATTGGGTCAAAACTCAAGCCATGCTATCAGACCGTTTAGGTATTGATGTTTGGTATTCAGTGATTGGCGGTTCATTGGGGGGCATGCAAGCATTACAATGGTCTGTGGACTATCCTGACCGCTTAAAAAACTGTGTGATTATTGCTTCTGCACCAAAACTTTCTGCACAAAATATTGCCTTTAACGAGGTCGCTCGTCAGTCAATTTTGTCTGATCCTGATTTTCACAATGGACGTTATTTAGAACAAGATAGTTACCCGAAACGTGGATTAATTTTGGCACGTATGGTTGGTCACATTACCTACTTATCTGAAGAAGCTATGAAACAAAAATTTGGTCGTGATTTAAAATCAGGCAAATTTATGTATGGTTTTGATGTGGAATTCCAAGTCGAAAGCTATTTGCGTTATCAAGGTGAGCAGTTCAGCCGTAACTTTGATGCCAATACTTATTTAATTATGACCAAAGCCTTGGATTATTTCGATCCAGCCCGTGAATATGAACTGTCATTAACCAAAGCGATGTCGAATACAAAATGTCGTTTTTTGGTGGTGTCATTCACAACCGATTGGCGCTTTACTCCACAACGTTCACAAGAAATTGTTGATGCACTGATTACTAGTCATAAACCTGTGAGTTATTTAGATGTAGATGCAGAACAAGGACATGATTCCTTCTTATTCCCCATCCCACTCTATGTCAAAACACTTCGTGCCTTCTTGGGTGGACAGAAACACTTAGAAGCAACACCTCAGGAGACAGTGTAATGCGTATTGATCAACAACTCTCCGAAAAATGGATTAAACCCGGCTCAAGTGTGCTCGATTTAGGTTGTGGTGATGGCGAATTACTGTCACAAATGAGCAAAAAACATCAAATTCAGGCATACGGACTCGAAATTGATCAGGAAAAGATTGCAATTGCGGTCAGTCGAGGGTTAAATATTATCCAACAAGATCTAAATTTAGGTTTAGGTCGTTTTGCTGACCAATCGTTTGATTACGTGGTTATGGCACAGGCTTTGCAAGCTGTAGATGCACCTGATGTGCTTTTGCGTGACATGGTGCGAGTGGGGAAACAAGCCATTATTACCTTTCCGAACTTTGCGTATTGGAAGACTCGTTCTTTCCTTGCCTTGAAAGGGAAAATGCCTGTTTCCGAAGCATTACCGTATATGTGGTACAATACACCAAATATCCACTTATGCACCTTCCGTGACTTTGAAGCACTCTGTGCAGAAAATCATATAAATATTATTAACCGACTCGCTGTAAATGGGAACCAACAAGGGAGTTTACTCAGTAAACATCTCCCGAATTTGTTTGGCGAAGTCGCAATCTATCGAGTGAGCGCTCTATGAAGAAGCTTTTAGTAGGCAGTACATTATTTTTTGGGCTGCTTAGTTTTCAAGCCCATGCGGACTATATTCCGCCACAAAAATCAACATCAGCAATGGCAGCACAATATTCTCATATGAATGTGGTTGACCTACAAAAAGCCGCAAAAGCTGGGCAACCTGCTGCGCAGTTTTTTTTAGCTGTTCGTCATCAAACAGGCAATGGCGTTGCCAAAGACAGTAAGCAAGCTTTTAGCTTGTTTAAGTCTGCCGCTGATCAAGGTATTACGGCAGCACAGCTAAATGTGGGTCGTATGTATATTGATGGTGATGGTGTTTCTAAAAATGAAGCGCAAGGTCGTCAATATCTTGAAAAAGCAGCAAGTCATGGTGATAACCGTGCAAGCTTCAACCTTGCGATGATGGAAGAGCAAAAGAAAAATTACATGGGTGCATACCAATGGTATGAGCTTTCAACACGTGATGGCATGCTTGATAATAAAGTCATTAACATGTCTGAAACCAAGAAAACTGCTTTGGCAGCAAACTTGACACCTGAACAAATGCGTACTGCACGTGATCGTGCAGATAAATGGATTCAGGCACAATAAGCTGAACCTTTACAGGGCATTCACACTTCTATCCAGTCCTAAAAAAGCACCGAAAGGTGCTTTTTTTATTGCCTTATTAAAATAAACTTTTGATTAAAATCATCATTCGAGACGGATTTTAAGTCATGCCATTAAAATTATTTTTCTACATTGAACACAACAACACTTTTATCTTTTAAAAGACTATTTACTCTACTTGGGTCATATTTTTATTTAAAAATAACTGCCATTCTAAAAATACTGACATAAAAATAAAGGATAAGGATATGAAAGCTGTTGTATGTCATAACGCGGAATTGAGCATTGAAAACATCACAGAGCTTGTTCCCTTAAAAGGGCAAGTTTTACTGGATGTAATTCGCTGTGGAGTTTGTGGTAGTGATTTACATATGCAACACAACTGCGACCATATGCATAATTTAGCGACTCAAGTGGGATTCCAAGGCATCGCTAAAAATACTGATAAATTTGTTATGGGTCATGAGTTCTGCGGAAAAATTGTTGATTATGGTCCAAAAACTCGCCGAAAATTTAAAATTGATTCGCTCGTCTGCGCCATGCCACTTTTACATATTGATCATTTAGGGTATCAGTCTACAGGGCTTTCACCCAATGCATCAGGGGGGTATGCAGAACAAGTTTTAGTTCAATCTAGCCTAATGTTTGAAGTCCCCAATGGCTTAGATGCTGACAACGCCACTATGACTGAACCTATGGCTGTCGCACTACATGCTGTTCGACGCAGTCGTATAAAAACCAATGAACCTGCCATTGTGATTGGCTGCGGTCCTGTTGGCTTAGGTATTATCCTCATGCTCAAAGCTGCGGGGGTAAAAAAAATTATTGCGAGTGATTTCTCTGAAAATCGAAGAAGATTAGCTCAACAATGTGGTGCAGATATTCTGATTAATCCTGCAAATAATTCACCATTTGAAAATTGGAAAGAACTTGGATTATTGGGAAATGCAGCTGAAGCACTCAATTATGGTTTAGGTATTTTTAATAAAATTCAAGCGACAGGTGTACCTTGGTGGCATGCATGGCGTGTCGCGGATAAACTCGGCGCTTTACCGAAACGACCTGTTATTTTTGAATGTGTCGGTGTTCCAGGTATCTTGCAACATATTATTGATGGTGCACCATTATTTTCAAAAATTGTTGTCGTTGGCGTCTGCATGCAAAGCGATCGTATTGAGCCTGCTCTTGCAATCAATAAAGAAATCGAAATGCAGTTTGTCTTGGGTTATACCCCATTAGAATTCCGAGATTCATTACATATGATTGCAGAAGGTAAAATTGATTGTTCGCCACTTATTACAGGCATTGTTGGCTTAGAGGGCGTTACACATGCATTTTCTGCACTTCGTGATCCCGAGCTACATGCCAAAATTTTAGTTGATCCCAAAAAAACTGGATATGAAATCTCTGTCGTTTAGATCATAGAGCTTAAAAAAATAAAGCACCTTCAGGTGCTTTATTTAATTGATAAGGATAATGTAGTTATTTAACTCTTAGTTATATTTTCGATAATAATCTGAAAATTTTGATTATCCGCATAATTCTGATTTCGTTCTTCTAACTTTTGGATCAAACAATAACGTTCTTCATCGCTTAGAATCATTTCAACAATTGCACCCGTTTTTAAACAAATTTCTTCTTCCGAAGCACATTCATCACATGCGAGTTCAATTAACAGACATTCTGCGATCCCTACCACATAAGACTGTGCCATGCTGAGCATAATTTATCCATAAATTTCTTAGGCTTAAATTTGATTTTAACAACCTGAAATTGCTTGTGTAATCTATTTTTAGATCAATAACAAAAAAAGTTGCACTAACAAAACCAGTTAAATAAATATAAATAATTTGTGAAAAAAACCACACTTTCCAATAACTTGAATTTTCTTAAACTAGAAAACAAAACTGAGTCATAGACCCTTCGAGCACAAATGCACTAAGATAAAGTACTTTTTAAAAATTCGAGTTTGATCATGGCAGCACAAAACTGGTTATCCCAAGGAACATTAGTACTTGCAAGCAATAACAAAGGTAAAATTGCTGAATTTGAAAAGATGTTTACTGAGTTGGATTTACCTGTTGAAGTGATTCCTCAAGGAAAACTCAATATTGAAGATGCAATTGAAGATGGTTTGAGCTTTATTGAAAATGCGATTATTAAAGCGCGTCATGCAAGCCGAATTTCAGGTAAACCTGCTATTGCAGATGACTCTGGTATTTGCGTACCCATTTTAGGTGGAGCACCTGGTATTTACTCTGCACGTTATGCAGGTGAACACGGCGATGATTCAGCAAATAATATAAAACTACTTGAGAACTTAAAACCACTACGTAAAGATGGTGACGTTATTGAGGGTATGTTTGTCTGCGTCCTCGCACTTGTACAACATGCAGATGATCCACTTCCTCAAATTTTCCAAGGGATTTGGCAAGGTGAAGTATTAGAAGAGGCTCGTGGTGAAAATGGTTTTGGTTATGACCCACTCTTTTGGTTACCTGAACTGGGCATTTCAAGTGCAGAGATGAGTAAAGACGAAAAAAATAAAATTAGCCATCGTGGTCAAGCCATGCAGTTGTTTAAGGCAAGTTTGAAATAAACTTATTCGTAAATTCCCTCTCCTTATAGGAGAGGGTCAGGATAAAGTCCTATATAGCCCTCAATCCCATCCAAAGGGAAAGAGGCTTTTCTTTTAACGCTATAAAAATTTATAATAGATGTACCACTACCCCATACATCACACATATCACACAACTCACGATTGTTCCTGAAGCAATATATTTTGCAGATATACCTGTCCCTTGATAATGTGTTTCCAAAGCGACAATATTGGCAGCGGGAGGTAAACAAAATAGTAAAAACATCACCCCGATATAGCTTTCAATATGCGAAATAGGCAAGAAAAAATATGCCAAAGTACAAAGCACTAAACCACATAACATTTTCAATACAGCCAATTTTGCACTGATCAGTACATCCCCTAAATAGACTTTCGTTTTACGTAACCACATACCTAGTACGCACATCCCTGTAAAACTCATACACCATTTAGCAAGTGTATAAATCCATTCAACAACAATTTGATTTTGAAACTGTTGCACATCAAAACAACGAATAAAACCTGCGAGAATCAATGCAATGATAGGTGGCGAACTCAACATTTTTTTGAATAGCGATACTTTGGATTGTGTTGCTGAACTGACAGATGTTACTGCCCATGAATTGCCAAAAATGGACACACCGATATACAGTGGAATCATTACCATACTGTGCTCTGCACCAAAAATTGCGATTGCAATCGGAAAACCGAGCCACGCCATATTGGTATAACTAAAACACAAAGCAGCTAAGCGGTCTTTGGATAATTGTAGATAGAGAAAAAACAGAATAAAGCATGATAAAAAAGAAAAAAGAATAAGCTCAATGCTTCCCGATTTATAAAAAACCATATTGTAAATAATCACAATCGGAATAAATAACCGAGCCAAGAGCATCGACATGCTCGACTTTAATTCGTTGACTTGCATGATAGACGCAAGAAATAAACCACAAATAAAAGCCAAAATTGGAAATAACAGTGCCACGTTACACTTCCACAATATCATCTTATTTATGCTAACACGCCCCGACTATTTCACCGTGATCTTTTCATTTAAACCATTTCACTGTCGCCAAATTGCAATATAAATGTCACAGCGATGTCATATCGAACTGTTCAGATAGGAGCAAATAAATAGGAGATAGAAAAATGGCTGGACTCTCAATTTGGCATGTAGTGATTTTTGCAATTGTTGTGATTTTATTGTTTGGTACATCTAAGCTTAAAAATCTCGGCAAAGATGTGGGTGGTGCAGTAAAAGATTTTAAAAAATCGATTAAAGAAGATGAAGCGAATACAACTGCACTGACTGAACCTCGCACACTTGAACATCAAGCAACAACATCACCTGAAGCCAACACACAGATCAAACACTAAGTTTAAAATCTGCCAACACGGAGTATTGAAGCCATGCTGGATGTCGGTTTTTCAGAGTTACTCGTATTTGCAATTATTGCCTTGCTTGTTTTAGGGCCTGAAAAATTGCCTGATGCAGCACGATTTGTCGCAAAATGGTATGGGAAATTCAAACGCTTTATTGGCAATCTTCAAACAGAAATTGATCAAGAATTACGCCTTTCCGAATTCCGTGAAGAAATGCAGAATGAAATCAATCGTATTACTGAGCTTGAGCGTCGTCTAGAACAACAATTGAATGCTTTGAAACAGCCATCTGATTCCACAACAGTGATCACACCATCAACAGAAAGTACATCAGAAAGCCGATTAGAAACGATACCTGACCAACAAATACCAACATTGACGTATAGATGGGTCAATGCACATTCTCTGCATATTCCTTTTAAATCTAACGCTCACACAACACATACAGCATTGATTCCAAATATTGAACCATTGCAATCCCCTATTTCTCCATTAAAGATTGCCGTATGAATCAACTCCCATCGACAAGTCTAAAAAATGAATCGCTTGATCAAATGCCATTCATGCAACATTTAATCGTATTGCGTCAGTATTTATTTAAAATTGTCGGCATTACACTCGCTTTGTTTTTTTGCTTATTGCCTTTTCGTAATACCACATACCAATGGTTATCTGAACCATTGACCCGACAACTTCCTATTACATCATCCATGATTGCAACTGATGTAACTGCTACATTTATGGCGCCCTTTAAGCTCAATTTGTTCGTTGCATTGGTGCTTGCCATGCCTTTTATCATCTATCAGATTTGGTCATTTATACGACCTGCGCTCTATGAAAAAGAGAAAACATTAGCCGTTCCATTATTATTCGGCAGTATTATATTGTTTTATTTGGGTATCGCATTTGCCTATTTTATCACTCTGCCAGCAATCCTGCATTTTTTTATTAGTGTTTCACCTGAATCTGTTGCACCAATGACAGACATCAACAGTTATCTCAATTTTTGTTTAAAGCTCTTTCTTGTTTTTGGACTAACTTTTGAAATTCCAATTATTACCTTAGTGCTGATTTTAATCGGTTTAGTTAGTACTGAAAGCTTAGTCAAAAAAAGACGCTTCATTATTGTAGGATGTTTTTTTGTTGCAATGTTTGCAACACCACCCGATGCCATTTCAATGATTATGCTCGCAATCCCGATGTGGTTGCTGTTCGAAGTCGGGTTACTCCTCGGAAAAATGCTAGAAAAAAAGCCCACTGAAATCTAGTGGGTTTTTTTGTCTTTAAACTGACGTAAAACTGTAAAAAATATGTCACTTACACTCCATACAATCATGAAAACGCAAAAAGTACATAAACCATAAAATGGATGAATCATGACAAATACTTCTCACCAACCTAGCCGACGCGATGTTTTAAAATGGTTTGCAGGTATTCCTTTTTTACCACTTGGGGCAATGGCAACAGCAACAACGCTTGCAGGTTGTAACGATAGTAAAGACAGTGCAGTTGTCACACCGCCTATCAATGCTGCAAAACTAAAATCAGCCAAATTTACCGCAATGCCCGCACCGTCTTTAAGTAATGCAGCAGCAATGGCAACTACAACTGTTGCATCTACCCTTGCTGTCACTTGGGATGACAATACAAAAACTGAATACACACTAGGTTATAAGGCATTTTTCAATACTGGTGTTGAAGTTGATCATTTAGCTGGCGGTAAAATTATTGCCGGTAGTTATTATGATATTCATAATCAACCAATTATTGATAAATCTGTTGCTGGTAAGGAACGCCAATTTTTCTCAGACTGTCCCGATGGTTCTTCACTCATTCACCTCGCTGGGGCTACAGTGACAGGTGTAACTAACCCTGTTTTTCACGTTGTTCAATTTGAATACACGTCTAAAGACCTTGCTGGTGGAGACATGTACGGTAAACTGCCTTCACCTATTGCAGTGCTTACACTCAATCAAGATCAAAAAACAGGTCATCTTGAGCTTAAAAAATATGCCAATGTAGATATGTCCAAAGTTCATGGCTTATGGATTACTTGTGGCGCAAGTTTATCGCCATGGAATACGCATTTGTCGAGTGAAGAATACGAGCCTGATGCATTTGACCAAATTGGCACTTCACTCAGCATGCTTAAAGCTTATAGTCAAAATTTATACGGCAATGAAAACAGCGCAAATGTCTATAACTATGGTCATTTACCTGAAATCATACTTGACGGTAAAGGCTCTGCAACAGCAAAAAAACATTTCTGTTTAGGTCGAATTTCACATGAATTGATTCAAGTCATGCCAGATAACCGTACTGCAATTATGGGCGATGACTACACCAATGGTGGCTTCTTCATGTTCATTGCAGATAAAGAAAAAGACCTTTCCGCTGGCACACTGTATGTGGCGAAATACACATCTGAACTGAATGAGACATCAACGGCTGCCATTCAATGGATTAAATTGGGTCATACCGATAGTCAAACCATTGAAAATTTAGTCAATGTTCGTGGTATTAAAGCTGAAAACATCATGGAAAGTTTGGCTGAAGCCCCGCAAGATCTAACAGGCTATACACAAATTGTACTTAGCAAGAAAAAATTATGGGTCAAACTCAAAGAAGCCAACAACGGTTTCACTAAAGAAGAGATTGAACTCGCTGCTGCGTTCCTTGAAACACATCGTTATGCTGCGCTCAAAGGCGGTAGTATGGCATTTACCAAAATGGAAGGTACAACCGTCAATATCAAAGATAAAGTTGCCTACTCTGCTTTGGCAAACATTCAAGACTCAATGATTGAGAATACTTCGAGTTGGGTTGCAACGCACAATGTGAAATTTAAAAAAGCAATTAAAGCAGGTGGCGTCCTTGCACATGATCTTAAAGGCAGTATCGTTGATCATTCCAATGCGCTGATGAACAGTGAATGGGTGCCATACCAAAGCCACATGTTGATCATGGGTGAAGATATTTCTGCAGATGCTTTGGGCAATACAGCCAATCCTGACAAAATCGCAAGCCCTGATAATCTAAAATTCTCCGAAACATTCCGCACGCTGTTTATTGGTGAAGATAGCGGAAATCATGTCAATAACTTCTTATGGGCATACAATGTTGATGACAAATCATTAACCCGTATTTTATCTACTCCAGCAGGTGCAGAAGCTACAGGTTTACATGCTGTCGATTCGATCAATGGTTGGACATACATTATGAGTAACTTCCAACACGCGGGAGATTGGGGCAGTATTCATAATGTGGTGAAAAATCAGCTAACACCGTTAATTAATCAGAACTATAACAATGGCTTTGCAGCTTCAGTTGGTTATATTACCGCTGATCCTGTGACTCCATCGGTTGTGAAAAAAGCGTAATACTGGCTTTATGTTCAATAAAATGATGATCTAGACTCATAAAAAATGCCGATTTCATATCGGCATTTTTACGTTTCGAAAGAATAATTCAAATACTTCTTCTTATTGAGAAGGTAATGTTTGCTCAAAATAAACTAACTCTCCAGCATGTTCACCTTGCTGCGTTTTCTCAATCCAATCAATTTTTTCATGCCCAATTCTGACAAAATTAGAACATCGTGTACCGTAAATCGGACTTTGAATAAAGGTTGATGAAAGTAGAGCCTCCATTTCCGAACTAATACCTGTTTCAGGCAATAACTCAGTAATGACCTTACGCTCATCTTCTAAAATATCCCACACAGTTGTTTGAATATCCTTTTCTGAAACGTATGTCTCACTGAGTTGTAGTATTGGTAAGAACTCTTGTGTAAAGCGTTTGCGTAAATGTTGCGTTTTTTGCCAATCTTCAGACATCAAACCATTGGACACTACATAAACACCTTTGGCTAAAACTTGCGGTGCTTCACCACGGTTGCTCATATACACCGCTTGTTCTAAATCACCGACAAATAGATTGAATCCTGCATAATCACATTGTTTCAATTCAAGTTGTTGTGCAAAACGAATCGGGGTTAAATCGGACTCTAAAAATGACTGAATTACTTCACCGCGTGAGGTTACATAGCTATGCTGGTCTGCACCATCACGAAAATTGGTAATAATCGCCCATCGTCCTTGCTTGGTGATGCCCATCCATGTTCCACCCGACTGTAAATCTTGCCCTGCAATCACAGGACTGTCTGACCAAACATGTAGTTTCGAAGATGGGCGGTGATAGAACTCATCCCGATTTGAGATTAGACACAGTGGTAGACCATCTAAAACTTGCCACGCAAATGCCACAATGCACATAAATTTATTCCATTCACTTTACACATTGAATGTACAACATTTTCAGCAACTTTCAGCTAAAATCTGTGCAAAACAGAAATCCTGAGGAGCAGGAATGCTGACCTACCCAAATATTGATCCCGTTGCGATATCGCTGGGTCCTTTACAAGTCCATTGGTATGGGCTGATGTATTTACTCGCTTTTTTATGTGCATGGGGACTAGCAACGTATCGTGCCAAACAACGTGACAACTGGAATGCTGAAATGGTTTCAGATCTCATTTTCTATGGCGCACTCGGTGTCGTTCTCGGTGGACGGGTTGGTTATGTGCTCTTTTATGAATTCCACAAATTCTTAGCCGACCCAATTTGGCTATTTAAAGTATGGACAGGGGGAATGAGCTTCCACGGCGGATTCCTCGGTGTAATGATTGCAATGCTTTTGTGGTGTCACAAATATAAGAAAACTTGGTTTGAAACCCTCGATTTTATTGCACCTTGTGTCCCAACAGGTTTAATGTTTGGTCGTATTGGTAACTTTATTGGTGGTGAACTCTATGGTCGCCAAGTGTCTGATCCGAACTTTGCTTTGGGTATGATTTTCCCAACAGATCCTTCACAGCTTATTCGTCATCCTTCACAGATTTATCAAGCACTCTGTGAAGGTTTACTCCTATTTATTATTTTATGGTTCTACAGTGCTAAACCTCGTCCTCGTTATGCGGTTTCTGCAATCTTTTTAATGGGCTATGGTTGTGCACGCTTCTTTATGGAATTCTTCCGTGAACCCGATGCAGATCAGGGCTACATCCTATTAGGATGGATGACCAAAGGTCAGATGTTATCGTTACCGATGATTTTGATTGGTCTATGGCTGATTTGGTATGCCTATCAGAAAAAGATTTTCGATTGGGGTCCACACAAAAATACCTAAACCGATTTCATGTGTATTCTAAGAATCGATTTACAAGGTGAAGTAAAGCTTCACCTTTTTTTATGCTACAGTTTCCACCAACTTCGCTTTAAATATCAAGATTTATAAATCTCATGCTTGAATTCTGGTTCGATCCGAAAAACTCAGTTGCCAAAAAAATAGTCTTGCTCATTTTAATTGCTGCAGCAGCGGTAGGACTCTACATTATGCAACCTATGGCATTACAAGACATATTATTGTTTGCAGGTACGGGCGTTATTTATCTGATTTGTCGCTACTGTAAACTGCATTTTTTTGCCAATAATCTTCGCAGTATTTTTTATCGTTTGTTGACTTGGCTACCGATTGCCTTACTGTTAGCACTCATTTTTAAGAATATGAATAATGGTGAAATTCTGATTCCGGGTGCACTTGGTATTAGTATCATGGCACTTGCTGTTTGCCTATTTTCACCACTGTCTTTGTTGCATAAAAATACGCCAGATACAAACGCTAAACAGCAAAAATAAGCTTAACTTAGAAAAGGTATAATTCTCTATTATGTTATTGAATTTATGGTATTCAGATCGTTGTACACGACAAATTAAACTGATGATATGTATTGCAACATGTGCCGTCATTTTTTATTGTACTGAAATTCAAAAACTACCGACTGTTTTTGCAATCATCAGTCTTGCCTTAGGTATCGCGACACATATTTTATATCAATATAAGCAGAAGCTTGGGCAAAATAATAATTATGCTCAAGCACTTCAATGGCTTATATCCATCTTTCCACTCGTCATACTTGCAATCCTGATTTTCATGCTTCCTACAATCAATCAGCTCTATACTGCTCTACAATGTATTGGCTTTTGCGCACTCGGTTTATTTCTTGTTTCTATTTATGAAAACCGAAGTCCACGCCATGATTCAAATGGTTAAATCGCTATACACAATATTTTATTTTACAAACGATAATATTGATACGTAACACTACTATCACGATAGACATCATGGCTACGCTGTCTAAAATCTGACACCCATTGCGAACCTGTAAAGCCTGCAATGTGTCCGTAACGATGACGACTGGTACTCTTGATAATATAAATATCGCCTTCTTGTGGCTGATCAAATGACGGTTCAATACGCTTATAACCAATCTGCATAAGTGTTGCACCCCAATCTGAAGCAGCAATAGGATGACTACTAAAGCTTGCACCTGCGGACTGTAAAGCAATACGGACATATTTTGCACATTGATGTGCTGTCGTACTGCGAGACATACTGACTAACTTTTGAGTAAATTTATCAATATCAATCAATGATGTGACTTTAAAATCGCGATTACGGGTTTTAAAATTTTCCAATGCTTGAGCCTTTAAAAAAACATCTGGATCAAAACCATTTTTTGAATCTTGTGACCTAATATGAACTTGCAATGTAGGGTTTACGTATTCATTAACATCCATATTGTGATCATAAATCATGCATCAACCTCTAAATATCTCTTAAAAATATGAGTTCCATACTATTAAAAACTCACTTTTACATTTAATAAGCAAAGCATACTAATCATTGAACCTTAAAAAGTGACGACTTAACTTGTAAAAAAATATGTAATTGTGAATAAATCTCATTTATTGACTTTTAATTGTTTGAAAGCGCTTAATTTCTTTATTGTCTGTATTATTATTGTTTGCCTAAAAATTAACCATTAAATAATATAGCCAATCCACTAAATTAATATCTCTAAAGAATCAGCCAACTAGAATGTCAGCTTAGTCACATTTAGTTTTATCAACTATTGATCCATTGCAACTCTTTGTTGTACATGCTCCTAATTTTTCCCACAAAAAAGCCGATGTATTAAACATCGGCTTCTCACTATGTTATGAAAAATAGCTTGCTCATGATAATTTTCAAATGTATTGCTCAAGGTCTATATCAAACGCTAAACAAATACTTTACTAACAATAAGTAATCAACAAAATTTAATAACAATCCCAGTTATAAAGCACCTTAGAAAAATCACCTTTTTTCAAGTCATCTGGATGAATAAAAAAGTTACCGACACCTGAATCACCCCACATAATTTCAACACCATCGCTATCGTCAGTATCAACCTGCAACAACAAGATATAGGGTTTAATGACATCGGTATATTCACGTGGATCAGACTGCGTAAAAAATGGGTAACCCCCTAAACGATGACCATTACTCGAATAAAATCCATCATATTCTTCTGCAAACTCCTCACCTTCATCATCACCTAGTGTTTCATATACATCGACAATTTTTTCTGAAAATTGAAAATCATTCATTCCTATCACACTTTCAGAAGTAGTAAACGTAATCGCATATTGCCCTACCACTGGACTTGCTAGGTCTTCTATTTCTGAAATAGGAAAATCTTGTTGCAATTGAGAGATATCTTGCGTCATTTTTTCATGAAAAATAATACGAAAACCATCTTGCTTCTGTTGATCATCAAAATCTAAACCATACAAATCATCAAAAGGATTAATAAAAAATTGCAGTATGCCTGTAGATGGATATTGTGTATTTTCAGGTAGTTCAGCGAAATTAATTTGTGCTAGGAGTTGTAAATTATCACCACTTTCACTTTTTGGATAAGTTTGCCCCATTGGCAAATAAGGTGAGCCACCGAATTTACTTTGCCATAACGTTAAATCGAGCGATGGTGCTAATGTCATTTCAATAGATGGTTTAACTGTTTGTAATATTTTATCTTTATAACTTTGTAGTTGAGCAGAGGTACTATTCCAATCGATATTCATTATGGTCACTCTTGTTCTGTGGCTTAAAAAATTTTCCAAATTAGTATAAACTTACAGGTCATTCTGAAGTATGACAATATCGTATACAAACGGCGTAATTTGTCGTATGTGATCTTTAATTTGGAAAATTTATGAAAGCGTATTTAGACCTTCTACAACACATTCTTGACAATGGTGGCGACAAAGGCGACCGTACAGGCACAGGAACACGTTCTGTATTTGGTCATCAAATGCGTTTTGACTTAAGCCAAGGTTTTCCGTTATTGACCACAAAGAAAGTACATTTCCGCTCAATCGTAATTGAGCTGTTATGGTTTCTTCAAGGCGACACCAATGTCCAATATTTAAAAGACAATAAAGTCAGTATTTGGGATGAATGGTCTACCGCAGAACAAACAGCACGTTTTGGTCGTCCTGAAGGTGAACTTGGTCCTGTGTATGGTCACCAATGGCGTAACTTTGGTGCAGAAAAGAAAGATAATGGCTTATATGAAGACAATGGTTTCGATCAAATTCAATGGCTGATCAATGAAATCAAGACCAATCCTAACTCACGCCGTCTAATTGTGTCAGGTTGGAATCCACAAGAAGCAGGTCAAGTTGCATTGCCACCATGCCACACCTTGTTCCAATTTTTCGTGCAAGATGGCAAATTATCTTGCCAGCTATATCAGCGTAGTGCCGATGTTTTTCTAGGTGTGCCGTTCAACATTGCAAGCTATGCCCTTTTAACACACATGATTGCACAAGTATGTGGCTTGGGCGTTGGTGACTTTGTATGGACAGGTGGCGATACACATTTATATGTTAATCATTTTGAACAAGCCAAATTACAATTGACTCGTGAGCCGATGTCACTCTGTCAATTAAAGCTAAATCCTGAAATTAAAGATATTTTCGATTTCAAATTTGAAGATATTGAAATTGTCGGATATGAATCACATCCAGGTATTAAAGCCCCTGTTGCGGTTTGATTGTTCATTTACGAAATCAAATAATCCCTCTAAATCCCCCTTTTATAAAAGGGGGACTTTCTACCAAATGATCACCGTTGGTATTTAGAATTAAAATCGAGCTAAATATGACCTTTAAAAATTTTGAAATCGTTCATGTTGTTGCAATGGATCAGCAACATTGTATTGGCAAAGATAATGATCTCCCTTGGCATATTTCTGCCGATCTCAAACACTTTAAAGAAATCACACAAGGTGGCGTTGTCGTTATGGGACGCAAAACCCTAGAGTCAATGGGGCGTGCCTTACCTAAACGTGTGAATTGGGTCATTACGCGTGATCAAAATTGGACTTTCGATAGTGTCAAAACAGCACCTAGTATTGAAGATGCTTTAGAGCAAGCCATTCCCGATGTTTTAGCCTCTGAAAAACCTGAAAGTATTTTTATTATTGGTGGTGGTGAAATCTTTAAACAAACAATTCACTTTGCCGATCGCTTAGAATTAACCCATGTAGACTTAAATGTTGATGGCGATGTTTTTTATCCAAGTATTCCAGCCGAATTTAAAAAAGTTGCATCTGAGTCGCATATTGATGACAAAACAGCTATTGCTTTTGAGTTTGCAACTTACCGAAAATAGCCTCACATTTTAATTAAAATAAACAGACATGAATCACATTGGAAAAGCTATATTTCTTCGTGCATTAGGCATGAGCCTCATGCACTTTCTCTTTAGTATTTTTGTCGTCCTTTCCTCTATTTGGTTATGTCTTGCCATCTGGGTTCAACAGCCCTGTGGTTGGTTACTGAGCCGTATATTTATCGGCATTTGGATCGTTTTTTCTCTGAGTATTTTAGGTGTTTATTTCACCCATTTTATTAGTCGCCGTAAAGATATTCTGATTTATCTCATCACTTTTGCACTTAGCTTAGTTTGGTATTTCAACATTCCTGCTCATCAGAATTTAGACTGGAGTCCTGATGGCTCTCGTATTCTCAATTATGAACGACATGGCGATGTAGTCACGCTACATAACATTCGTAATTTTAATTGGAAATCTGAAACTGAATTTGATGAACAATGGGATACCCGAACTTTCAATTTAAATGAAATTGAAGGGATTAACATTTTGACATCCTATTGGATGGGACCTCAAATTGCCCATACATTAGTCAGCTTTGACTTTAAAAATCAGAAACCTTTGGTCTTTTCACTTGAAATTCGTAAAGAGAAATCTGAAAGTTTTTCTGCAATTGGCGGGTTCTTTCGACAATTTGAACTCAGCCTCATCGCAGCAGATGAAAAAGATATTGTTTACACACGTACCAATGTACGCGGTGAGCAAGTTTACTTTTTCCCAATCAAAATGGCAGAAAAAGAACGTAAAGAATTATTTTTAGAATATCTCAAAAAATCGGATGAATTACGAGAAAAACCTAAATGGTATAATACGCTTACCAGCAATTGTACTACGCTTGTTTTTGATATGATTCAAGCCATTGAGCCACATGAATTACCACGTGATTATCGCTTGCTTGTTTCAGGCTATTTACCAAATTATTTGTATGACTTAGGTGCGCTAGATAAAAAATGGGATATGAAACAATGGTATCAACACGCATATCTTAATCCTAGGACACAAGAATTTAGCCATTTTAAATATCCAAGTAGCCAAAATTTTTCGAAAGTCATACGCTTAGGCTTACCTGTAAATCAGCTTCCCCTGATTTCGCTTGAACATTAAATTTGCATTGAATGGATTGATCAAGCTCACATTTTAATCGTTACAGATAAAATGCAACATATCCGCCTATAAAAAAGTAAGTGACTTGTTCTATATTTATGGTTATATAAACACATACAACTTTAAATCGAGATGAATATGTTGAAAAAAATATCCCTTGCAACAGTAATCACCACGACATTATTGATGACAGGTTGCGTAACATCACAAAGTACCATTCAACAACAAAACCTTGAATTATTGCAAAATAAAAATTGGTCGCTGACTCATATCGGTGCAACCGAATACAAAGTAGACCCTACAGCACATAACAGCCCGAGCTTACAATTTGATGCGACAACACAGCGCTTAAGTGGTGCAGATGGTTGTAACCGTATTATGGGTAGCTATGTCGTCAAAAAACATGAGATTAATCTAGGACAGCTCGCATCTACAAAAATGATGTGTCAAAACACGGTAGAACTTTCAAGCAAATTTAATGAAGCCTTAAATAAAGTTGCAGGCTATCAAGTCTATGGTCAAACATTAAAATTGCTTGATCGACATGGCAACCCTGTACTTCAATTCAAGTCAAACACAAACTAATCGTATTGATAAAAAAACCTGATGATTCAGGTTTTTTTATCACAGTATTTTATAAGATAAAACCAAATATAAAGTAGGATTTAAGCATGGCACAAGCAATTTTTGGTGGTGGATGTTTTTGGTGTACCGAAGCCGTTTTTCTGTCACTGAAAGGTGTCGAGAACGTAATCAGTGGTTATGCTGGTGGTCGTATCGAAAACCCAAGCTACGAACAAATCTGTAATGGCGATACAGAACATGCTGAAGTCATTCAAATCAATTTTGATGATCAGCAAATTGATTTTAAACAACTACTCGATGTGTTCTTTGCCACCCATGACCCAACTACACTTAACCGTCAAGGTAATGATGTCGGAACACAGTATCGTTCTGTGATTTATTTTGAAAATGCCCAACAACAGCAACAAGCAAGCGATTATATTGATTCACTCAAAGCTGATGGCTTAAACATTGTGACCGAACTCAGCCCTGTACCGACCTTCTATCCTGCGGAAGATTATCATCAAAATTTTTATGCACGTAATCCTTCACAAGGTTACTGTAATTTTGCAATTCCACCTAAACTGATGAAGTTACGAAGTAAATTTAATGACTTATTAAAGAATGATGAATAAGTTTTCTTTTTAATAAGTATTCAAAGAATAATTCGCTTTATTTAAGCCATAAAAAAGCAATCCAAATGGATTGCTTTTTTATTTATATGAATTTAGTTACGGTTTATGGCACTCAATTATTCATTAACAAATTATTCACTTACAAATGCAATATCCGTTAAACCAGCTTCACTTGCACGTGACATTACTTGTGCAACCATATCATAACGAGATTCTTTATCTGCACGTAATTGAATAGGTGGTTTACTTGCTTGTTTTCCTGCTTCATCAAAACGCTTTTGTAATTCATCAAGCGTAATGATTTCTTCACCCCAAGCCACATCACCTTTAGCATTAATACTAATGGTCACCGCCTCTTGAGGCTGATCAACAATATCTGCTGTTGTTTTCGGCAAAGTTAATGGAATTGATGGGTTAGCAACGGTTGCAGTCACCAGAAAGATAATCATCAAAACCAGCATAATATCGATCAGGGGAATAAGGTTCATCTCATTCATACCTGCATCGTTGTCATCACCCAATTGAAAAGCCATTAAACTTGACCCCCAACTAAACCTTTTTCAGTACTTACTGTTTCAGCTTTCTGTGCTGAAGAATCTTGTTGCAACATAGTATCAATAAGCAAGCCATGTGCATGATCTTGTAATTCAATCGCCAATGAACGATTGAAGCGCATACAAATGTTATAAGCCAATACAGCCGGAATCGCAACTGCAAGACCTAGACCAGTCATAATTAGAGCTTCACCGACAGGCGTTGCCACTTGTGCTAAGCCTGCTTGACCACTTTTACCGACAGCAACAAGGGCGTGAAAAATACCCCAAACTGTACCAAATAGTCCTACAAAGGGTGCAAGTGATGCGATTGTACCTAGTACAGAAACACCTTTTTCAGCCGATGCTTTTTCAGTCGAAATTTGACGTAACAAAGCTTGTTCTGCAACGGCTTTACGTTGATCAAAACTTAATGGTGCAAGTTTTGCTTTTAACTTACTGACCGCTTGAGTCAATTGTGTTTGAGCAACCTGTTTTAACTGACGTGTTCCCATTAGACGTAGAACAAAGATCGTCCAAGTCGCAATCGACATCGCCAACAGTACAAAATACAGTGTCTTACTGATTGCATCCGCATGTTGCCAATAAACTGAAAAATTCATATTCATTTCCTGATTTTTAAAAATCTTTAATCTGTTACTGACCTTTCAACGTATAGTCTTGGCCGACATCAAACGGTACTTTTACACCATCAACTTTATACGGTGAAAATTGTGCTTTACGTGCTTGTCCAAGAATGTATGCATCTAAACCTGCATCTCCCGAACCTTTCACCATTTTCACATTCTTCACAGAACCATCGGCATTGGCATAGAAATGTAGTTCTACGCTTACCACTTGCCCCTTGGCTAAGTATTTACTTAATGCCGCAGGGTCAATTTTTGGTTTAAAACGCCAAGAAATATCACCTTTTCCGACTGAACGGCTTTGGTTTTGGCTCTGGCGATTTCTCTCATCTTGTTCACGTTGTTGACGGGCTTTTTCATCTTGTTCACGTTGCTGACGAGCTTTATCGTCTTGCTCACGCTTTAAACGATCTCGTTCAGCCTGATCACGCATTTGCTGGTCACGTAATTGTTTATCTTGAATCTGTTGATCGCGCAACCGCTGATTCTCTAACTCACGCTGTTTCTTTAGAGGATCTTCCTGATGAATCGCCTTTTCCACTTTTTCTTGTGGTTTTTGTGCAATCACTTTTGGCTTGATCACAGGTTGCGGCTTAATAGGCTCTGGTTTCGGCTCAGGCTTCACCTTTTGCTGTACTGGCGGTGGTGGGGGCGGAGGCGGCGGTGCTTCTTCTTGAATTTTTAATAATTTAACACTAATGGGTTTCTTGTCCACAGGTTTTAAGTCAACTGTTTTTAACTGACCGACTGCCCATAATACGCCCATATGACCGATTACAACGGCAATAAGCGCAGGCAACACTTTTTTCTTCAACAATTGTGAGGAATGAAGATTTGCTGTGGAAGATTGACTCATATGAATCTGAATACCTAAATCTGAGAATATCAGCAAATGTTTTTGCTAATCGTAATCATCGGTTTGAACAATTAAACTACGCTAATGATAAATGAGAAGTGTTTTCATTTGCAACTACTTTTTACAATACTTTGTATTGTTTTTCCAAATTAAAAACAAAAAAAGAGATGCTTTATGCATCCCTTTTTCACATCAAAAAACTACAAACTACTGAAAAACAACTGTTTTATTACCATCTACAATAATACGATCTTCAAGATGCCATTTCACAGCGCGTGCCAACACATTACGCTCTACGTCTTGACCTAATTCACGTAATTGTTCAACAGTAAAATCATGGTTTACACGTTCTACGTCTTGTTCAATGATTGGACCTTGATCTAAATCAGCCGTAACATAATGCGCTGTTGCACCAATAAGCTTTACACCTTTTTCATACGCTTGCTTATATGGATTAGCACCCACGAATGCAGGTAAAAATGAATGATGAATATTGATGACTTTCATTTCCCATTTTTGTACAAACTCTTCATCAAGAATCTGCATATAGCGCGCAAGTACAAGTAAATCATTACCTTGCATTAATTCGTCAATTTGCGCATAAGCTTCACGTTTATTTTCTTTGGTCACTGCAACAACTTCAAATGGAATTCCGAAGTTCTCTACAGATTCACGTAAAGCTTCATGGTTCGAAACTACTTTGGTAATTTCACACGGTAAACCGCCACGAGAATGACGCCACAATAACTCAAGTAAAGCATGATCAACTTTCGACACCAAAATGCCGACTTTTTTCACATCACTGACCAAAGCTAAACGCCATTGCATGGCATAACGCTCTGCTACATTAGCAGCAAACGTTTGCGTCAAACTTTCTCTACGAGTTTGTAAACCATCAAGTTCAAACTCAACGCGCATGAAATAACGTCCGCCCTGAGCTTCTGTTGCATATTGATCAAGCGCAGTAATATTTGCTCCCTGATGATACAAAAAGCTCGATACAGCCTGTACGATGCCCGGCTTGTCTTCACAAGTAATGAGTAAACGTGCAGTATTGGCAGTGGTCATGTTCATTTGGTTAAATATCACTTATATATAAATTTAAAAACAGCCGGTTATTCTAACGCTTTTTTACCAGCTTTCAATATTACAATACATTTCAGTCTTCTTTCGAGGTTGATAGACTCGCAAAAAGATCAGAAGTACCAAAACTATCGAGCAATCTTTCATAAGTTGCACGGCTTTCACCTCGTAAATACGGGCCTTCGAGGAAAACCATTTGACGCAATGCTTGCCATGCCCATTTTTCATCCAAATGATTTGAATCATTTAAATGCCCAGACATATAAAGGAAATTGGTCCAATTGGTCAGCACAATCCAAATATTGATAATTAAAGCTTCAATTTCAGAATGGGTCATTTGCATTAATCCCGCCTCAACAAAAGCTAAATAAATCTTTTGCCCTTGTTGCATGACCTGACCTGCAAATTTTGGATAAATTTTGCGAAAGTCTTCGTTATTTTCAACAAGGTGATAAACATCACGATGTAAAAAACGATATGCCCACAACTGACTACTCAATACCTGAAAATAACGAATCTTATCATTTGCGTTGACTGCCCGGTCATCAGGCAATGAAAGCATCTCCATCGTTTCCATTTGGTACTGCGACATCAACTCTTTAATAATTTCCTGTTTATTACGAAAGTGATAATACAGATTGCCCGGACTAATGCCTAACTCAGCAGCAATATGGTTTGTGGTGACCGAGCGCTCGCCACGCTCATTAAAAAGTTGCAGACTAATCTGCAAAATTCGATCTTTCGTTTTCAATGTTTTGGAGCTTGACATCTTGATACCATTTTCAATCGTCAGCATTTGCTAACATTAAAGTGACTTGACTAATTAGAGTATTTACTCTAAAAAATATATTAAATTATCTATTAGTAAATGGTGTTTGTCATGAACAGTCAAACAAAAACAAACTCAATGACTCCCTTTGCGCCAGAAATCCAGCGTATGCATGATTTATTGGCTCAACAGAAATCAGCATATCAACGATATCCTGTCCCGACAGCCAAAGAACGTATTGAACGTTTAGCAAGACTAAAAAAAGTTTTGGTAAAATATCAAGACCAGATTGCAGATGCAATCAATAAGGACTATGGAAACCGTTCAGTCAATGAAACCAAAATTGGTGAACTACTAACATGTTTAGAACAGGTTAAATATTATAGCAAGCATTTAACCGATTGGATGAAACCATCTAAGCGTCATGTTGGTATTTTACATCAGCCTGCAAAAGCATGGGTACAATATCAACCTCTGGGTGTTATTGGCATTATTGCACCTTGGAACTATCCGCTTCTACTTTCAGTAGGCCCTCTCATTTGTGCCTTGGCTGCAGGTAATCATGCCATGATCAAAATTTCAAGCTCATCAATGAACTTTGGTTATGTGCTTGAAAATATTTTATCTGAAGCATTCCCACAAGAACTCGTTTCTGTGGTGACAGGTGGTGGCATAATTTCCGATGCTTTTAGTCATTTGGCTTTTGACAAAATTATTTTTACAGGATCAACCAATGTCGGTAAAACTGTCATGGCTGCGGCGGCTGAAAACCTCGTGCCTGTCATTTTGGAACTCGGTGGCAAGTCACCTGTTATCGTGCACCCATCAAGCGATATGAAAGAAGTTGCTCAGCGTATTGCTTTTGGCAAGCTTTGGAATGCAGGTCAAACTTGTGTTGCACCTGACTATATCTTCTTACCAAAAGGTAAAACTGCCGAATTTATGCGACAGTTTAAAAATATTGCAAGTAGCATGTATCCAAGCCTACGTGATAACAATGACTATACGTCTATTATTAATGATAAACAGTACAAGCGAATTCAAGGTTATTTAGAAGATGCACAAACGCAAGGTGCTGAAATTACATCAATCAATCCTAAAAATGAAAATCTTGAAACTGTGCGGAAAATTGCGCCAACGTTGCTCACAGGTGTGACTCCTGATATGCAAATTTTGCAGAATGAAATTTTTGGTCCAATTCTACCAATCATGGAATATGATCAAATTGACAATGTAATTGACTTTATTAATAGCCGTCCGCGTCCACTTGCATTATACTACTTCGACTTTGATAATGCGCGCGCCGATTATGTATCGCAACGCACGCATTCGGGGCACTTTGGTCAAAATGCCGTACTCACTCATGTTGCACAAGACGATCTACCATTTGGTGGCGTTGGTGCTTCAGGTATGGGTAAATATCATGGTCCTGAAGGTTTCTTTAGTTTATCGCACGAACGTTCTGTAATGTCCATTCCTAAGCTTTTTAGCTTAAAGTTCATTTTGCCGCCGTATGACAAACCTCTAAATCGTATTTTAGAGAAAACCTTCCTGCGCTAACTTGATCAAGGTATGATCTATTGAATAAGGTCATGCTAATTTTTAGCCGATTCCGCTTGTCTTTTAAGCGGAATTTTGGTATAAAACGCCCCTGAATGAAATCATCCGTTTATTTTTGACTGGCCACACAGAATTGCTGTTGGCTCAATCAATGGAGTTACACCATGTCTAAGGTTTGCCAAGTTACCGGCAAGCGTCCAGTCGTTGGTAACAACGTCTCACACGCCAACAACAAAACTAAGCGCCGGTTCGAGCCGAACCTGCACCACCACCGTTTTTGGGTAGAAAGCGAAAAACGTTTTGTACGTCTTCGTTTAACTCCAAAAGGTATGCGTATTATCGACAAATTGGGCATTGAAAAGGTTCTTGCTGACCTTCGTGCTCAAGGTCAAAAGATCTAAGGAGTCTGAACCATGCGTGATAAAATTCGCTTAGTTTCTTCTGCTGGTACTGGTTATTTCTACACTACCACTAAGAACAAACGTACTATGCCGGAAAAAATGGAAATCAAAAAATTTGATCCAAAAATCCGTCAACACGTGATCTTCAAAGAAGCTAAAATTAAATAATTTTAGTTTTCTTAAAAAATACGACCCTTTTGGGTCGTTTTTTTTGCACTTTTTTTACTCAGCTTGTTAAAATTCTAGCATTCCTTTGGCATTTTCTATGCTTAAAGTTCTTATCTTTCACTTTTCCTACCTATTTTTAAGGAGCGTTTAGTGCCACATGATGTAGATCTGATTATTTTGCTTGCAGTTGGTTTTGGTATTGCCCTCATTTTTGGCTATATCGCTGCTCGTTTACGCCTCCCCCCACTGATTGGTTACCTTGTTGCAGGGATCATCATCAGCCCCAATACTCCTGGTATTGTTGCAGACATTGCCCTCGCCAATCAGCTTGCCGAATTGGGCGTGATGTTTTTAATGTTCGGTGTTGGTATGCACTTTTCACTGAACGATCTAATGCAAGTTCGGCGTATTGCCTTACCTGGTGCTATTTTACAAATTACAGTTGCAACCCTATTAGGTATGGCAGTTTCGCATTTTTGGGGTTGGAGTTTCGGCTCAGCATTGGTCTTTGGACTTAGCTTATCGTGTGCGAGTACTGTTGTTCTTCTTAAAGCACTAGGCGACAAAGGGTTACTCAATTCGGTCAATGGTAAAATTGCTGTCGGTTGGTTGCTTGTCGAAGACCTTGTGATGGTTTTAGTCTTAGTACTCCTTCCTGCGACTGCGGTACTTTTAGGTGGTCATGCGCTTGAAGGTCATGGCAGTAATGAAAATATTTGGCTGACACTTGGTATAACATTGCTTAAAGTGGCAGGCTTCATTGCCTTTATGTTGATTATCGGTAAACGACTTGTTCCTCTAATCATGCAATATGTCGCACGCTTAGGCTCAAGAGAACTTTTCACTCTCACCGTTGTTGCCGCTGCTGTATCGATTGCTTATGGCTCTTATGCCGTTTTTGGCGTGTCGATGGCTTTGGGGGCATTCTTTGCAGGTATGGTCGTCAAAGAGTCAGATTTCAGCCATCGTGCAGAAGAAGAAACGCTACCACTTCGTGAAATTTTTTCGATTTTATTCTTCGTTTCAGTCGGCATGTTGTTTGACCCAAGAATTTTAATTGAGCAACCGCTTCATATTATCGCTGTAATTGCCATCATTATGATTGGTAAAACACTTGCTGCAATGGCATTGGTCTTATTTTTTCGCTATCCGCTCAATACAGCCTTAACCGTTGGTGCGAGTTTAGCGCAAATTGGTGAATTTTCCTTTATTTTGGCAACATTGGGGGTTTCTTTAGGCTTACTCAGTCTTGATGGACAAAATTTGATTCTTGCAGGTGCATTATTTTCTATCACCCTCAATTCATTCTTATTTTCAGCAATTGAGCCTGTACAAAACTGGATTCGTGAGCGTTCACACTTAGCACGTTTACTTGAACGTAGTGGTGATCCTTTAGCCATGTTACCTGATGAAGTTTCTCAAGATTATCTACGTGATCAGGTGGTCATGATTGGCTATGGTGAAGTCGGTCGTCGTGTGACCAAGACGCTCATGGATGATGGTATCAAAGTGGTCATTGCCGAAGAAAACCGTGAAAAAGTTGAAGCTCTACGTGAAAAAGGAATTGCTGCGGTTTCGGGCCGTGCAACTGAACCTGGTGTACTCATTCAAGCCCATATTCAACACGCTCGCCTTTTGGTTATCTCGCCAATGGATATTTTAGATATTCATAAAATTGTCGATACGTCTAAATTACTCAATCCCAAAATTCAAGTTTTGGTCTGCGCTGAAAGTAAGGAAGAGGCAGAAGTCATTCGTCGGGAAAATATTGGGGATGTGTATTATGCAAAAGAGGAAATGGCAAAAAATATGAGCAATTATATTTTGAATCAAATTCAAATTGCCCACCATCATGAGCCAACGCATTAAGCTCAAATAAATATATTGTTCAATAAAAAACGCACCATCTGATGCGTTTTTTTATTCTATCGATTAACTAAAGTGAATGGGTTGCTCATCAACAACTTCTGCTTCCCACTGCCCTGTCTGTTTTTCCATGAGTGCATACAATGCAGCTTGAATCATCTGCTGAGCAATCACAGGCGTCTGATCACCCAATAATGCCTTGATGTCATCATTAAATTGTATGGTCACTAAAGGTGTGCTTTCAGAGCCAGAATTACGTAGAGCCAATTCGCCACTTTCTAGCTGAACAAGCTCAAGAATTGCTTCCTGACTGCCAAATAACTCTTTTAACTGCTCTATAGACATAGTCCCTCCATGCTCAACATGGGACAAAGTACCAAATGCACTTTGCACTGTGTGAATACTTTATATCGGTGCTGCTTGGTCTTTTTCAAGTCTAGCATACAGAAAGTTTAGAATTCGACCATTTCGTTACGAAAACCGTCAATTAGTTGCGTCAAGTCACGATGCCACTCACGTAAAATTTTAGTATCGGGCAACCATGCTTGCGGTGTTTGTGTCACTTTAATAATTAAGTTTGATGATGTATCATCTTCAGGTTCAGGTGCACTCGGTTCAGGTGCATATTGGCACATGCGATATGCACGTTTTAATTCTGCAATAAAACCTGATTTTGCCAATTGTTGCATAACAGCGACTTCAGGTGAGATTTGACCTTTAACAGCCATGAGTTCTTCAATCGATTTTAAAGTCGGTGCCGTATCATTTAAACGATAGTAGCGTACCAATTCTTGTAAAAATGCTAAAACTGCACCATGCAAGTGAAATACAGCCGATTCACGAAAAGCCTGCACCTGTTGTACATGCTCACTCTGCTCTGCTTGTTGGCATGCGAGTCGTGCAAAATACAATTTTTGATTGGTACGATCTGCATGATAGCGTGCTACACGGGTCATGATTTTTCCTTAAATAAAGCGCAATACAACTTAAAAAGAACGGCACAGCTAAGACAGATTTCAACAGCTCACACTTGCAAATTCAAAAACTAAAAAATACAACGTTCAATCGCATTGAGCTGAGTAAATTGAACTAAGCAAGTTAAGCCAAGTAGGTTGAGCAAAGTAAAAACTGATGAGGAATAGAGTAACTGTGTCACGGCGGTTTGAATATAGTTTTTATTGGGTGAATGATTTATTTTTAAAGTGCTGTATACATCTTTTTATAAAATTTGGCTTACATTCACGTAAAAGAAAACCCGAATTAAACTATAAAGTCTAAATCGGGTTTTATACAGCTAAAGCTTTATAAACTTTAATCTGCATCCATCATTGATACGCTCATGCCCACGGTATTGAAGCCCGCATCGACATATAAAATTTCACCTGTAATGCCATTTGCCCATGGTGAACAAAGAAAAAGCGCAGCATTACCCACATCTTCAATGGTGACATTGCGTTTAAGGGGTGCAATTTTTTCATTAGCATCTAACATTTTACGGAACGATTTAATGCCTGATGCTGCCAAAGTACGAATTGGCCCCGCAGAAATTGCATTGACACGAATACCCTCTTCACCCAAGCTTGATGCAAGGTATCGTACGCCTGCTTCAAGCGATGCTTTCGCCATGCCCATCACGTTATAATTTGGCATCACGCTTTCTGAACCTTGATAAGTCAATGTCAATAAACAGCCCTGACGAACCAATAATAATGGTTTTGCCGCACGTGCCATAGCAACAAAACTATATGCACTAATGTCGTGTGCAATTCGGAAGCCTTCACGATCTGTAACATCGGTAAAATCACCATCAAGTGTATGCGCAGGTGCAAAACCAATTGAATGCACGACACCATCTAGGCCATCCCAATGCTTGGCAAGTTCTAAAAATGCATTATCGATATCTGCATCATTGGCAACATCACACGGGAAAACCAATGTTGAACCAAATTGTTCAGCAAAATCATCGACACGTTTTTTTAATTTTTCATTTGGATAGGTAAATGCCAACTCTGCACCTTCACGGTGTAATGCTTGTGCAATACCGAATGCAATAGATAATTTACTTGCAACGCCTGCGATTAAAAAGCGCTTACCCGCTAAAAGTCCTTGTGCCATGAAATTTTCACTCGAAAAAGTTTGCATGCATAATGCCAAGTCTAGACACAGAACAAAATTGCATAATGCATCTTTTTTCAAAAGTTTACTAAAAACATCAAAGTTCCTGTATTACACCCATAAAAAAAGCCTTCCAAGGAAAGCTTTTTTAAATATCTACACTAGTACAATGGATTAGTCATTACTACTCAATAAACCAATTAAACGTAAGAATGAATAGTACATCCAAACGAGTGTTGCGAGCAGTGCAATACCACATAACCATTCATATGATTTTGGCGCTCGTTGTGCAGCCGCAGATTCGATCAAATCAAAGTCTAAAATCAAACTAAATGATGCAATCACTGCAACAAATGCAGCAAAACCAATACCTAGCAAATTACTTTCAAACAAATAAGGAATGCTTGAACCGAATGCAAGACGCATGACCATTTGTACAAGGAACACAATAAAGATGGCGATTGATGCAGACATAATGACTGCTTTAAATTTAGCAGTCGCGCGAATGATCTTAAATTTATACAGACCAAACATCACCAAGCTCGTTACAAATGTTGCAAGTAATGCTTGTAAAGGTACACCTGGGAATTTCATTTGAAAATAAATTGAAATACCACCTAAAAATGCACCTTCAAATAATGCATAAGGAATCGCAAGCATACGTGCAGTATTGGGCTTAAAAGTTGTGATTAAACCTAAAATCAAACTTCCGACAGCACCAACAATTGCACCTGTCATTGCCATACCGACATTGGTTGTTGCAAAACAGTACACATAAAATGCGATACCCACAATTGCTGCAATCACAGTGAGTAAAATAGATTTTTGTATAGCACCCTGCACGGTCATTGGCTGACTATAATCAGCATAAGTTTCCGATCGGGTTAAAATAGGGTTATTACTTTGCATATCTCAACTCTTTGTAATAATTAAAATATAGAAGGATTATAAATCGAATATTCGGCAAACTCATGAAGAGCTTGCTTCTTTTTGTAACGGTCATTTTCACCGCCACTTTTTAAATAGCTGTTTAAAGATATACACGAGTATAACTTAAAAATTTGAATTGAAAAATGTAAAGAAAAAGAGGCGCTGTGCGCCTCTTTTTCTTTACCAAATCAAGTTTTAGTCATCATTTGTAATAAAAAAATATTGACGATAATATTTTAATTCAGCAATTGAATCACGAATATCATCCATCGCTAAGTGTGATGCATTTTTCTTCAAACCACTCATAATTTCTGGACGCCAGCGTTTTGCAAGCTCTTTCACAGAAGAAACATCTAAGTTACGATAATGGAAAAATTGTTCAAGTTCAGGCATTAAACGATGCATGAAACGGCGGTCTTGGCAAATTGAATTACCACACATTGGTGATGATTTTGGGCTGACCCATTTTTTCAAAAATTCTATCGTTTGTTGTTCAGCATCTTCAGCCTTCAATTTACTACGGCGTACACGTTCAATCAGACCTGACTGACCATGTTGACGTGTGTTCCACTCATCCATGGCATTTAAAATAATGTCAGATTGATGCACTGCAAGCACAGGACCTTCCGCAAGGATGTTTAGATTATCATCCGTTACAATAGTCGCAATTTCAATAATTCGATCATTGTCAGTATCTAGACCTGTCATCTCAAGGTCAATCCAAATCAAGCGGGTATCTGGAGTGCTGCTCATATTGTGCAATCTTATTCAACGATAAAGCGTAATAGTAGCAAATTTATTGTATCTTCGCTGTAATTCATTCGCCCATCATGCTATTTTGCCCTTTGATTTTCACGCTTTAATCAGGGTATGAATGGCTTTAATTCGTAAGCGTCGTTTGACAGAACAGCAGCAACGACGCATTCAAAAACAGCAGAAAAACCGCCAAGAAGATGTCGATACATCCAACGATTTGGAAGGTTTGGTGGTACAACATTATGGACGACAACTTGAGGTTCAAGCCTTGTCTGTGCCCGATGAACATCCACTTAAACCTGTTGTTGCTGAGGGTGAACCTGAACCATTTTGGAAACCGATTGAGCTAGGCAGCGTTTGGCGTTGTCACACCCGTACCAATCTTGAGTTATTGGTAACAGGTGACCGTGTCACATGGCAAGCAGACCCAAACACGGGACTCGGTATTATTACGGCCATTCACTCACGGACATCTTTGCTGACTCGCCCCGACCGTTACCATAAAGTCAAACCAGTGGCAGCAAATATCAGTCTAATTGTGGTTGTATTTGCTGTACTACCTGACCCTGCACCCACGCTGATTGACCGCTATTTAGTGGCATGTGCCGATGCAGATATTCCTGTATTGTTAGTCCTCAATAAAACCGACTTACTCAAAGATCAAGATCCTCTCCTCCAATTGGTACAGGAATATCGAGATTTGGGTTATGAAGTTATGCTGACACAGTCCAATGGTGATTTAAGTCAACTTCAACAGCGTATTGATGGTGAAACTGTTGCTTTTGTTGGACAGTCAGGTGTAGGTAAAAGCTCACTGATTAATACCATCATCCCTAATGCCGATCAGAAAACCAATATTATTTCTGAAAACTCAGCACTTGGACAACACACCACAACATCGACACGACTCATTCGTTTTGGTGAAAATGGTGCGCTCATTGACTCACCAGGAATCCGTGAGTTTGGTTTGTGGCATTTAGATACCGATAAAATTAACAATGGTTTTCGTGAAATCACCAACTTGCTTGGGCATTGCCAATATCGTAATTGTACGCATACACATGAAAAACAATGTGCGATCAAACAAGCCGTTGCAAATCATGAAATTTTACCAAGACGTTTAGACAGTTATCTGAAACTGATTGATGAAATTGCAGAAGCGCAACAAAAAAATTAATTTTCTTATGTGGTGACCTTGAAGCAAAGTTTTTGATCACCATATATATACGCTATACTCAACGCAGTTTTGAATTGTAATTTAGGTGAATTGTGGAACGTTGGTTCGAATTTATGGGGAATCACCCCTTTCTGTTTGGTATTTTAGCTGTATTGATTGTTTTGTTTTTCGTTTTTGAAGGACAACGTAATGGTCGTAAAATTTCCGCACAATCTCTGGGTATTTTAGTTAAAGCTAAAAATGCCATGCTGATTGATTTACGTGATGCTAAAGATTTCCGTGAAGGTCATATTAGTGGCAGCCGTAATATTCCCTACAGCCAAATTGCAAGTCATATTGAAGAGTTAAAGTCAGCTGAACGCCCACTTGTATTTATTTGCAATATGGGACAAGTTGCAGGCACAGCTTTGCAACAAGTTGGTCATGCTGACAGTTACCGTCTTGATGGTGGTATTAGTAATTGGAAAGCTCAAGGTTTACCTTTAGTAAAAGCCAAAAAAGCATAATTAAGGAGTCAAAACATGACCGCTGAAGTAAAAGTGTATTCTACAACTTTCTGCCCATACTGTGTTCGTGCAAAACAGCTCCTTGAGCGTAAAGGTGTTGCTTATACCGAAATCAATTTGGATAAGGAAGAGCCTGAAGTACGCCTTGAATTGACGAAAAAAACCAATCATCGTACTGTGCCACAAATTTTTATTAATGATCAGTTCATTGGTGGGTTTGACCAACTTTATGCTTTAGAAAAAGAAGGCAAACTCAACGATCTATTGGCTTAAGCCACAAAAATCACTTTGTAAAATATTAAGGATTAAATAATGAGTGAAGAGCAACAACCACAATTAGCTTTAGAACGTATTTATGCAAAAGACTTATCTTTTGAAGTTCCAGGCGCAAATGTTTTTACCAAAGAATGGCAACCAGAGTTAAGCATCAACTTATCTTCAGCTGCTGAAAAAGTTGATCCAACACACTTTGAAGTTTCTTTGAAAGTTGTGGTTCAAGCAAACAATGGCGGTGAGACTGCATTTATTGTTGATGCAACTCAAGCCGGCATTTTCTTGGTTGATGGTGTAGAAGAAGAGCGTCTTCCTTACATCCTTGGTGCTTACTGCCCGAACATTTTATTCCCATTCCTTCGTGAAGCGGTAAATGATCTTGTGACTAAAGGTAGCTTCCCTCAATTGCTTTTGACACCAATCAATTTTGATGCTGAGTTCGAAGCAAATATGGAACGTGCTCAAGGCGCTGCTGCTGAAGGTCAAGCTTAATTTTAAGCTCTAGATTCAGTTCACAGTGACCTAGCCGAAAATGAAAAGACCGCACTTGTTGCGGTCTTTTTGAATGTAAATCATCAAATAAAAAATAACTAAATCTGTTAATGAAACATGAATATGTAAACTTCATTTAGAGTTCACAACCCACATCGTACATTCATCCTATATTCTATTTAACTACACAAAATATGAATGATCATGCCTTTTACACCACTGCACTTGGGAACTAGAACTTGCATAAAACTGTTGTAAAACATCATTTCAGCTTAATGATTTTTGCTAGTACACAAGTGCTCATGGATATAGAGCCTTTATTGGGGATAGTCTATAATTGGCAATATTTACATCTATATACGCATCATTTAGTGGTACATTGCTTATTTGAAGTATTTCTCCCCTTATCATTAAGCCAATTTCCAAATGGTTTCTAAGGCTTTTTAAATACCAACTGCAAAATTTCATGGCGAATTGCATATTTTAGTGCACTCATTGGAAGTTTCAGTCACATTTTATTCGATGCATTTGTGCATATAGATATGTATCCATTTTTCCAATTGAGCCCACTCAATACGCTTTATCACTCCATCGAATACCCACAATTATTTTGGAGCTCTATTTTTATGCTCATAATTGATAGTGCGATTGCTTGTTTACAGTTAATAGCTTTTACTAATTATAAAAAATAATGCTGAAAAGAAAAATTCACAGTTTAGATGCCTAAACTATGAATCGTATACTTCCGATCAATAGTGATTTATATATTAATGATTGTGATAAATATGATGTCCTTGATCACGAATTGCAGCAATCTTTTTTCCTTCAACCTTAGCTTGTTCCAACTGCCCTGCTGTGACAAAGCCTTTCGTTTTATCAATCTGTGTGACAATTTGGTCATATAGCGCATCTGAAGTCACTGCTTTTTTATCTTGTGTTTTTAGTTTCACTTTCTTTGAGTCGACTGCTGCTACTCGCATATTATCTAATGCTTTTGAGGCATCTACTGAATTTTCAGCCTTGTTAAATGCTTTATAGTTTTTCGCCAAGGTTTCCATATTATGTTCAAGACTTGCTGCAAAGCTAAAGCTACTTAAAAATAATGAACTTGATAATATTGCTGTGATGAATGTCTTTTTAATCATTTTAGATTCTTCCTGATCAGTACCAATTTTCTCTTATAAAGAATTCGGCGGACTATATCCTAAGTGGGTTTATATTCTTTTTCACATTCAATTTTAGGCTATAAACATAATGTATAGCACATTAAAAACGCAACGAAATCGTTGCATTTTTAATCAAACATTATCCGATCATAAACTTTGCCTTAAACAGGGTCAATTTCATGATGTAAGGCATCATGAATGGCTTCAACCAATTGCTGTGCAATCTCTTGTTTAGAGGCTTTTTCTAGATCACGTTTTTCCATCTGATATTGTTCAGCAAAAAAGACCGTCATTGCATTTTCATCTGAAGCAAAACCAATGTCTTTACGTGAAACATCATTACACGCAATCATATCAAGTTTTTTTGCCACCAATTTCCCTGCAGCATATTCTTCAACATTGCGTGTTTCTGCGGCAAAACCGACCATAAATGGACGTTTTTCTTGTTGTGCAATCGTTGCGACAATATCAGGATTTTTAATGAGAGAAACCGCTAACTCATCACCCGCTTTCTTAATTTTATGCTCTGCAACTTCAGCCACACGATAATCAGCAACTGCTGCCGTTGCAATAAAGATATCACAACCATCTTCTAGCTGATGCAGACTTTCATCAAGCATTTTAATCGCTGAAGATACATTGACACGGCGTACGCCATTCGGTGTATCTAAACTGACAGGCCCTGCTAGCAACGTAACTTTTGCACCTG
This sequence comes from Acinetobacter sp. TY1, assembly GCF_048551395.1. Classification (NCBI taxonomy): domain Bacteria; kingdom Pseudomonadati; phylum Pseudomonadota; class Gammaproteobacteria; order Moraxellales; family Moraxellaceae; genus Acinetobacter; species Acinetobacter sp. TY1. The sequence continues at coordinate 187,557 of NZ_JBLYZK010000003.1, forward strand.
CAGCATAACATGCTGCAGCAATCGCAAAGCCCATTTTCCCTGTACTATGATTGGAAATATAACGTACGGGATCAATCGCTTCTCGGGTCGGTCCTGCCGTGATGGTCACTTTTTTACCTGCAAGTAAACCAAATTTTTCAGCAATGGCACGCTGTGCTTGGTGAAAATAATCTTTTACTTGATCTGCCAATTGTTCAGGTTCAGGCATACGCCCCAATCCAACATCACCGCAGGCTTGTGAACCTGCTTCTGGCATAATGACATGTACACCATCTTCAATCAGCGTATTCAAATTGCGCTGTGTTGGTTTTGCCGCCCACATTTGTTGATTCATTGCAGGAGCAACCCAAACCGGTGCTTTGGTGGCTAAATATAACGTACTGAGTAAATCATCCGCCAAGCCTGCTGCAAATTTTGCAATCGTGTCGCAACTCGCAGGTGCAACCAAAACCAAATCTGCCCAACGAGCAAGCTCAATATGCCCCATGCCTGCTTCAGCCTCAGGATCGAGTAGCGTCGTATGTACAGGATTACCTGACAAAGCTTGGAAAGTTAAGGGCGTGATGAAGGCTTGTGCACCTTGTGTCATGACCACACGTACATTAAAGCCGTAATCTTTTAATCGTCGTACAAGAATTGCGCTTTTATACGCTGCAATACCGCCTGTAACAGCTAAAATAATATTTTTATTTGCAAATACACTGAGATCGAAACTCACGATCAGGCTACCTTTCTGTTGCAGTGGCGCTCACAATATCATTAAATATAGCTTAGCCCAAGACATTCACTTGGGAAAATTAAAAAGTAAAATAAATTAAAACAGTGAATAATAATGAATAATTCAATGAGCAATACAGAACACCAATCTATTAAACAGTGGCCTGAACAGGAACGCCCACGTGAGCGTTTATTGGCACAAGGTGCAAATAGCCTTTCAGATGCCGAACTTCTTGCTATATTTCTACGTTCGGGTTCAAAACAACATTCTGCAGTGGAATTATCACGTATTTTGATTCAACACTTTGGTTCGCTCAATGCCGTCTTTGATGCTTCACTTGAAGATATCAGCCAATTTCATGGTATTGCTGCCACAAAATATTCGCAATTGATGGCAGTCAAAGAATTAGGTCGACGTTATTTACAACATCATTTAAATCAACCAACTGATTTAAGCCGTTCAGACCTGATTACCGATTATTTACGGTATGAGCTTTTAGGTGAACAACAAGAGGTTTTTGCTGTTTTATGCTTAGACAGCCAATTGCGTAAACTACACTTTAAGAAGCTATTTTTTGGTTCAGTAAATTATTGCAATATTTCTATCAATCAAATTTTGCGTTATGCCATTTCGCAACATGCTACGCATATCGTGATCGCACATAATCATCCGCAAGGTTTAGCTGTCCCCTCAAAGGAAGATTTAGTTCTGACACAACATATTCTTAAGGCTTGTCATCTGACTGAAATTAATTTACTTGATCATCTGATTATCAGCCGTGAACATAGTTTTTCTTTTGCCGAACATAACTTAATCGCGACATAAGTATTTCTAAGTAAATGATATTGACAAGTCGTAATGAAGCGGTGAAGATCAGCTAAAATTCAAAGATTCAAGACCCATGATTGTTCGTGATCAAAACGACACCTTAAAACTATTATTCTCATGGCGTGGAACGATTCTTCCAAAAGTTCTACCGCCACTTGGTGTCGTCATGCTGATTTCTGCAATTGTCGGCGGAATTGAGTACATTAATTTATACCGTTTTCCAGAGATCCCACTAGCAGGATTTACTCTGATTGGTGTTGTACTGTCAATTTTTCTCGGTTTTAAAAATACAGCATGCTATGACCGTTGGTGGGAGGCTCGTAAACTTTGGGGTTTACTCATTGCCAATGCACGCCATTTTGACCGTGATTGTCGTATTTTACCGCAAGGTCGTCGTGAGCGGGTAATCCAACATGTTATTGTTTTTGCCAATGTTTTACGCGATCGCTTACGCCATCAAACGGTGAGCTCAGATGTCTTGCTTGAAACCAGTGGCATGAGTCGTCAAGCTTTAGTGCAGTTATATCAACAAAATAATGCACCACAATACACACTCAGTCTGATTCATTGGGAGTTAATGCAAGCACTCAAAGAAGGTGAAATTTCCGATATTATTTATACTCAAATGAATAATCATGTTTCTGAATTAAGTTTAGTACAAACAGGTTGTGACCGTATTGCAACCACCCCCTTACCTTTTGCTTATTCTGTTTTGCTCAACAGAACAGTGTATTTTTTCTGCTTTATGTTGCCATTTAGCTTAGGATCATTACTTGGGCTGGCAACGCCCTTATTGGTTGGAATTTTGGCATATACATTTTTAGGTCTAGATGCACTCAGTTCAGAAATTGAAGAGCCTTTTGGTACTCAAAGTAATGACTTACCACTTGATGCAATGGTTCGTACTATTGAAATTGAGTTGCTCGGTACTTTAGGTAAACCAACACCGCCACCTATTCAAGCGCAAGACCATAATCTTTTATAAATAATGTTATGCAGTAATAGAGAGCTTATGTTTTGCTACTTGATGAATTTAGATAAGAGATAAGGGCATCCGAATTTGTTTAAGACATGAGTTGAGCCGTGAAACTTCGCCAGATGGTTTCCTTGCTTAGTTTCACGGCTCATTTTGCCGAATCAGAAAGACCGTTTCGTAAAATGACCTTCTGCGAAAGGCTAATTCCTAAATTTAAATTGTTGATGTAAGACTCTGCCAAGTAAATTTACAAGAATAAATATTTATAGAAATATATTTTGCGATATGCGTAATATTGGTTACTTAACTAAAACTCTCCCAAATTCCCACTTGACCTTCTTTGACTTTGGGAATATTTCCCAATTTAATCCATGGCATATTGTCACCATGAAAATCACTACCAACTGAAACTTTTAAATTAAACTGTTCAATCATTCGATCGACCATTTGACGAGTTGAAGCAGCTTCTATATAAGGTGGAAGTTCAACTGCATCTCCGCCAAATTGAGCAAAAATTTCAATCAAATAACGAATATTGGTTGCAGATAAATCATAACGCGTTGGATGTGCCAAAACAGCAAAACCCTGACTTTCATGTATGATTTTGATGGTTTCTTCTAACCCTAAACCATCAAACTTTACATAGGCTTTTTTGCCTTCTTTAATATATTTATCAAAAGCCTGTTGTGGGCGTGCCACAACCCCCTTATCTACCAAGGTTTTTGCAATGTGTGTTCGAGTAATCCGATCTGCTTCACCATCTACTTTAGCAATCACATCTGCATAAATATCGAAACCAATTAAAGGAGTCAATAAATCACAAATCTGCTTTGCACGTTCAGCACGAATTTTTTTCTGTTCTTCTAAAAGTGCTTGTAATGGCTCAGGATTTTTAATGTTTAAGGCAACAATATGCACACCATAACTTTTTTGGGTCGCAGGTCGTGACCACTGGCTTGAAATCTCAACCCCTGAAATGATCTGAATTGGTTGATTTTTTGCAACCTGTTCAGCGATTTTTAAGCCATCCATGGTATCGTGATCAGTCAAAGCAAGGGTATGAATACCTTTTTCGATTGCAGCCTGAACGAGTAACTCAGGAGTCAAAGTTCCATCAGAAATATTACTATGTGTATGTAAATCTACGCCTTGCATCTTCTATACTACGTTATTCACCTGGACAGTTTGATATTTTAACATGAAAGCATTTTTAGATTATTTACCAATAATCATATTCTTTACCGTCTATAAGTTAATAGAGCCCGAACAAAGCCATGCCATCTTGGCGCAAGTCGGCATTACAGGTGTTGTCGACAATCAGAATATTTTGGTAGCAACCCTCGCATTAATGGTCACTACATTAATTGTTTACCTTTATTTATTTGTGTCACAAAAATTTAAACTTGAAAAACCACAATTATTGATTTTAGTCAGTACCTTTATTTTTGGTGGATTGACCCTCGCTTTACGTGATGGTGATTTCATGATTTATAAAGCAATTTTTCTCAATTTAGCCTTTTCACTTGCCTTTATGATCAGCCCGATGATTGGTAAGGAAAAGAAACCACTTGTGCAACGCATGATGGGAACTGTGCTTAATCTTTCCGCAACAGGATGGAAAAAACTCAATTGGGCATGGGTTGGATTATTCAGCTTCATGGCATTCCTACATTGCTTTTTCGGATTTATTTATCCTGACCCATCAAAAGACCATGCTATATGGGTAAATTTCACAACATTTGGTGACATGGGGGTGATGTTTTCCTTTATCATTATCCAGTTTGTTTTACTCAGAAAACACTTCAAAGTTTCTGAAGAATAATCCGTTGACAATAAGATTCAGGGAAAAAAGATGCCTTTATTTGTAATTACCTGTACCGATCAAGAAGGTACTGTTGAAAAGCGCCTCGCAGTTCGTCCACAACATCTTGCTCGTCTAGAAAAATTAGATGCTGAAGGTCGTGTGATTGTTGCAGGTGCAATGCCAAAAGACCGTGAAAACCCACAAGCAGGTTTTTATGGCAGTACGATGATTCTTGATTTTGACAGTCGTGAAGCACTCGATGTTTGGTTACAGGATGAACCTTTTGTTAAAGAAGGCATTTATAGCCATGTTGATGTTAAGCCATTCAACAAAGCGCTTCCTAAAGGATAAAAAGTAATGCAGTTCGTAGTCAAAAGTATTATCGGCTTTGCGCTGATCAGTTCATTTGCTTGGGCAGAACCCGTTGCGCAAAATACAGCACCCGCTCCACAAGCGACGACTGCAACTGCTCCACCTGCCACAGTCACACAGCAAGTTTATAAACCTGAAATTTTACCGGCGGTTGCAGGAGCAAAAAGTTCAACGCAACAACAGGCTCAAACACAAGAAAATAAACCCCTAACTGCTGAACAGATTATTCGGGAAAAAGCATCCATCGAGGCCAAAGCCAAAGCTTTAGTTAAAGATCAAGCAACACGCTTACAACAACTCGAAAAAGCCAACCTCGAAGCTTTATCTCAGAATCAAGAATTACAACTGAAAAATGATAATTTAGGCGTACAAGTTCAAGTACTGCAAAGTGAACAAAGTGCGCAAATGTTTTTGTACGGCGCAGCAACCATTGTTGTTGGTGTTGTACTCGGTTTCCTCATTGCAAGTTATGTTTATACCAAACGTCGTCGTCAGTGGTAAATCCACGGCGACACATCTTCTAAAAGGTTAATCTGCGTTGTCACATCCCATTCAAACTGCCGAGCTCGATTGGCAAACCATCGATGGAATTGATATTCCTTATTCTCGTCAGTTTGCCGATATTTATTTTTCTAAAGACAATGGTTTACTTGAAAGTCGCCATGTATTTCTCAATGGCAATGATCTTGCTGAACGTTTAACACAACTTCAGTCTTTCGATTATTTCTGTGTTGGAGAAATAGGGTTTGGCACAGGCTTAAATATTTTGGCTTTATGGCAAATGTGGCAACAGCTCAAACCTAACAATAATAGTCATCTACATGTAATTTCTGTAGAAAAATTTCCACTGAATAAAGATGATTTGATTCGTGCATTAAATGTATGGTCTGAACTCAAACCATTCGCAGATCAACTTATTGCACAATACCCCTTACCACTTGCAGGCTGCCATCGCCTAAATTTCCCTGAACATCGCTTTTCAATTGATCTATGGTTGGGCGATGCACATGATGTTTTTCCACAAATGATTAAGACGACAACGGTCAATGCTTGGTTTCTCGATGGTTTTGCCCCCTCCTGCAACCCTGATCTTTGGGAAGAAAATATACTCATGCAGATTGTTCGTTTGTCGGGCTATGGTACGACATTTTCATCCTTTAGCGTTGCAGGTGTCGTCAAACGTGGTTTGCGTGATCATGGTATTACCGTTAGTCGTCCTCGTGGTTTTAAACACAAACGTGAAATGCTCAAAGCCATTTGGCAAAAACCAGAAAACTTAAATACTGATTTCATTCAAGATCACCAAATATCAGTTCAACCGAAACAACGCCATATTGCGATTATAGGCGCAGGCATTGCAGGTTTAAGCTGTGCATGGGTGTTTGCACAACGTGGACATCAGGTACGCATTTACGAGCAAACTGCAGCATTAGCAGGTGCATCTGGTAATCCAATGGCGATACTGAATCCAAAACTTGGCAATATTAAAAATATTGATGAGCATCTCATGACCGTGAGTTGGCAATATGCCTTATGCCACTATGCAACCTTCAAAGCATTTCGCCCATTGTCTATTCATCAAATTTCACTCAAAAATCATGAAGATGCTGTGGCAATCGCAAATGACTATCCCGATGATGTATTACATGTTGAACCGTCTGATTTAAAAACTGACTATGCAAATGTCACATTCCATCAAGCAGGTGCAATTTCTCCGTATCTGCTACGAGATGAGATTCTGAGCCATCCAAATATCACACTAATTCAAGCTGAAATTATTGGCATACAGAAACAAGATAATACTCAACTCAAATTAAAAGCAAAAAATATTGATAACATCAGCACTGTAGATTATCCGCTTGCCGATCACGTAATTGTCTGTACAGCCCATCAAAGTGGAATCTTCTTTGAACATTATCCTGCGTTAAAACCAATTCGTGGTCAGGTCAGTTGGTTCAATAATACAAAGCAATCATTAAAGATGCATACCACATATAGCTATGGTGGTTATTGCATGCAAATGAATGATCAACAAATGATTTTAGGTGCATCCTTTTCACCTGGTCGTGATGATACGGATGTACTTGAAAATGACCACCTACACAACTATGAGCTTCTGCATACTGTCTTTCCTGACTATGCACAAACACTGACACCAATCTCTGAATGGCAAGGGCGTGCAAGCATACGAGCACAAACACCTGATTATTTCCCCTTATTAGGAAAACTCAACAGCGATAATGAAATCTATACTTTGGCTGGCTTAGGATCAAAAGGTTTTCTCTACTCACCCTTATGTAGTGAGGTTTTGGCAACAATGATTTTAAATGAAGCTTGCCCTATACCTGAAAAATTATGGAAATATTTAACACCGTTTCGTTTTAAAAAAATGCGTCAGGCAATTAGACAATAAATATTTTTTATTTTGACCATAAAAAAGCGCCTTTCGGCGCTTTTTTTCATACTTATGATTCGAGGGGTAATCCTGCATCACGTGCTGCACGTGTGCCACCCATCAAAATCACGTAATCACGTGAAGCGTCTATCGTTTCTAATTTTTCAGCTGCACGGGGCGCTTTACTGCCGCCGCCACACAGAATGTAAATTGACTGATCCGCCTCCACCTGAGTCAAGCTATCTGAACTCAAGCTATCAATAGGCTGATGAACAGCACCTTTGATATGACCTTCAGCATAGGCTTTTGCGTCACGAACATCCCAAATAATCGCATTTTCTGGGAACTCAAATGTTGTAATTTCTTGCTTGCGGATCATTGTGCACTCCTTTGATGTAAACAACACTTGGCAAATGAAGAAAACATCCCTAGCATCTCAGATATTCTTTCACTTTGCAAAGGTCAAAATCATGCCTTCTATGGATATTGTTTCAGAATTGGAAATTTTTGAAGTTAATCACGCGGTTCAAAACACTCAAAAGGAGATTGCAACCCGTTTTGACTTCCGTGGTCAGGATGTTTCTATTGATATCAATGAGAAAAACAAAGAAATTAAAATTACCACTGAAAGTGAATTTCAGTGTGAGCAGGTGTATACCATGCTAGAAAATAATTTCTTTAAACGTAAAATTGATATTCAAGCGCTTGATCCACAAAAAATGACCGCTTCAGGTAAAAATGTGATTCAAGTCATCAAACTTAAAGATGGTCTTGACTCTGATACCGCAAAAAAAATTAATAAAGCCATTAAAGAAAGCGGCATCAAAGTGCAATCTTCTATTCAAGGGGATAAACTTCGTGTAACTGATAAAAAACGCGATACCTTACAACAAGTAATGGCTTTCTTAAGAGAGCAACAATTTGGTGTGCCATTACAGTTCAATAACTTTAAGGACTAAGATCTTAATGATCGCATAGGTACAAATATGACTCAGACCAATCGTTTAGCCAAACTTGTTAAGGCAACTTCAAAATTTCCAAAAGGTGTACGTAGTACACTGTGGAGTAAAGCGTTTGGTCGAGTCGTACCTATGGTCGGTTCAGCCAATATTAAATATATAGAAGTCACTTCTTCTAAAGTTGTTGTAGAAATTAAGAATCATCGTGCTATGCAAAACCATATTGGTCAATTGCATGCCGTTGCAATGGCTTTAATTGCAGAAACCGCTACAGGTTTTGTTGCTGCAATGAATGTCCCTGATACCTCAATTGTCCTGATCAAAAGCCTACACATGGACTATAAACGCCCATCTAAAGGTGATATGCAAGCCGTTGCGACACTTACAGCAGAACAGATCAAAGATATGCAAACCTCAGAAAAAGGTGAAACGATTGTTGCTGTAACCATTACTGATGAATCAGGTCAAGAACCAGTTAAAGGTGAAATGGTTTGGGCTTGGGTGTCAAAAGACCGTTTAAAAAATAAATAACCATCTTAAAAATGAATAAATGTAAATAAAACTTACTTTTAAGTAAGTGTAAAAATTACCAAATTACTTAAAATCAGTGACGTTTCTTCACTATAGAAATATACTTGATTCACTCAAAATGATGCTAAATTTACATCATTTTGAGCATATTCATGTCAATCCAATATTCTAAAAAATGGCTTACACTTGGTCTTATTTTAAGTCCTTTTTTAATGCTGACGGCTTGTAGCCAAACCCCTAATCAATCAGCAACAGCGGTCACAACGACAACATTAAATGCAATCTCCGCAACACAATTGGCTGAGCAGAACAAGAAAATAGTCACAGATTTTTATGAAGGCGTCTTTCTCAAACATCAAGTGAAAGACTATGCTGATCGATATATTGGTATGCAATATATTCAACACAATCCGCATGTACCCGATGGTAAAGCACCTTTTGTAGAATATTTTACAGGCTATTTTAAGGAAAATCCTAACGCGAAAAGTGTCATTAAACGTGCAGTAGCCGAAAGTGATTTGGTCTTTTTACATGTACATTCGACACAAAATGCACAAGATCCTGGTGTTGCTGTTGTTGATATTTTTAGAATTGAAAATGGCAAAATTGTCGAACATTGGGATGTTCAACAAGAGGTTCCAGTAGAAGCTGCAAATAAAAATACAATGTTTTAATTCAAATTAAGACACATAAAAAATCCCAAACAATATTGGGATTTTTTATGTTTAATCATCAGCTTTTAAACATTTTGTGATGCTAAAAAACTTTGTTTAGATGCTTCAGGAATTTGACGCTTATTACCCGCAACATCTACAGCAACAAAGGTAAATACTCCTGCTGTAACACGTTTTGCAGGGCGAGAATCATCATGGCTATCCCAAACTTCAATTTGCATTTGAATTGAAGTATTGCCCACTTTTAAAATTTTTGTATAACAACTAATCACATCACCGACTTTTACAGGAACAAGAAAAGTCATTTCATTGATTGAAATTGTTGCACAACGTCCTTTACTGAAACGCTCTGCGTGAATTGCACTTGCCAAATCCATTTGTGAAACAATCCATCCCCCAAATACATCACCACTCCAGTTGGTATCTGCTGGCATAGCAATTGTCTGTAAAGACAATGTACCTTCGGGTTTTTCATGAGAATCTGACACAATAACTCCAAGCCGGTCTTAATGAGAGGCATTCAATTGTTGATCTAACCATTCTTGTAATTGGTTAGCACGTAACGCACCACTTATTCTAGCAACTTCAGTCGTTTTATTCATTAAAACCAATGTTGGAATACTACGAATATTAAAAGCACCACTCAAACGTGGATTAGCCTCTGTATCAATTTTAGCAAAAACCACATTCGGATTATGCTTAGCAACTTCAGCAAAATGCGGTCCCATCATTTTACATGGACCACACCACTCTGCCCATAAATCAATAATGACAGGTAAATCGCTGTTACTAATGAAATGACTAAAATTTTGCTCATTTAGCTCAATCGGTGCTAATGGGATCAGGGCTTGATGACAATGTCCACAGGTTGGACTTGATGCAATTTTATCTTCAGGGATACGATTTTTGGCACCACAAGAAGGACATACAATAATCATCTGCTTACTCCAGTTTGCTGATCTAAAAATTCTAATTGGGTCAAAATTGATTTTTCCAACCATTGCCCATGATAAATATCAAAGTGATTCATCTTCCATTCATGATACTCCACAAAAGGTGCCATATTTGTTGCAGCTTCACGACTTGCTTCGATGGGGATAAAACTATCTTGCTGCGCAGCAATCATTAGTATCGGAATATTGATCTGCCTAACTAACTGAATCGGTCGATAGCGTAGTAATTTAAACAAAACTCGAGCAGGGACTTCACCACTCCAAAAATAATCAGGATGTACAATCGACATAAAGCCATTGAAACTTTGCTTAGTTGGAATACAACATAAATCATAGGGATGTACGACAGGTAAACTCACAGGCTTCAGTCCGATTTTACTCCCCATATAGTCTTGACTCGAAAGCTTTAAGGCTTTAGCAAGATGTTGAAGTGGGTAAACCTTGGCACTTGCAGCACCATCGACATATGGCACTTGAGCAATTACAGCACAGACGCTTTTTGTTTCCTCGGCAAGATTCAGTACGTAGCCACCACTGAGTGACGTTCCCCATAAAATCACTTGTTTATGATGAAGTTGTTTTTTAGTTGTTACTGCTGTGATCACCGCACGCCAGTCATCAAGCTGTCGACCAAGAGAAATCAACTCCCTTGGTTGTCCAGTACTGCCTCCCCAATAACGATAATCAAAAAGGACAACAGCATAACCAGCTTGTGCAAAACGCTTTGCAAAATGAATTAACTTAAACTGCCTGAGTGCGGCAAATCCATGCGCCATGAGAATAACAGCATGACTTTTCATCTGTTTCGGTTGGTAAACATCTGCAGCAATCACATCATTTCCGCTGTCGATATAAAGTGGCTCTACCGTATAATCATACATACGCACTCCATGCATTATTTTTTGTCTATTTTCAGTTGTGATTGCCTAGCCTGTTCTATGTAATTCAAGGCATAGTGTTATGATATAGAGATAATTGTTTTATGCATACTTTGGAGTGATGAAATGAGCGAACAAGTCGGTTTTGCAGGTCAAATTGGTCCTGAACATATTTCTCAAGTGGTTGAAAAAGGCTTTAAATCGGTTATTAATAATCGTCCTGACATGGAAGGTGGACCTGAACAACCAACGAGTGCAGAACTTGAAACAACCGCTCGTGCAGCAGGTTTAGATTATGTGTATCAACCTGTTATTGCTGGTCAGATCAGTGAAGTTGATGTACGCACATTTGCCAATCATTTCAATGAGCTTCCAAAACCTATTTTAATGTTTTGCCGTTCAGGAAATCGCTCAAATAACTTATACCAACTAGCGAAACAAATGGATCTATTAGATGACTAAGCATCTGACTCAATGCTTACTTTGTCTTAGTCTATTTAACACTGTACCTATATTTGCAAATGTCGATGAAAGTACCGCACTCACAACAAAAGTGAGTGTATCGGGACAAATGACGGATGAAAAATTTAATCGTTTACTGTCACAAGGGTTTAAGTCCGTGATTGTCAACCGCCCTGATGATGAGGCGGGTAATTTGGTTACAGCCCATCAATTGCGTAATATTGCTGAACAATCACATATTAGTTTAATTTATCAACCTGTGATTTCAGGACGAGTTCAGCAACAAGATGTGGTTGAATTTGCAAAATATTACAATAGCTTACCGAAACCTATTTTAATGATTTGTAAAAGTGGTTCAAGATCAACAACATTATTCAATCAAGCAAAAAATGCAGGTCTACTCCATGAATAAGTTAATTTTAGTGATGTTTAGTATTGTTCTTTTGAGTGCGTGTAGCAGTATGAATGTACGTCCAACCGTAGGTGTTAGTATGGGTACGGCACTTTAAGCCTTGAGTATTACCAAAAAAAACAGCGCCGAAGCGCTGTTTTTTAATACAACTCAACTTATTTATAATTTAAACACGTTGTAATATCTGTGCCATATGGACTTTCCATATCAGGACGCCATTTACCATCTATATCATCTACATCATCTGCTGCAACTGGTGGCATAAAGGATAATGCTGTCTTGTTATCTTTCGTTGAAACAATTGTGGAAGCAGTCAAATTAACACGTAACCAACTCGAGTAATTTCGATTATACCTAACTTTAAAATCAAACTTCCCTTGAGAATCGGTCACAAAGCTTCCTGTTGTACCCAATATTGAATTATCTGCCGCTAAAATAGAAACAGGATTTGGGAATTCATTACTCGGACATTCAACATAAGTTACTACTGGCTTTGAAATACCATTAACATAAGTCATATAATCGCGAGACCATTGAAGCGAACTTAACCAAGCCCAAGAACCACTGCCATCCTGACCGTAATTATAATCACGTACCCACTTGAACTGCCCTTTTAAGAAACTATTTAGGCCAAGTGAAATACTAATTTTTTGATTTGCAATTGGATTACCAGCTGTATCTACAACAGAGGCTGAAAACTCTTTATAATAATAAGTATTATCACCTGTAACTTTTATAATTTCATGGTTTTGAGCGACTGTAATAAATGCCGACTGTGTTGAAACTGTTAATAATAAGTTTTCAGAATATACAGGGGCTGGTGCTGAAGAATTGCTTGCGATTGCTTGAATTTCAACGCCATCACCAAGAGTTTGTGCAGAACCAGCAGTATAAATTACGGTTGCACGGCCCGCTGAATCTGTCATTGCAGATGGTTGAGAAATTCTACCATTAGAAGAAGTATCTTTTAAAACAGTAAAATTTACTTTGGTGTTTGGAATAGGAGTGCCATTTGCATCTTTTACAAGCGCAATTACCTTAGTACTTGCACCTGGTGCTAAAACACTTGCCTCAGACTGAATAGATACTGTTTTTGGTGCACCAGCACTAATTTGTTGTGAAATATAAACAATATCATTACCAAATTGAGCTGAAACTGTTGCTACAGCAGCAATTGAACCTTTTAAAGTCGTTGTAGCATCACCAACCCATTTACCACTTTCTTGACGAATATTGGTAATCGTAGAAGATGGAGTAATAGTACCATTGGTTGTTTCAAAACTTACCGTTTTACCTATAAGCTCTGCCTGAGTTGCTGCTGTAACTTTAACTATAATATTTTTACTAATCCCCACACCAACTGGACTAGAGTCAGATACAGTTTGAATAACATTATTCGCAATGTTCGCAGCTAAAGTAACACCTCCTGCACTCAACAAATTAGAAACTGACAAATTTTTACCATCAACAGTAATCTTACCTAGTAACTCAAGTTTCTGATTCGGAGAGTTTCGTACTTTATCATAAGGAACTTTAAAAGTTGCACTACCATCTTGACCAGTTGTAACAGCAGAATATACTTCTGCGCCTGTCGCATCAACTAATGATGCTTTTGCTCCAACAAGAGCTTTACCTGCTGCATCTACAGCCTTAACAGTTACTGCTGCATTTTGTCCTTCTTCAAGAAGATTTACATCAGAAGAAATATCAACTACCGTACCATTCACAGGAATAACTATTTCTTGCTTAACCGTACCAGATGTAACAATTACAGTTATGGTTCGGTTCATTTTATAATTAAGATTTGCACTCACCAACCCAAGATTAGTTGTAACGATACCATTTTCATCACTGACTAAAGCTGTAGGGGTACTCAAACTCGCACCTGCATTTTGAGCATCAACAATTTCTACTTTTATATTCGACTTCGGTATAATACCGCCACTTTTATCAAGTGTACGAATTGTAAGAACTAAGCTATCCTCAGTACCCGCATTTAAACTACTTTTACTTTGACCAATTGATAAGAGTTCAGCAACCACAGCATCTGTTGAACCTGGATTTTGATTTCCACCTGTATTATTATCTTGACCAAAATAACCATCACTTCCCCCACCACCACAACTAGCTAAAACGGTGGATACTGCTATAGCAGATAATTTTAACGCTAATTTTTTTTTCATAAAAATTCCCAAACAGCTATGCTCGTTCCCAATAAATTTGTTTTAATGAAGTTTGTAAAATATCTGCTATGTAACCACAGTTCGTATGCTGTGTAAATATTCAACATAAAACTGTTTAAAAAATGTTTCTAAATTATGGATTAAATTATGTATGACATCATTATTGTTGGTGCAGGCACAGCAGGAATAGCGGCCTATAAAGAGGCCATCAAAAAAACAGATAATATTTTAATTATTAATGATGGGGATTGGGATACGACCTGTGCACGAGTCGGATGTATGCCAAGTAAAATCCTTATTTCTGTAGCAAATCGAATGCATGATATTCAGCATGCCGATAATTTATCTTTAATCACAGAAAGTCAAATCGACACATCAGCAGTAATGCAACATGTCCAAAAACTGCGTGATCGTTTTACAAAAGCAACATTAAAAGATGTCAACTCATGGAATCCTAAACATCGCATTTCAGGTAAAGCAACATTTATTGATCCAAATACTATTCAAGTAAATAATAAAAAATATCAAGCAAAAAGTTTTATACTCGCTGTAGGAACAACACCTATTTTTGATCAACAAGTAAAAGATGAAATTGCAAATAAACTCATTACATCAGATCAAATCTTTGAGTTACCACAACTCCCTAAATCGATTGCAGTTATTGGCAGTGGCGTGATTGCCCTAGAATTAGCTCAAGCACTTACACGCCTCAATGTTGAAACAACAATATTTGCACGTAGCCGAAAAGTTGGCTCATTAACAAGCCCTCAATTACAAAAACTAGCTCAAGAAGAACTATCAAAAGAGTTAAATATCAAATTTGAAATTCTACCCGATTCAATTAAAAAATCAGGTGATACCATTAATATTCAATATCTCCAAAATGATATAAATGAAAATATTACTGTTGAGTATGTATTAGCTGCGACAGGACGACAAAGTAATTTAAATACATTGAATCTTAAGAATATTGATGAAAAATTTATAGACTTAAAGCAACTCCCTATCAATGCTCAAAATAAACAGCTTGCTAACTACCCTATATTTGTGGTCGGTGATGCCTATACAGCTACACCTATTCAACATGAAGCAGCAAATGAAGGCCGTTTAGCTGTTTATAATTGTCTTAATTATCCAAATATTCAATCACTTAAAACTTTAACACCGCTTGGCATATTATTCAGTCAGCCACAAATGGCAACTGTTGGACAAAGTAATAAGCAACTCTTAAATGACAATATTGATTTTATTACAGGTTTTGTTTCTTATGAAAAACAAGGTAGAGCTATAGTCAGTGCTACAAATCAAGGTGCTGTTGAAATTTACGTAGATAAATTTTCATGCAAACTTCTTGGTGCCGAATTATTTGTAGATGCTGCTGAACATTTAGCTCATTTATTATCATGGATCATTTCAGAAGACCTTACCATTGATGAAATTTTACAAAAACCTTTTTATCATCCGACACTTGAAGAAGGTCTTCGGACAGCCCTTAAACATGCTAGACGCCAATTAAATGCCATTTAATTTCTTTCAATAATAACAAAAGCAGATCCTTTGCTCTTCTTTTTATTTTCCTATTAATTTTTATTAATCACTATTATTTTTTTCTTTTATTAATCAGCAATAAAAAACACCCTCTGTCTTATGACAGAGGGTGTTTTAGATTTAAAAGCTGGCGATGACTTACTCTCACATGG
>NZ_JBLYZK010000004.1:0-202242 GCF_048551395.1 Acinetobacter sp. TY1
TAATCTTTTGCTTCGCCACCGAACTGTTTAGCACAAACAGTTGCAATTGCAGCTGTTAAAGTTGTTTTACCATGGTCAACGTGACCGATTGTGCCCACGTTTACGTGTGGCTTATTACGTTCAAACTTAGCCTTAGCCATGAAATCATCCTCGTTTACGTCGAACACGGGTCAAAACAACTCAGTTTCGACAATCGCCTGAAAAAAACCAGACACCTGATACTTAAAAAGCAGACTAATAAGCCTGCTTTTGGAAAACTGTGCGAATAATCGCTTAAACTGTATATCTGGAGCTCTTATCGAGATTTGAACTCGAGACCTCTCCCTTACCAAGGGAGTGCTCTACCACTGAGCTATAAGAGCATAGACTTAGAATGGAGCGGGAGACGAGGGTCGAACTCGCGACATGTAGCTTGGAAGGCTACCGCTCTACCAACTGAGCTACTCCCGCTTAATGTTGGTATCAACAACTTCAATCTAAGTTAATGGTGGTGAGAGAAGGATTCGAACCTTCGAAACTTTCGTGGCAGAGTTACAGTCTGCTCCCTTTGACCGCTCGGGAATCTCACCTTTACACTTACTTCAGTGTTGTTCTTTTACTTCACTTCAAAACTTAAGATGGTGCCGGCACACGGATTCGAACTGTGGACCTACTGATTACAAGTCAGTTGCTCTACCAACTGAGCTATGCCGGCGTTTCTTTTGTTTCGTACGTTTCGTATCGGAACGGTGTGCAGTTTAGCAAAAAAGAAAAACCTTGCAAGTGTTTTTTTCAAAAAAAACGTGAAAAAGTCATAAAATCAAACCATTTGATGATAATTCAACCGCTTTGATCACTGCGCGAGCTTTTATTTGCGTTTCTTGCCACTCTGAAGCTGGATTTGAGTCCGCAACAATGCCCGCTCCCGCCTGAACATAGACTTTATTTTCACGAATTACGCAGGTTCGAATCGCAATCGACATATCCATTTCACCATGCCAGCCTAAATAACCAACAGCACCACCAAAAATTCCTCGTTTTACTGGTTCAACTTCATCAATAATTTCCATCGCACGAATTTTTGGTGCACCTGAAAGTGTCCCTGCGGGGAAAGTTGCTTTAAAAACATCCAAAGCATCAACATCATCTAAAACTTCACCCTGTACATTGGACACAATATGCATAACATGCGAATAACGTTCGATCACCATTTGGTCAGTCACTTGCACTTTGCCAATTTTTGCAATACGTCCAACATCATTTCGACCTAAATCGATCAACATTAAATGTTCTGCAATTTCTTTTTCATCGGACAATAGGTCTTGCTCAAGTGCTAAATCCTCTTCACGAGTCTTTCCACGTGGTCGAGTACCTGCTAATGGACGTACTGTGGCTATGCCATTTTCAAGACGAGATAAAATTTCAGGTGACGAACCAACCACATGGAATGGTTTACCATCGTTAAGCGTTACACCTTGCACAAGGAATAGATACGGCGATGGATTGAGATGACGCAGTGCACGATAAACCTGTAAAGCATCGCCATCGAAATCTGACACCATACGATGCCCAGGAACAACTTGCATCACATCCCCTGCACGGATGTATTCTTTTACTTTTTCAATAGACGCTAAGTATTTGTCTTCGCCTGTTAAGGATTCAAAATGTGGCGCAGTATGTTTTTTCGCTTGTAAGCTCACAGGCGTTGCAAGTAAGACTTCTAAATCATCGAGTTGCTTTTGTGCTTTCTGATAAGCATCGGCATCATTCACATCGGCGTGAAAAACTAAAAATAATGTATCTTTCAAGTTATCAAAAACAATGACCGTCTTAGACAGCATCATCCAAATATCAGGTAAGCCCACAGGATCTGCTTCTGGCATGTTATTTAAACGTGGCTCGATATAACGCACTGAGTCATAACCAAAGTAACCAACGAGTCCTCCTGTGAAGCCTGGCAATGCAGGTAACTGCGCCACAGAAGGCACTTTAAACTGCGCCAAATAATCGCGAATGTATTGAAAAGGATCACTACATGATTCTGTTTGTAATGCACCATCAGGCGACTGTACGGTAAGCACCCCATCATTACAGGAAAATACGGTTGACTCACCTAGTCCAATAATTGAATAGCGTGCCCAATTTTCCCCACCTTCGACAGATTCAAATAAATATGCTTGTTTATGTGCTTTTAAGCGTGCAAATACAGAAAGAGGTGTGTCTGTATCAGCAAGACGCTGACGGTACACGGGAATCAAGTTATAGCCAGCGGTAGTGAGTTGTTCAAATTGATTTAAAGTGGTCATGAGGAATTTTCTCTTTTTCGATTGGATTTATAGCTGAAATAAAGTTTCTTTCAGCAACGCCATCGAAAAACGGTTTGTGTATTCATTCCTCACCCTTCTATATTAAGTATCGAACTCATTCTTTTTTGCTACGTTTTAAATTGCGGTTTTGCCTAAGAATCGGCTTATACCAACAACTCGTTTAAATTATCAACCACCTGCTGTGGCTGACATAAGCGAATATCTTCACCATGATTATAACCATAGCTCACCACAACACAATCGACCTCTGCCCGTCTTGCTGCCTCCACATCATTGCTTGAATCACCAATCATTAATGTCTTTTCTACATTACTTTGATAATGCTCTACACAATACAGTAATGGCTTAGGATGCGGCTTGCGCACTTCAAAACGATCACCACCAATCACATCAACAAAGTAATGATCCATTTTAAGTACTTCAAGTATTTTACGTGCAGGTTGCTCGGGTTTATTAGTGACACAAATAAGCTTTTTATGGTTTTGTATCCCCCACTCTAACAACTCAAGAATGCCATCAAATGGACGCGTATCAACACAAGGATCGGCATTATAAATTTCAAGAAAAGTATCGAGTAATTGTTGATGCAATACAGGATCGATCTCGCCTTTTAAATATTTTAATGTGCTTTCACAAAATAAGGACGTACCCTTACCAATCCATACACGAACCTGTTGCTCTGTCACGGTCGGTAATTGCAAACGCTCCAAGCTTAAATTCATTGCACGATATAGGTCATAAGCTGAATCTACAAGCGTCCCATCTAAATCAAATAATAGAAGGTCTCGTTGATCTAGTTTTGCCACATCTATCATATTTTACTCGCTTCTAAAAAAGACAAAAGGCATGCGATTGCATGCCTAGAGTGTACCGCAATCGTTCAAGACTTACTTAAAGAATAGCCATGCAATAATTGCAAGTACAACCAAAACAATAATAGAGATCAATCCAACTTGAACATTTTTCTTCGCGTCTTGCTCTTGCTCAACACAAGCTGCAGGAATTTCCATTGGTGCTTCTTCTACACGGGCATGTATATCAACATTGCTAGGAATTGGTGCAGGCTTTGGCACTCCGACATTCACAGGCATACCATTAGCATGTAATGTCGTTTCTGTCGCACGATCTGCAAGGCTTGGCATACCTTGTGTATTCATTTGCTGTGCCGCTGTAGGTGCCACAGGTTCAGAAACGTCCTGAGTCTCAGTTTGCGCTGGTTCAATTACTTTTTCAGATTTTGTAATTTCTGGCTCAACCATCTCAGGAACAACCACTTTTTCAGACTCAATAATAACTTCTTCAGCTACAATCGGCTGTACAACCTCAACAACAGCAACTTGAGCTGTGTACTGCACACTTGCAAAACTTAGACTATCGCCATTTTTAACTTCGGTTTCTACCGCAATACGCACATCATTCACAAATGTACCATTGGAAGAATTAAGGTCTTGTACCCACAAAGCATTATCTTTGAGCGATAATCCTGCGTGACGGCGTGATACATCCGCAGCTTGTAATACCACATTTGCATCCTGATGGCGTCCCACAAGCATGTCACGATCTACAATTACACTTTGCGCCTGATCATCTGCCGCTTCTAGTTTCCAAGCCATGTCAATATTCCCAATCTAATTTCAATTTATATTAACACGCACATTCATATTTCCTGAATGTACCCGTTAAGATTTAGGGCGAACGGTTGTCGTCGTTACCGTATTTTTCGTTCTTTCTGTTTCTGTACGAGATTCTGTACGTTGAATGGCAGGTTCAATTGCTACAGGAGTTGTCACTACACTACTTTGCGTATTTACGGGTGATACACCACCTGATGGTACTTGTTGGTAACTTTGTGGCTGAGCGTTTTGTGGTTGCATGTTTTGCAAAGTTGAATTGACAGGCGATGTTAGTGGCAATCTTTGTTGATTTATATCTTCAACATTTTCAGGTAATTTGGCAAAATTACCCTCGGTATCCATTGCCAATTGTAGACTATAAAGTTGACTATAACGATCTTGAGCCAATTTACGTACATCTTTGCTATCACCCACAATAGTTGGATGAATAAAAACAAGTAAATTACGTTTTATACTACTTTTCCCATCTGAACGAAATAAACGCCCTAGACCTGGAATATCACCTAAAAGAGGAACGGACTGACGACTCTGCGAAACATCATCAGAAATTAACCCCCCCAAAACAATCGTTTGCCCATGATCTGCAAGCACTGAGGTTTTTATGGCACGTTTACTTGTCACCAAATCCGAGGCTTGCCCCTTACTATCTGCAACTGCAGAAACCTCCTGCTCTACTTCCAGACGAATAGAACCACCCTCACCAATATGAGGAATAACTTTCAGCGTGACACCGACATCTTTACGTTCAATAGACGTATAAGGATTAGCTGTACCACCATTAGTCGTTACCGAACCCGTCACAAAGGGTACGTTTTCACCAACAACAATATAGGCTTCTTCATTATCCATAGTCAAAATAGACGGTGTAGACAACAAGTTAGATTTGGTATTTGACTTTAATGCTTGAATCAATGCCCCATATAATTTACGAGAACCATCAGCACCTTCTTTATAGTCACCCAAGATGACCGATGTACCCGTTCCCATTGCGCTACCCAAACCAGCTGCACCACCAACCAAATAGCCTGCTGCGAGTTTAGATAAGCTTGAACCAATATTGTCAAAATTAATTAAACCCACACCACTACTTAGATCACCAAGCGCCCACTGCACACCCAACTGATCAGCATCATTACCTGACACTTCAATAATGGTCGCTTCAATAAGTACTTGTTGACGGCGCACATCAAGCTGTTGAATTGCTGCCTCAATTTCACGCATAAGTTGTGGTTCAGCTTTCACCACTAATGCATTTTGGGCACCATCAGCAATAATACTGACACCATTCGCATTAAAACTCGTTACATTATTTTGGTTATTATTGTTCGAGTTACTGTTCAAGTTAATAGATGAACTCGTACTACTACCACTATTTGAAGACGTACTATTCCCGGAACCAGAATTCATTAAGTTATTATTACTATTTGAGCTATTGCTATTTGAAGAACCATTTGAACTTGAATTGACTGCCTGCCCTGTAACAAGTCCTTGTAAAATTTCAGATAGATTTTTCGCACTCGCATATTTCAGCTTAAAGACTTTCAAACCACCTAAACGATCTGCAGAAGGCACATCCAACATTTCAATCATGGAGCGTAGACGTTTACGTGTACTCGTATCACCTTTAATCATAATACGATTGGTTCGCGCATCAGCAACTACACGTACACGCGAACCTGCAAAATCTTTCGATGCACCTGTTGCACTCATCGCACTCAACTGCTCAATAATTTCTTCAGCTTGACTGTGTTGTAATGGAATCGCCTCAATGTCATTTTGACCCGTGCCATCTAAGTTACGCACAATGGTTTCAAGTTGATAAATATTGCTTGCACGATCTGAAACAATTAATGCATTTGTTCCTTGAATGGCTGCCAAATGAGCAAACTGAGGCATCAATGGGCGAAGTGCAGGAATCAAATCATTTGGGTTGGTATTTTCAAGCCAAATGACACGGGTAACCACTTGATCACCACGCGCATTTCGGCTTGAATCATAGGGTACACCTGAATTTTTTACATTACTATCAGGGACTAAGCGAATAGTATTGCCTGAAGGTATAGCAACTACACCATTGACATTTAAGACCCCAAGAAAAAGATCGTAAACTTCATCCTTATTTAGCGCTTTATTAGAAATGACTGTGACATTGCCACGTACACGTGGATCAACTGCAAAGTTTTTTCCTGTAATGTCTGCGACTTCATTAATAAATGCAGTCAGATCAGCGTCACGCAGATTAATTTTCCATGTCTGCGCCTGAGCCACTGTACTCACAGTTGCCAACAGGGGTGCCGCCGCGACCAACGCCCAAAGTGGTCGATTATGATTTGAAAAAGCCATAACTTATTATCTTTCCTAATTTATTTACAGCTACAGTCACTTATAAACTTTGCTGAATGGTCATCACCTGATCACCACGTTTAATTTCAATTTTTACTTTGCCTTCCCTTTTGGCTTGTTCAAGCAACTGTACATCGCTTTGCCCCTGCCCGACTGGCTGCCCGTTTAACGACAGAATACGATCTCCAGCCCTTAAACCGAGTTTAGTTTTTAATGCTGATGGTGTCTGATCAGTCACTTCGTAACCCTGACCACTTCCTGCATTGACACCCATGTTTTTCATATATTGTTCACGGTCTTCATTCATTTTTTGAATGGCTTGACCCAAAACATTTTGATCAGAACTTGAATTACTCAATGGTGCAACCGATATTGGTGAACCTGAAGTTGATGAGTTCGAAACACCTGCTCCACCCTCCAATGCTTCTATTGGCTGATTCAGTGTCTCTAAACCGTTAAATTTCAATTCTTTTGTTGCGCCATTACTTTGCTTTAGAATGACTCGATCCCAATACACTTCTGCCAATTGATACGAGCTATCACCAATCATTTGCCCAACCACAATACGATCTGCAACATCACCCGTTTTGATCACAGCCGAAGAATATCTTGCAGGCATAGATACGACTACACCTTGCAACTGCATTGGTAAGCTATCATTTGCACTCGACGTACTTGCACCTTGCTCATAAAATAATGCAAAGCCTGAAATATTTGGAATTTGTTGTTGCTGAGAACCAGGACTGACCGAGCTCGGTTGCATCACTTGTGGTGGTGCGACCACCCACCAAAACATGGATGCAAGCTTCCAACAAAGTGCAAGAATCAGAAGCAATAAAACAATAGGCGCGAGACGATCAATCTTTTTGAGTGATAAATTTTCAAAATTTTCACGAAAATCTACCATTAGAATCCACCCTGAATTAAAGGCTGACGCGTACTAATAACATAGGTATCCAAACCTGCTTTACCATCATACGATGGAACATTAAGCAATAGGCGTTGTGTCAATTGCACATCGAGCATCATGCCCTGATCAAGCACAATATTTGCCATTTTTTGTCCACGTGCATCTTGTAAATCTATGATTAATTTTGTATTTTCATCTTTAAATATACCGTTCAATGAAGGCACACTCATACGATCTTGACGCTGTCCCATTGTATATTGCAATTCACCACCTGCCCATTGCAACTGCCCATCAACATCGCTAAAGCCTTTGTCTTTATTCATTTTAAATTGAATATCTTTAAGCTGAATGGCATTTGCAGGCCATTGCCAATTGACCACATTTTTCAGCGTATCGGGAGCAATCTGTCCCGTGATATTTTTAATAATAATATTTTTACCCAAGCCATACCCCACCACACCTTGTAGTTGTGTCTGTCCACTATGGATTTCAACATTGGCTGCGGCACGAAGTAAAATAAAATCTAAAGGACGAGTGCGCCATGAAACTGTGCCACGTAAATTGCCTTTTTGCCAATCGGCCTGACCAATCCAAATATTGCCACTGACATTTTGCAGGCTTTGATTATCTTTATAAAATTTAGAAATAAGCCATGTTGCAGGAATTTGTAGAAAAATAAAAATGACCAAAGAAATGAATCCAAGAATCCACCACCTCATTTGCTTTGATTTATTATTCATCCAACTGCACCAACTTATTCATTTATTCTTCCATGCGAGATGACACCTCTCTGAATAGACATTATGCATAGTTTTTGCAAATCGCCAATTCAATGCGCAAAAAAAACCGAGTATTCACTCGGTTTTTAAAATTTTAAAATTCAATCATGAACTTTAGTAGACCATCAGATCAAGAAATCTTCAAGTTTTGCGCCTTTTTCAATTTGAGCAACTAACCAACGTGGTTTTTTACCACGACCTGTCCATGTTTCAGCAGGATTACTTGTATTGCGATAGCGTGGCTCTACTGCTTTGCGTGTTGTTTTTTTACGTTTTTGCGCACCGTATTCAATCAATTGTTCAAGACTATATCCAACCGATTCAGCAATGTTAATAATATTATTATATGCATCTTCAATTTCTTGATCTTTTTTAGACTCTATTAAAGCTTCCGCCTCTGCTGTCAAACGACGAAGTTCTTCAACAGAAAGGTTACTGATATCTGGCATTACATATACTCCGAGAATAGCGATTTAATAATAATTTCAAAATTATAATATTTTTAATAGGGTAAATAAGCAATATTTATATGCGTCGCTACAACACAAATAAACAAAATAGTTATTCTTATGTATCACCATATCAGCAATTTATTCTGACTAAAATAAAAACACAATCATTTATACGACAACTACATTATATAAAATATAAAATTTTACCTATTAAAATTAACTTTTTAAATATAACAACTTTAATTTAAATGATGTTGAATAGTATTTTCAAGTGCGATTATTTTCTCTCGAATGATTTGTGGCATTAATGTCTTTTTCATTTCAACTTTATCGACAAAAACCACAACTGCTTCACCTAGAGCCACTATATCATTTTGCTGTGTACTATATAAAGCATAGCTCATACGCATTGCACTATTACGCAATTCTTCAACACGTACCCCTATATGTAATACATCAGGATAAAAAATAGGTTTTAAATATTTGCACTGATTTGATGCAACTACAGTATTTACATCATAACTAAAAATATCAAGTTGATCGAAATACCAAATACGCGCACTTTCCATATAACGGTAATACATGACATTATTAACATGCCCAAATGCATCCATATCTCCCCAAGCAATTTTCTGTTCAAAAATAACAGGATAATCAGCCAAAATGTTCATTATATTTCTCATAATTTAAATGCAATAAAATTTGTGTCTTTCTCATAAATAGAGTTTAGTTGTTGAATCAGACTTTCATTACCATTTAATGCAGCTTTCACTCTTAAATAGTTCATCAATATATTATCAGGATATAAATCTAATAATTGATTTGCTTCTTCCATTCGCTCAGTTGCAGTGTAAATATGCCAACGCACAAATGTAAATACAGGAATACCTGGATATTGAACTTCAAACTGATTCAACTGTTGTTCAACAGCCATATAATTTGGATTCTGTTTTAATAGTTGATGTTGAAACCATAAATAAAAAACGTCTTGATCAAACTGCTCTGCCAATAAATGCAAAGCTAAATCGTCATGCTGCTGACTTAAATCAGGGAGATGGGTAAGTAGTTTTAACCACATTTTTTTAACAGGATAAGCCAAAGCATTTAAATTCTGTGCTTCAATTTCATAGCGCTGTTGTAAATGTAAAATATGCTCTGCATCTGCCTGTTCAAATTGAGCAAGTAACTGCGTTAACCATAATACCTGCGTTTCCGTTGTCAATATTACTGACTGTGTTGCATCCAAATACAACCATGGAAAACGCACTGCAAAATCACCCCACAAAACACTGAGTCGTTGCGTAAATGTCTGTCCAATTCGAGCTAACCACGGCGAAAGATCATGCGCACTCAAAAACTCTAAATGTGTCAGGGCTTGAGCACCATCATTTTGTGCAAGAAAAATTTCAACACGTTCAATTTCTGCCAATTCAAAAGCCATCGCTGGACTGCTTTCCAACACTTTCAATGCTTCAGTATATTGTCCTTGTTGAATCAATAAACGAGCATCAATAATATGTTTGAGCAATCCTGACTGATCAAAGGTCTGCTTGATAAAACCCTGTTGCTCTTCTGCACCCTGTAGCATCCAAATCACACCCAACTGTTCATACGGATGTAAATGATTAAAACTCAGTATATTGTCCTGCTGACGTTTCATCTTAACCATGAAACGCTTTAGCCACAGCCACAGCATTTGCAATAAAAAACTAACCAATAGTGCAAAAAACACCACAACCCACAAGTTGGTTTGTACTTGCACATCATGCCAAAGTACATAGACGTAACCAGCCCCTGCACCGTAACTGAGTACACTCATTGCTGCGATGGTCAATAAACCAAGTAAGGCATAAATCTGAAAAATGTGCTTCATTGGATTAACCCATAACCGCAAGGCTGTTGAGTTTAGGAGAAAGAAGAATTGGTAGTTGTTTGAGTTGAATAACTTGTTGTTTGATTTTTTGACTATCAGCATCAGGTAAAGTATCGAGCTGTTGAATCGCAAAATCGAGCATTTGTTGATAATCTTTCATTTGCCCATGCGACAAAGATTGCTGTGCTGACAAAATACGAATTTGGACTTCTTTTAAAATCATTCTGCGATTCACCAACTCAACCTCAGGTTGTTTGACACTTTGTACACTGAACCAATTTTGCCAAAAATGTGCTACGGGTTGTTGAGTCGGTTTAAGTTGTGTATTGTCCACTTGTATCATCAACTGATGATCCAATTGCAATAAAGCATCGTCAAACTTTTCAAGTTGTTGGTTTTTAGCGACGGTAAATTGCTGAATACTGGTCTTATCTTGTGCAATAGTTTGATGTAAACTCTGCTTTAATGTTTCAGCCAAAGCATACTGCTCAATGGCATAATCAAGCTCATTGAGCTTTTCAACGGCATACACAAACTGTTGCTGTTGTAGCGCAAACTGTACCAGTTCTAAGCGTTGTTTAATCAAAATAATCGGACTTAAACCCGTTTGAACTAATGCTGTCTGTGTTGTAGGTGCGGATGTGGCTGAACTTGAATCTACTCCACGTTTCAATGCCACAAGCTGATCTGTCAAAGTTGCATTTTTTTGCTCACTTTGATGTAAATCATTTTGAATACTGTCCAATTGCTGATTCATGACATACATGTCATAGCTAATTTTTATTAGCCACGCCAATGCCAATACTAAAATCAAATAGACAAATTTTTTCATGATTTTCTTTCATATTCCGCTAAGGTTTGAACAATATGCGTAGGATTTAAACACTCAATTTGAATGATTTTAAAACAAAATTGTTGTTGTTTTCGATCTAATTGCAAAATTTCACTTAAACGCTGACCTAAAACCAAATAATGCATCTGATTTAAAACGTCGGGAGCATGCTGACAAAGTAATTTCCAATTATTCCAACTTGCCTCACTACTAATACACACCCATTTTTTTAAGTTTGGGCCCAAATGAGAAAAACAAACGTCCAACTGTTGAAAAACATGCCAACTCTGCTCGGGCAATGCACGTTGATATAACACAAAATTGATTACTTCAATTTGACGATCAAGGCATTGTTGCATCATAAATTGGCGTCCACCTTCACCTCGCCAAAAAGCAATTTTGTTTAAATCATTTTGCTCAGAAAATAAAGGTAAATTCAACATGCCTTCTGAGGTTTCAACTTCAGGAATAAGAGCATCTATCCCATATTCTGCCAAACAATCGGCTGTAGTTTTTCCAACAGCAATCCATTGGATATGTTTCAACTGTGCGAGAAGAATACCACTTTGTTGTAAATACTGCATGCCAATGCTAACCGCAGTTGGACTCACCACGACAATGCATTGCACCTCAGGCAACCGTTTAAACAAGATATCCAACGTTGACGAATACGGACATGCTTGTAGCTCCAATAACGGTAGCTCTACAACCTGATAACCATTCTGTCTCAGTACAGCCGTTAATGGTTGTGCACGATCAGCAGGTCGTGTATTCACAAAAAGCGTTATAGCTGAATTCGTCATAGTTGAATGAATGTCAAAAATGGTCATTAACTATTTTGATCGTCATGCAATGCTTTTAGCAATGCTCCTGCACCCAATGTCAATAATTCTTGAGCAAGTACAATACCAAGTGCTTCGGCTTCTTCAGGCTGCCCCTTCACTTCGGCTTTCAACAAAGTTAGACCATCCACACTACCGACACGACCTTCCATATGAATACCTTTCTCGGTCAATGTCGCATAGCCTGCAATAGGCACCTGACAACCACCTTCTAAATAAGCATTGAATGAACGTTCAGCACGAACACAAGCATTTGTTTCAGCATGCATCAACGGTAAAATTAAGTTCAAAACTTCCTGATCATCACTGCGACACTCAAGCCCTAAAGCTCCTTGTCCTACCGCAGGTAAACTAATATCTGGAGTTAAATTATGACGAATACGCTCATTTAGACCCA
The DNA here is from genome assembly GCF_048551395.1 of Acinetobacter sp. TY1. Classification (NCBI taxonomy): domain Bacteria; kingdom Pseudomonadati; phylum Pseudomonadota; class Gammaproteobacteria; order Moraxellales; family Moraxellaceae; genus Acinetobacter; species Acinetobacter sp. TY1. Next base: position 12,369 of record NZ_JBLYZK010000004.1, read on the forward strand.
AGCGCTTCAGACCCGCACTCGCCAAAATAATGGCATCATATAAACCCGCATCTAACTTAGACAAACGTGTGCCAACATTGCCACGTAAATCAATAACATCAAGATCGGGACGTTGTTTTAAAATTTGGCATTTACGGCGCAAACTTGAAGTACCGAGTTTTGCACCCTGTGGTAACTCAGCAAATGAAGTATAGCTATTGGAAACAAAGGCATCAAAAGGGTCTTCACGTTCACAAATCACCGCAAGCTCTAAGCCTTCTGGCAGTGCCATTGGAACGTCTTTCATTGAATGTACAGCTAAATCTGCACGACCATCAAGTAAAGCCGCTTCTAGTTCTTTAACAAAAAGCCCTTTACCGCCTATTTTTGCTAAAGGTGTATCTAAAATTTTGTCACCCTGAGTGACAAAAGTCACCAATTCCACCTGTAAACCAATATGTAAACTTTCCAATCGTTCACGGATATGTTCTGCCTGCCAAAGTGCAAGCGGACTTTGACGTGTTGCAATTTTCAGAGTTTTCATCATCTTCAGGTCACTGTTGATTTTATTAACCCACTCAAATTAACCTGATAGCTTAAAAATGCAAGTAAAATTATCAATAACACAGTCATAGATACGATGATTTATAAGTTTTGCATACGCTCACGAAGGAAGGGTAAATGACGTCGACTCACTGCCAATTTTTCATTCAACTCACGGCAACGCACTTGGTATTGCCCTGCTGCAACGAGCTCTAAGCCATCCAAGAAGCTTAAAGAAATGAGCGCATTTCGATGAATACGAATGAATTTATCGGCAAATTCTGTTTCAAGATCTTTCAGTGTTTCGTCAATCAAAACACTGCCATTACGATGACGTACCGTGACATATTTTTGATCTGCAAGAAAATAATACACATCTTCTAACGGAATCAATTCAAGTCCACGATAAGTTTTTGCAGCAATCTGCTGACGTTGATTTTTTTCTTCCATGAGTTCTTTTTTTTCTATATTAGACACTTGTGCCTGGGTGAGTTGAGTGACGCTTTCTAAAACACTTTGTAATTCTGATTTTGCAACAGGTTTAAGCAAATATCCTTTTGCTTGTGAACGAATTGCCTGCAACGCATGCTCATCGTATGCAGTACAAAAAATAATGGCTGGCATCGGGTTGTATTGACTCAAATGTTGCGCACAAGTCAAACCGTCCATTTCTGGCATTTGAATATCTAGCAAAATGACATCGGGTTCAAATTGTTGAACCATCTGTAAAGCTTGCTGACCATGCTGTGCCGTTGCAACAACATCATGACCCAATTGGGTCACCAATCGAGATAAGCGTTCTACAGCAAGTGGCTCATCATCACAAATCAGGATGTCCATTCTTCCTCCTCACCTCAATTAACGATGATTTTTTTAATGTGTTAATTTTCGACTTCTTTTATTTATAGTGGTATTGAACCACAGTGGTAAACATATTTTGCCCCGCAACCTGACGAAATTGTACAGAATGACCAAAATGTGCTTTTAACCGCTGTTTTACATTGTCCAATGCAATACCATGCCCTTCTCTTAAACTTATTCTATCCTGTATGAACGGGTTAGTAATGACTATAGTGACTTGATTTTGCAATATTTCGACCAATATACCAACCCTACCACAGCTTAATTTTTTTTCAACACCATGAAAAATACTATTTTCAAGTAACGGCTGCAATGTGAGCAATGGAATTTGAGCCTCTGTTAATAATGCAACTGTGGGCATATTCCACTCTACCTGTAAGCGATCACCGAGACGAATCTGTTCAATCGCAAGATAATGCTGACATAATTCTATTTCTTCTTTTAAACTCACGAGCTTTAGTTCTTGTAAACTCGCTCGAAACAAGCGTGATAAATCGATTAACATTTCTTCGGCTTTATCGGGATCTATACCGATTAAACTCACCACACTATTTAGGCTATTAAACAGAAAATGCGGATGAATTCGTGCTTGCATGGCTTGAATTCTTGCATTTAGCTCACTCGTTTGTTGCATAACCCATTGTTCACGCATATAAATATAGCGTAAACAAAATGCGCCGATTAACACGCCATAACTCAAATGTAAGGTTAAATGTTGCCCAAGCACCCCCCAAGACAAACCTTTTAGAGATAAACTCATACCCAAATAATGGCACAAATTTAAAATGACAGTGGTCAGTAGCACAATCATTTGTAAAAGAAAAAAACTACCCACATAGTTCCAAGCCGTACTGAGTTTTTGTAGCGTATTTTGAAAAAAATCGACCAATGCGGCAAATGCCAACAAAATCCAATTGATATACAGCACATAGCCAAGCACATGCGTGGCTTGTAAATTTGACCATGATTGTGCCTCAGCAAGTGCAATCAACAATGCCAACACATTACTCGTCATAAACAGTTCGACAAGATATTGCCAATGTCCAATTTTTGAAAAAAAATAAGAACGATGAAAGGTCGCCTGTCCATTTCCTGCAGATTCCTGTTGCAGTTTTTTAGCATGCTCGTCTGAATTTGCTATACTGCTGACAGTTCTACCGCTTTTTATCTTATTGAGCCGACATGACCACATCTTCTAATTCCTCTAATCCGTCACAAGCCCAAACTTCAGGCATGTGGGGCGGTCGTTTCTCCGAAGCTACGGATGCCTTTGTTGCTGAATTTACAGCATCTGTACAGTTTGACCAACGCTTTTATAAACAAGATATTGCTGGCTCTATTGCACACGCAACCATGCTTGCAAAAGTTGGCGTACTGACTAACCAAGAACGTGATGACATCATCAATGGTTTAAATACCATCAAAGCTGAAATTGAAGCTGGCAACTTTGAATGGCGCATCGACCTTGAAGATGTGCACATGAACATTGAATCTCGCTTGACTCAACGCATAGGCATTACGGGTAAAAAGCTTCATACGGGACGTAGCCGTAATGACCAAGTGGCAACCGATATTCGCCTCTATGTCCGTGACGAAATCGATGCCATTTTGCAATTACTCGAAAAATTACAAAAAGGTATTTTGGGTCTCGCTGCAAACCACATCAATACCATTATGCCTGGTTTCACGCATCTACAAACGGCTCAGCCTGTGACTTTTGGTCATCACCTCATGGCTTGGTTTGAAATGCTAGTACGTGACTCTGAGCGTTTAATTGACTGTCGTAAACGTGTTAACCGCTTACCACTTGGTTCTGCTGCACTTGCAGGCACAACCTACCCTATCGAACGTGAATTTACTGCCCAACTTTTAGGTTTTGAAGCAGTGTGTGAAAACTCACTCGATGCTGTGTCTGACCGTGATTTTGGTATTGAATTCAATGCCGCTGCATCTCTAATCATGATGCATTTATCACGTATGTCTGAAGAAATGATTTTATGGACATCTGCACAATTCAAATTTGTGAATATTCCTGATCGTTTCTGTACAGGCTCGTCAATCATGCCACAAAAGAAAAACCCAGATGTTCCTGAGTTGATTCGTGGTAAGACAGGTCGTGTGTATGGTGATTTAATGAGTCTTTTAACACTCATGAAAGGTCAGCCTTTGGCATACAACAAAGACAACCAAGAAGACAAAGAGCCATTATTTGATGCCATTGATACCGTCCGTGGTTCACTCATGGCATTTGCTGACATGATTCCTGCATTGGTTCCAAACATTGAAATCATGCGTGAAGCTGCTCTTCGTGGTTTCTCGACTGCGACAGACCTTGCAGATTACCTTGTTAAAAATGGCGTGGCATTTCGTGATGCACATGAAATTGTCGGTAAAGCAGTTGCGCTTGGTGTTGCTGAGTCTAAAGATTTGTCTGAGCTGACACTTGAGCAACTTCAGCAATTCTCTGACTTGATTCAAGCAGATGTATTTAAAAAAGCCCTCACACTTGAAGCATCTGTAAATGCACGTAACCACATTGGTGGTACTGCGCCTGCTCAAGTTGAAGCGGCAATTGCACGTGCATATACACGCTTAGAAAAGCTTTACGCTTAATTTTAAATTAAATTTAAATTAAATTTGGAGTATTGATATGTCTCGACAAGTTTTTTGCCGTAAATATCAGGCTGAAATGGAAGGTTTAGACTTTGCACCTTTTCCAGGTCCAAAGGGGCAAGAATTGTTTGATACCGTATCTAAACAAGCTTGGCAAGAATGGCTTAAACACCAAACCACGCTAATCAATGAAAAGCGTTTAAATGTGTTTGAAGCCGATGCAAAAAAGTTTCTTGAAGAACAACGTGAGAAGTTTTTGAGTAATGATGAATCTTTAGAAAAAGCTGAAGGTTTAAAACCTGAATAATTTAAATTTAAAATGGCTATTTTGAGTTTAAAATCAAAGATGCTCCCAATTTGGGGGCATTTTTTGTAGCAGTTAAATACTCTTCCAGTTTTTAAATTTAAAATATAAAACCACTTTAAATTTATTATTGAAAAGCAGATTTTATCTATCATTTTTAAACTAAAAATAAATTAAGATTCTGTATTGCCTGTTTAATTATAAATGTAAGCAGCTATTTGTATCTAAATTCGCCGAAATAAACACTACAGATGCAGAATATTACATAGCATCACAATAATAATGCTGAAATTTACATAAGCAAAGCCTATATTATATGTATCACCTAGCAACTTGTAATGTTCTTGATTTTTAAAGTTATTGATTGATTATAGTACAAAGCGTTTTGTGAAATATGTTGAACAAGACATTTATACCTCATAACTGAGTTTCTCAGTTTTATTCCTAGGTTTCCCCCAAAATCTAGGAATTTTTTTGTCTGTCATTTAAGATAGATTAAATAAAACCCACCGAAGTGGGTCAAATCAATCAGTTAAATACAGCTTATTTTTTCTGAACTTTTTCTTCAATTTCTTCAACACTGGTATGACGTACATCATAACCTTTCGCAAGATAAATCACCTGTTCAGAGATATTACGTGCGTGATCACCAATACGCTCTAAAGAACGTAGTACCCACATCACATTTAATACACGACTAATATGACGTGGATCTTCAATCATATAAGTCATAAGTGTACGAGTCGCTGACTGATATTCACGATCAATGTCAGCATCGGCAAGTAACACTTTTAATGCTTGTTCTGCATCAGCACGTGCAAATGCATCGAGTGCATCATGAATCATCACACGAACCTGATTACCAATATGACGGGTTTCCATATAACCACGAGGTGACTCACCCTCTTCACACAAGTTCTGTGCAATACGGGCAATTTTTGAGGCTTCATCACCAATACGCTCTAAATCTGTATTGGCTTTACTCATCGCAATTACCATACGTAAATCGATTGCGGCAGGATGACGGCGTGCCAAAATTAGGGTCAGTGCTTCATCAATTTCACGTTCATAACGATTGACCACATTGTCTTGAAATTGCACATCAATTGCCAAATTTGCATTGGTATCGAGTAAAGCATGAATTGCATTGGCGACCTGTTGTTCAACCAAGCCACCCATGGTCATAAATTTAGTACTAACGTCTTGTAAGTCTTCATTGAACTGAGATGAAATGTGATGGCTTAAAACAGGATTGCTTGGGCTCAAGATAGATTCTCCTGCGACAAAAAATGTGCAATGGTACAAATATTAGGCGACATTTAAACACACCATTTATGAAGCTTTAATGACAAAATACAGGATTTATATTATTTCATCACTAACCATTGATTTAAGTCTTGAATCGCTTGATCATTTAACTGTCCAACACTTGCTTTTAGGCGTAAAACATTCATTACATAGTCATATTGTGCATTGACATAGTCTTGCTTGGCTGAAAATGCATTGCGCTGCGCAAGCAAGACATCGACCATATTTTTCAGTCCTTCATCATATTGTGCACGTGAGGCTCTAGATACGATTTCTGCCGACTGCATTGCTGCTAAACGAGCCTTTAATATGGATTGATCTGTATCGATCTGTAAATACTGTTTTTTCACATCAATCGATGCCTTACGAATAGCAGCATCCAAGTCGGCATCGGCTTTTTTAACTTTAATGGTCGATTGCTGAATAGTCTTTTGAGTACGCCCGCCATTAAATAAATTTAAATTCATTTCAACGCCAATTTGATTAACTTGACCATTGCCACTGATCAAGGTTTCAGGCGATTGCTTGTTTATGCCATAACTTGCAACTGCTTCAATTTGTGGATAGTTCGCAGCCTGATCAATACGGCGCTGATCATTTGCATACTGCTGTGCTAACCGTGCTTTTTGAATATCTAAATTATGGCTTTGCGCAAGTATCCGCCATTCATCAAGCGATGCAGGAATCGGTTGTTCATACTGAAAGTCATCACGCAATACTGCTAAATTTTCTTGGTATACACCAATAAGTTGCGTTAATTGTTCTTGTGCTAAAATCAACTGCACACCACCTGCTATACGATTAGCCTGAGCATTTTGAAATTGTGCATTGGCTTCACTGACATCACTTTTTGCTACTAAACCTTCACGCAGTTTGGCATTCATCATTTGCAATTGTTCAGATAGTGCTTTTTCTTCTTGGACATGAGTCATCGTTAATGCTTGTTGGCGCAGGACATTAAAATAAGCATCTGATACAGAAAGTAGATGTTGTTGACGTTGTAAATTCAACGTGACTTCACTCAGTTGCACCGACGTTTTGACTTGCTTATAGCCCTGCCATGCATCCCAACGGAAAAGCGGTTGTCTTGCAGTAACGGTCAACTGACGTGTTGTTGATGTTTCTGTCATCAAATCTGCTGAACCATTTCCATTGCCTAATCCACCCAATGAAGCATCATCAATATCTTGATGTTTACGGGTAATATTGCCTGACAATGTCACCGTCGGCATGAGAACACCTTGTGCAATACCCAAGTTTAATTGGTCTGCTTCATACTGATACTGATGCGCTTGCCACTCAGGATCACTACCCTGTGCACGCTGTACTGCCTGCATTAAATCAAGTGCATAACTGAATGGACTTAAAACGATCAAACTTAAAAAAAGACAGGTTTTATTCATTTTTAATTACACAAATGCTTGGCTTTGGAAATATCGATTACTAGACATATCCGTTTTTCACACAGTAACATAGGGATTGATGCAAAAAATTTGCTCTCATTTACCTATCTCTGCAACAAAACTACAATTCATTTCATTTATTTAGCACGATTTAAGCAAGAATAGAAATATAGCCTCAACGTTGTCTTCTTCTAAAGACAGCATATTTTTATTTTTAAATCTTTTCTTAATGGTTCTATGACTTTCAACTTTCATCATTTACGTGCTTATCGTGTACTGATCTTGAGTTCGATTGTGGTGCTTTCTGCCTGCCAGAAACCACCGCCTGAAATTGTACTTGAACATGAGCATACTGTATCGCAGGCGAATACTGCTCCTGATCTTAGTAAAATCTGTCAAGATTTGAAAATACAAATGCAAGACATGAATGATCAACGTACAACTTTTGCCTTGGAACAAATTAACCAAGATATTCGTATGTGTTTACCATTGATTAGTTTTAAAGAACAAAAAGAACTCTTAAAGCTTTCCGATCAAATGTACAGCCAATTTTTACATGTTGATCGTAATGCATTACAACAAAAGGCTTTTGAACAATACGCACAAAATGAATCACAGTACCCAACCCTCCAACAGAGTCTTTTTGAGCAATTACATGTCCGTGATCAATATCTCATTCGCCATAAAGGACAAGCCTATATTGAACTCATGGATGCAGGGAAAAATCATCTGTTCTATCGCAGAAATCCGCAGTATTTTGCTAAAGTCTTTGCACCTGATTTACCTCAAGCTGAAGAGATTTTTCTGACTGAAATGGCAAATCAAAATGAACAACCTTTAATTAAGAACAATCAAATAAGTATTTCACCTGATGAAATAATGCAACGCGCATTATTTTGGGAAAACTATTTAGCAGACTTCCCAAAAAGCACTTGGCGGAATGATGCAAACTATTTATATCAAACCTATACTAGCTTGTTATTTAAAGGTTTGGATGACCAACCTGTTTCCACGAATTATGAAGACAAGTTAGATATCCAACCACAAACTTTAGTTGCCGTTGAACAACTTGCAGAACAACAAGGGCCACTTGCAGAAAAAGCACAACGTTTTTTAAAAATTGTTGATGCTAAACCCAAACAAAATCATGCTAATTTTATTCAGGCACGCTCTATATCTACACGTCAAGTAGAACAACAAGTCAATCTGCAAGATCCGCTTCTCATCAACAATAGTGATCAATTAGATCAAAGTTTAGAGTTACATACAGTCAATCTAAAAACATTAAAAAAACGTGATTGTTTTAGTGATGCATTATGTCGTTAAACATTTTCTACACCCTTATCTCCAATAAATCAAAAAGTTAATGCATTCATAACCATCTTCTAAAGTTAAATATTTTTCTTATTTGTATATCGGCACAGAATATCTGCAGTGCTTGTGCTACTATCTTTGCATCGCTTGACGGAGCGCGAGTAATCGCTCGCTGAGATCATCTAAAGCGTTTAATTCATTTTGGAATTAAGCACACCTTGAAGATGAGTACCGTTGAACCTGATCAGGTTAAGACCTGCGTAGGAATCAAGCCAATCTAAAAACTAAATGTTACGCATTTGACTATTTGCAGTAGAAATACGCTTTTGCCATGCACGCCAGGATAAATCCCTCGCATCTCTGCATCGTACCCAAAAGTAAAATAGTCTAAAGCCTACTTGTTTTTGGTCGTGCTTGATTCGTTGATGTCATTCATAAGGATCATTGCAATGAACCAATTAACGAATCTATCTTCTCAAGACATTTCAGCTCAACATGAGCAAGATGCTAAAGATCTCACTCGTATTTTACCTGCATCCCGTAAAGTCTATATTCAAGGCTCACGCCCTGATATTCGTGTACCTATGCGTGAAATTGCCCTCACTGATACACCGACAGGCTTGGGTGGTGAAAACAATCTACCGATCATGGTCTATGACACATCAGGTGTTTATACCGACCTCAGCGTCCAGATTGATCTCAACAAAGGTTTGCCAAATATCCGTGAAACGTGGATTGCAGAACGAGAAGATACTGAACGCTTAGACACGCTGACATCTACTTTTGGTCAGGAACGTCTCAAAGATATTCGTACTGCTGAAATTCGTTTTGCGCATATTCAAAAACCACGCCGTGCCAAAACAGGCAAAAATGTATCGCAAATGCATTATGCAAAACAAGGTATCATCACCCCTGAAATGGAATACATCGCCATTCGTGAAAATCAGCGTCAGCATGAAGGTGCGGATATGCGCCAACATGTAGGGCAAAATTTCGGTGCGCATAACCTGATGGAAATTACGCCTGAATTTGTACGAAAAGAAGTGGCGGAAGGCCGTGCCATCATCCCTGCTAACATTAACCATCCTGAATGTGAACCAATGATCATTGGGCGTAATTTTCTAGTGAAAATCAATGCCAATATTGGTAACTCGGCACTTGGTTCAAGCATTGATGAAGAAGTGTCAAAAATGACATGGGCAACCCGCTGGGGCGCAGACACCATCATGGATTTGTCGACTGGTAAAAATATTCATGAAACCCGTGAATGGATTATCCGTAATTCCCCTGTACCGATTGGTACTGTTCCCATTTATCAGGCTTTAGAAAAAGTTGATGGTGTTGCAGAAGATTTAACTTGGGAAATCTTTAAAGATACTTTGATTGAACAAGCTGAACAAGGTGTGGATTATTTCACTATCCATGCAGGTGTGTTATTACGTTATGTACCGATGACAGCAAATCGTCTAACAGGCATCGTATCACGTGGCGGTTCTATCATGGCGCAGTGGTGTCTAGCGCATCATACAGAAAACTTTCTTTATACCCATTTCGATGAAATCTGTGAAATCATGCAAGCCTACGATATTTCATTTAGTCTAGGTGATGGCTTACGTCCAGGCTGTATTCAGGATGCCAATGATGAAGCACAGTTTTCAGAACTTCGTACCTTAGGTGAACTCACGCACCGCGCATGGAAACATGATGTCCAAGTCATGATTGAAGGTCCAGGTCATGTGCCTATGCATATGATCAAAGAAAATATGGATTTACAGCTTGAAGTCTGTCAGGAAGCACCCTTCTATACCCTTGGTCCACTAACCACTGATATTGCACCAGGTTACGATCACATCACCTCTGCAATTGGTGCTGCGATGATTGGTTGGTATGGTACAGCGATGCTGTGCTACGTGACACCTAAAGAACATCTCGGCTTACCGAACAAGAAAGACGTTAAAGATGGCATTATCACCTATAAAATTGCAGCTCATGCAGCCGACCTTGCCAAAGGTCATCCAGGCGCTCAAGTGCGTGATAATGCTCTATCTAAAGCACGTTTTGAATTCCGTTGGGAAGATCAGTTTAATTTGAGTTTAGACCCAGATACCGCACGAAGTATGCATGATGAAACCATGCCGAAAGAAGCACATAAATCTGCACACTTCTGTTCGATGTGTGGTCCTAAATTTTGCTCGATGAAAATCACTCAAAACGTGCGAGATTATGCTAAAAACCTAGATAATAGTGCATCAATATCTGAAGATAAACATGATGTTGAATCAGGTCTCGAAGCTATGAAAACGGCTTATCATGATCAGGGGAAAAAGCTATACCACAAAATCTAATTTTTAAAAAAATGATTTGTCTTTAAGCATTTCTCAGTTAGGATGAAGTGAATATGTTTCATCCTGACTTTTAAATATGGATATTATTCAGCAAGCAACTTATCAACACACAGATGTTGAGATTCAATCTCGAGAATTTCTCTATCGAGGCTTTGTGCAGGTTGAAAAAGTCAGTTTACAACATCGTTTTTTTAATCAAACCGATTATACCCCTGTTTTTCAACGTGAATTAATCTTACGTAAAGAAGCAGCAGGCGTATTAATCTATAATGATTTGCAGCAAAAATTTGCACTCATTGAACAGTTTCGTATTGGTGCAATGGACGATATAATATCGCCATGGCAACTTGAAATTATTGCAGGTGTACTTGACGGTGATGAAACACCTGAAAGTTGCATTCGTCGTGAAAGCCTAGAAGAATCGGGCTGTGAAATAAATCAATTACAAAAACTTTTCCGTTTTTATCCTTCTGCAGGGGCATGCAATGAAATTTTTCATTTGTATGTTGCAGAAGCTAAATTACCTGATCAGGGTGGCATTTTTGGCATGCCTGATGAAAGTGAAAATATAAAACTACATCTCCTTCCTTATTCAGCAATCGATGATCTATTGCAAGGAAGTCGTTTATGTAATGCACCCGTCATTATGGCGGTGCAATGGCTACAACAACACGTGGCAACATTAAAAAATGTCTAGGGGCAAGACATGGCTATACCATTACAACAAAATTTAAGTGATCAAATACACAGTAATAAAATTGTAATTCAAATTACAGATACACACTTGATGGAACATCCTGAACAGGAATTTATTCAGATTAATCCTGAACAAAATTTTCATGCCGTCATCAATGATCTATTACAACAGTATCCAAAAATTGATGCGATTGTCCATACTGGTGATTTAGCGCAAGTTGCCTCGCCTGCGACCTATCAACGTTATGTGAACTATATGGAAAAATTGGGTATCCCTTTTTTTCAAATTCCAGGTAATCATGACGATCTGCGTTGTTTTCCGCTACATAACCCTCATCCTGAACCTACCGTGATTGAGTTAGGACAATGGGCAATGATTTTGCTCAATAGTGCCGTTGCAGGAAAAACCGATGGTTGGATTCAGATGGAACAACTGCAATCTTTACAAACCCTGTTACACAAATATCAAGACAAAAAGATTATTTTGGCCTGTCATCATCATCCATTTGAAATGAAATCGCATTGGATTGATCAGCATAAGCTTAAAAATACAGTCGAATTTACCGATATTTTAAAACAATTTAATCATATTAAAGCTGTAATTTGCGGGCATGTGCATCAAGATTCAATCACACTTTGGAACAATATTCAGTTCATTTCAACACCTGCAACTTGTATTCAATTCAAGCCTTTAAGTCATAATTTTGCCCTTGACCACATTGCACCTGGTTACCGCTGCTTACATTTAAAAGCCGATGGGCAACTGGAAACTATGGTACATAGACTCGAAAATTACAGCATTACAATAAATGAAGAAATTTCAGGTTATTAGCTTTTAATTTTGATGTTTTTCTATTAAGTTATTGCATCTGAAATGCGATGTAAAAAATCAAATCAAGAGATTGGTGGCTTTCATCTTGCTACAAAATTCTATATGATGATGCCCCCCGATAGCAGCAATCTATCGAGTGCGATAATAACACTTGCATATCACCATATTTTTTACGTATAGATAGTACGTATATGATGAGGAATGCCCTTTATGGCAAATGACAACCAAAATCAAACCCTGGATGATCAGGTTGATCTTGTAGATGAAAAATCTGTAAAACGTGTGCGTAAAGCTAAACCGAAGGCAGCTGAAGCAGGTACCACAGCAAGTCTGTTTGGTATTGAGCCTTATCAGCCTAAGAAAAATGAAGAATACATGTCTGAAGGTCAGCTTGAACACTTCCGCAAAATCCTCCTTGCATGGAAAGCGGAACTCATGTCTGAGGTTGATCGCACATTAAATACCATGCAGGACGAATCATCTTCTTTGCCGGACGTCAATGACCGTGCAACGCAAGAAGAAGAGTTTGCAATTGAATTACGTACTCGTGACCGTGAACGTAAATTGATTCGTAAAATTGAGCAATCAATTGAAGCAATCAAAAATGATGACTATGGTTTCTGTGAAACGTGTGGTATTGAAATCGGTCTACGTCGTTTAGAGGCTCGTCCTACTGCAACGTTATGTATCGACTGCAAAACACTCGCTGAAATCAAAGAGAAGCAAAATAACGGTTAATTCATGTTATTGAATAATCATCCCCGGACTCCTCCTTTAAAAAAGCAGGAGGACAACAGGATGGCATATTCAGGTCGGTTTGCGCCATCGCCAACCGGCCCTTTGCATTTTGGCTCACTCATCACTGCGGTTGCGAGTTATTGTGATGCCAAAGCACAACAGGGGCAATGGTTTGTACGTATTGAAGATACCGATATTCCACGAATCTATCCCGGCAGTGAAAACCACATTTTACAATGCTTGGATGCGTTTCAGTTTGAGCCTGATGCCGAAATCATTTTTCAAAAAAATCGTCTCGATATTTATGAACATGTCATTGAGCAATTGCATCAACAGCATTTGGTTTATGCCTGTCAATGCAAACGTAAAATACTTGGTTCTAATCATATTTATACGGGAACATGCAGAGATTTAGCTCTCCCCTTTAAAGATCAAGCTATTCGACTTAAAGTCAATGATCAGGTCATCTGTTTTGACGACTTATTACAGGGACAGCACTGTTCCAATTTACAAGCCGATTTAGGCGACTTCGTCCTTAAACGCAGAGATGGCATCATCAATTATCAACTTGCTGTTGTAGTCGATGATTTTTTACAAGGGATCACACATGTCATCCGAGGTTCAGATCTACTCGATAATACTGAACGACAAATTTGGCTTGGACAGTGTTTAAACTACCCTAAATTACAGTATATGCATCTGCCTTTAGCCATGAATGCTCATGGAAGTAAGCTATCTAAACAAAACCATGCTGAAGCACTCAATATTCAGCATGCCCCTCAAACGCTCGCTCAAGCACTCTCTGCGCTTGGACAACCTCCCGTAGACATCGATCAGCCCTATAAAATGCTCGCTCAAGCCATTTCACAGTGGGATCGTAAACTCATTCCTAAAGGCACTGAAATGAACGGTATTTATCAATAAAAAAGCCATTTTTTCAAATGGCTTTTTTACAACTTCATTTTAAAAATCACTTAAAATTAGAAATTAGATTCTTCTCGTGCAGGATTACTCTTCTGTGTTGTCGCATCAATCTTTAAAATCAGACTGATCATAACCGCACACATAATCAGTGACGAACCACCATAACTAATGAATGGTAAAGTCAAACCTTTAGTTGGTAGCATCCCCATGTTCATTCCTGCATTTACTAGAATCTGCAACAGAAAGATAATACTGATACCGTAAGCCAAATAGCCTGCACGTAAGTAATTATTTTTCAATGCGCGATGCCCAATACTGATACAGCACACCAGTAAGGTGAATGACAAGGCAAGCACAGTCGAAATACCAAAGAAGCCAAATTCTTCACCTAAAATTGCCAGCATGAAGTCAGTATGGGCTTCAGGTAAATACGACATTTTTTGAATACTATGCCCAAGCCCTACACCAAACCATTCACCACGTCCAAATGCCATAAGTGCATTGGATAACTGATAACCAGCACCTAATGGATCGGCCCATGGGTTTGAAAATGACATCAAACGCTCAAAGCGATAAGGCTCAAAAACGATCAAACCAATAAAAGCAATTAAAATAGCACCAAATGCAAAACTGAATTGAATCATTGGCGCACCAGCAAGAAAGAATACACCTAGCATTGAGGCTGCAATCACCACTGTCGCACCTAAGTCTGGCTCAAGAATAATTAACCCAACAGTAAGCACCATCACAATACCAAGTCGTACAAGCCCTTTAATATTATTACGAACTTCTTCTGAACGACGTACCACATAGTCGGCGGTAAAAATAGTCATCACGACTTTTGCAACTTCCGTTGCCTGTAAAGTAAAACCACCAATACGAATCCAACGAGTTGAACCGTTGACTTCTGTACCAACCACCAAGACTGCACCAAGTAAAAGAATCGTTCCGATCCACAGCAGAAAGGTATTTTTAAACCAATACTCTAATGCCACCTTATAAGTGATGAATGCCGCAACAGCAGCAACAGCAATAGAAATAGCATGACGAATCACATAGTGAAATGGTGCTTCATGTGAACGTTCAGCATACGGCATAGAAGCAGATGCCACCATGACCGTACCAATACAGAGCAATGCCAGTACACAAAAAATTAAAGTATTTCTAACAGTAATTTCAGCAGGTATTTTAGGTGTAATCCGCTCATAAAGCTGATGCATTTTACTTATGGTTGCCTGAGCTAACCCAGCCATATTCTCTTCCTTATGATTCTTCTTGATTGAGTGCGTTTACATATTCAACAAAATGCTGACCACGTTGTGGATAGCCTGTAAACATATCAAAACTTGCACATGCTGGTGATAATAGCACCACATCATATGCATGCGTATGTTGCTGACTCAAATTAACGGCTTCTTGCAAAGATTCTGCATATAAAAGTGTGGTTGTCCCCTCAATTGCTTTTTCAATCACTGGACGATCTTCCCCAATTAACACCGCAACTTTGGCATATTTTTGTAATGAATCACGCAATGCTGTGAAATCTTGCCCTTTGCCTTGACCACCTAAAATGATCGCAACCTTCCCCCCTTTTGCTTCAATGGCAGCACCTAGACCATCAATTGCAGCAAGTGTTGCACCAATGTTTGTGCCTTTCGAATCATTGTAATAACGCACATTATTGAGCTCACGAACAAACTCACAGCGATGCTCAAGCCCCTTAAATGTTTTTAAAGTCTCTAACATGACATCCATTGGTAAATTAATGGCTTCACCCAAAGCTAAACACGCCAAAGCATTGGCAACATTATGCGTACCTTGAATGTACATCTCTGCACTATTTAATAAACGCTCACGACCTCGTGCAAGCCAAATGCTGCCATTGTCTTCACGAAGGATGCCATATTGATTCAAATCAGGTGCATTTAAACCGAAACTTTGCATAGGTGTGACATCGGGAACCAATGGACGAGTCAGTGAATCATCGCGGTTAAACACGACTTTTTTCACGCCTTGGAAAATACGATGCTTCGCTGTGTGATACGCAAACATATCACCATGACGATCTAAGTGATCTTCACTAATATTCAATACAACAGCGACTTCTGCATTTAAATTGGATGTCGTTTCAAGCTGAAAACTCGATAATTCTAGAATATACAGATCAGGATCATCTTTGGTTAAATCCAAAGCTGGACGTCCTAGATTACCTCCAACAGCAACTTTTACACCCGCATTCTGCGCCATCAAACCAATCAATGTGGTCACGGTACTTTTTGCATTTGAACCTGTGATCGCCATAATAGGCTTCTCAGTTGCACGGCGTAAAATTTGAATTTCACTAACAACAGGGATCCCTTGGGCAATCGCTGCCTGAATTTCAGGAAGCTTCGGATCAAGCCCTGGACTAATTACAATTTCTTCAGCTTGTAATAATAGCTCTTGATCCAACTGCCCAAAACTAGTTTGTACTTCTGTTGGAATTTGATCATGTCCCGGTGGTAGCGCACGCGAATCTGTCACAGCAACGCGGTAGCCTTTTTCATGCAAAAAATTTACTGCCGAAACACCTGAAATCCCAAGCCCAGCCACAACCTTTAAACCACCACGTTGTATCAACATTTTTGCTCACCAGCATTTAAATTTTAAAACTTGCAAAATGTTAGCACTTTGGCGATTTGATTGCCTTTTCTGTTTTCACTTTCTCACTCATTTTTTGTGTCCGTGCGTAAATATTCTGTCATCTCTATTTGAGATCATGTTTAAAAAAATGGATCACCTATTATTCAGCCATAAAAAAAGCCACCCTCTTTTGAGAATGGCTTCATTGTTTTATTTAAATGAATCTATCGAAAGCAATTTGGATCCTATTTCCATTTAACCGCTTGTACTTCTATTTTTTTAGATGGTGCTGAATCGGTTGAACATCCACAACCACCGCCACAACCTGCAACCATTGCTGGTTGTAACCATTTTGCGAGTTTCGTCCAACCCTGTGCCTGACAAAGTTGCGAAAGCTTCATAAAAACCGTATATGCCGATTTTGGGAATACTTTTTTAAATACAAAAATCGTACTCCAAATCACCAATGCTGTAATAATCAATAATTCAATCATTTCAAACTCCTTCGCTACGTCTTCAGACCATTAGCCAAAATAGTGTGTCGCAATTTGATAGGTCAAATATGCCATCAAATATGCAAGACCAAATAAATACGCTGTCATCACTGCAACAGTTTTCCACGAACCTGTTTCACGTTTTACCGTTGCCAAAGTTGCTAAGCAGTGTGGCGCATAAATAAACCAAACCAAGAGTGACAAACCTGTCGCAAGCGACCAACTCAAATCACCATGACTGATTAATTGTGATAAACCTTGTGATACTGCATCTTCATCTGTCGCAGACAAGGCATAAACAACACCGAGTGATGCAACAAGAACTTCACGAGCAGCCATTGCCGGAATTAAAGCAATACAAATTTGCCAATTAAAACCAAGGGGTGCAAAAATTGGTTGCATCAAGTGACCCAACATCCCGGCAAATGAATAATCTATTGCAGGTAATGTGCCACCTTCAGGCGGTTGTGGGAATGTGCACAAAAACCAAAGTAAAATAGACAACGCAAAGATGATACCACCCACACGTTTTAAGAAAATTTTGGCACGATCCAATAATCCAATCCAAACGCTTTTTACATCAGGAATACGATAACTTGGCAATTCCATAAGTAACGCATGTTCTGATTTATCTTTTTGGAAGAATTTCAATACCGTTGCAACAATCAACGCACTGACAATACCTGACATATACAAAGCAAAGAGTACCAAACCTTGTAGATTAAACATGCCCCAAACAGTTGTGCTTGGAATGAATGCAGCGATTAATAAGGCATATACGGGTAAGCGTGCCGAGCAAGTCATTAGTGGTGCAACAAAAATCGTGGTTAAACGATCTCGTGGATCACTAATACTTCGTGTCGCCATAATGCCAGGAACAGCACAAGCAAAACTTGAGAGTAATGGAATAAATGCTCGACCACTTAGACCTGCTTTAAACATCAATTTATCGAGCAAGAATGCTGCACGAGGTAAATAGCCTGATTCTTCTAAAACCAATATAAAGAAAAACAGAATTAGAATCTGCGGTAGGAAGACAACAACGCCCCCTGCACCTGCAATCACACCATCTACAACCAAACTATTTAGCATTGGATGAGCAATAAATGAACCGACAAATTCACCAAGCCATGCAAATGTATCTTCAATTAAGGTCATGACAGGTTCAGCCCAAGCAAATACGGCTTGGAAAACCACAAACATCATCACTGCAAGACTAAGTAACCCTAAGACTGGATGTAAGAAAATTTTATCGAGAAAATCTGTACGTTTATCTTCTTCGTCAGCAAAGTTGACCACATCTTTTAAAATCTGTTCAACTTTTTCATGATTTGTTCCTGACAGATGAACATCGCTCAACTCCGTATCTTGTGTACGGAATTTCTTTTGATCAAGTGCATTCATCAGGTTTTCAATACCTGAATTACGTACTGCAACCGTTTCAATCACAGGTACACCCAAACGTTGTGAGAGTTTCTGTGTGTTGATTTGCATACCACGGCGACGTGCTTCATCCATCATATTAAGCACAAGTAAAATCGGTTTACCTTGTGCAATCACTTCGAGGACTAGACCCAAATGCAATTTTAAATTGGTTGCATCGACAATACACAAGAATGCATCTTGTTCCTGCTCTTCTGCAATTTTACCCATGACTACATCACGGGTAATTTCTTCATCTGGACTTGTTGCATTAAGACTATATGTTCCCGGTAAATCTAAGACACGAACACCTTGCCCTGAAGGCAATGTAAAGGTCCCGACTTTACGTTCGACCGTAACACCTGCATAGTTGGCAACTTTTTGACGTGTCCCTGTCAAATGGTTGAATAGTGATGTTTTACCGCAGTTCGGATTTCCTACCAAAGCAATACGTAAAGCTTCGCTCATGTAGGTACTCCTGTTGATGCATCTGCAATTTCGATTTTTTCCGCCTCAACTTTACGTAAAGCAAAACGTGTAAAACCAACTTGAATTAAAATTGGGTCACCACCAAAGATACCTTTAGTGATGACTTGCACTCGTGTACCAGGAACAAAACCTAATGTTTCCAAACGACTCGCGACCATATCAGGACGCTGTGTTTCTGTGTTTTCGACTCGAGCGACCTTGGTAATCACAGCCGAGTGCTTTACCTTTAATTCTGACAAACGCACGGTAAATAACCCTAAAATCAATGTATATCTACCGTTTAGTATACATACAAATGAGAATAATTACCAAATCATGTTTGATAATAATTCTCATTTATTTTGTGATTCGACATCTTGTAAATTTTGCTCTACATTGCTGTAAAAGGATTGTTTTTATCACTATGCTCAATAAAAAGCCTCGCATCCCCACTGCTGTTCAAATCCCTGTTAATTATGATTTTTTACAAGGTTTCCGTGATGATTTGATTGCTCAATCCGTCAGTCCACATACTCGAAATGCTTATTTATCTGATCTCATTAACTGTGCAGATTTTTTAGTTCAGCCCATGCCTAATTGGAGTCATGATGATATTTCTGATGTATTGATTGCGTTAACAAAGCAAGGAAAAAGCCCTCGTTCAATTGCACGAGCATTATCTGCATTACGTTCATTTTTTAAATTTTTACGTGAACAACATTTCCGCTCAGATAATCCTGTCAGCGCACATAAAACGCCAAAATTAGGACGCTCGTTACCAAAGGATTTGTCAGAAGAAGATGTTGATGCGCTCATTCAAGCACCCGATTTAAATACGGCACTAGGGCTGCGTGATCGCGCCATGCTCGAAGTTTTGTATGCCTGTGGTTTACGTGTGACAGAACTGCTCAATTTACGTTTAGAACTGATTAATCTCAAACAAGGCTATTTACGCATTGTTGGTAAAGGCAATAAAGAACGCCTTGTACCTATGGGTGAGGTTGCTTGTGAATGGATTGAAAAATATTTAATAGATTCACGTCCTCAATTATATAAATCAGCAACGGATTATTTATTTTTGACTCAACATGGCGGCATTATGAGTCGGCAGAATTTTTGGTACGCCATTAAACGCTATGCACTCCAAGCAGGTATACAATCGGATTTATCTCCGCATACGTTACGTCATGCCTTTGCAACACACCTGCTCAATCACGGTGCTGACTTACGTGTCGTCCAAATGCTTCTTGGTCATAGTGATTTATCAACCACTCAAATTTATACGCATGTTGCACAAGTCCGTATGCAACAGCTTCATGCACAACATCATCCTCGTGCATAAACTAAAACTTTGATTTTTGTGGAAAACTGATTTATATCGCCAAATTTCACCACTTAATCAAGTTTTAACAAAGTCTAGGCAATTTTTTGCTATGCTGATTGTCTAAAATGAATTTCCACGCAGAACAACATAAAGAGTTATTTATGCCATTTACCCGTTCAAAATTAATGCTTGCTTGTACACTTGCAACTGGATTGCTTTTTTCAGGATGTTCAAACTCAAAAGAGAGCAAAAACGATGATGGAACATTGACGGCAACTGCACCTGCAACAGGTGAAGCATCCAATTTGAGCGAGCGTAATGCGAAAGAACGTTTAATTCAGACTCTACAAGGTCATTTTAAAAAAGCCAACATCAATGCAAAAATTACCGACATTAAACAGACTGAAGTGCCAAATTTATATTGGGTTAGCATGGAAGGCATGTCATCAGTATATGCAACCAGCAATGGCAAATATATTATTCAGGGCGATGTCATTCGTTTAGGCGGAACTGAACTCAGTAGTATCAGTGACAAATTGCAGTCGACTGAAAATAAAAAGCACTTTGAAAATTTGAAAAAAGAAGATTTATTGGTTTACCCTGCACAAGGTAAAACAAAACATGTGATCTATGTCTTTACTGATGCAAGCTGTCCGTATTGTCATAAGCTGCATGAGCATATTCCTGAAATTACCGCTCAAGGTATTGAAATCCGATATATCGCATGGCCTCGTGGTGATCAGTTCATGCCTGCAATGGAAAGCATTTGGTGTAGTAAAGACCGTGCCGCAGCATTTGATCAAGCGATTGCTGGCGTACAGCTTCCTCCTGCAAGCTGTAAAAATCCTGTCCGTGATATGTATCAGCTCGGTCTGAATATGGGCGTGAACGGCACACCTGCAATTTACAATTCAGAAGGTGAATATTTGGGGGGTTACATGACCGCAGATGAAATTTCAAAGCGTTTAAATAAATAATTTTTATCAGTAAATTTACTATTATTTATAGCTAAAACAGCAATACATATAAAGATGCGTCAGGCTCTAGAGTCTGGCGCATTTTTTAGCTATGATCTAAGCTTAATACAATTTAAATGCATAATGGAGTGTGACGTGAAACCTGTGCGTCTGGCAATACTCGGTCTTGGTACCGTAGGCGGTGGTGCCCTTAAACTATTACAAGAAAACGCTGCTGAAATTAGACGTCGAACTGGTCGAGAAATTGAAATTACCCACGTGGGTACTCGTCGTCCACGCCCCGATTTAAATTTACCAGCAAGCATTAAGCAAAGTGCTGATCTGCTCGACATTGTTCGTCAACCTGATGTAGATGTTGTGGTTGAGGTGATGGGTGGTATTCATCCTGCTTATGAAGTCATGATGGAAGCCATCAAACATGGCAAACATATTGTGACTGCAAATAAAGCCTTACTTGCAGAACATGGCAATGAATTGTTTAAAGCGGCTGAAGATCACCATGTTCAAGTCGCATATGAAGCTGCGGTTGCTGGTGGTATTCCAATTATTAAAGTGATTCGTGAAGGTTTGGCTGCAAATAAAATTGAATGGCTTGCAGGCATTATCAATGGTACGGGTAACTTTATCCTCACAGAAATGAGCGAAAAAGGTCGTGCCTTTGATGACGTACTCAAAGAAGCGCAAGAACTTGGTTATGCAGAAGCAGATCCAACGTTTGACGTAGAAGGTATTGATGCTGCACACAAGTTAACGATTTTGGCATCATGTGCATTTGGTATTCCGCTACAGTTTGACAAGGTCTATACCGAAGGTATCACCAAAATCACAGCACAAGATGTCAAATATGCTGAAGAACTTGGCTATAAAATTAAACACTTAGGTATTGCTCGCCGTTCAGCAAAAGGCATTGAACTTCGTGTACATCCAACTTTAATTCCTGATGAAGAACTCATTGCAAATGTAAATGGCGTGAAAAATGCTGTTCTTGTTCAAGCCAATGCAGTGGGTCCAACATTGTACTACGGCGCAGGTGCTGGTGCAGGTCCAACAGCCTCTGCTGTGGTTGCCGATGTTGTCGATATTGTTCGTGACATTATTTACACAGAAGATGGTGCAGGTACTATTCCACAGCTTGCCTTTGAAGCACTTTCAGACTTGCCAATTTTAAGCAGTGATGAAATGACGACAGGTTATTATCTGCGTATCAATGCTGAAGATCAAACGGGTGTACTTGCTGATGTCACCACAATTTTGAGCCGTTTAGGCATTGGAATTGATGCGATTATGCAACAGCCACGCTTAAAAGATTTGATTCCTATTGTGATCCTCACTGATCCAATTCAAGAATCGAAAATGAATGAAGCAATTGCTAAAATTCAGGCTTTATCTTTCGTTCATGGCGAAGCTGTACGAATTCGTTTAGAATTGCTTGATAACTAATCGGGTTGGGGGTAGTCATGCCCTCTACCAGCTCTACTCATAAATTTGGAACACCACCATGTCTACTGCAAATCGCTATACAGGACTTGTTGATCGCTATCGTGACCGCTTACCCGTTTCTGCAACAACCCCTGCAATCTCTCTCGGTGAAGGTAATACGCCTCTCATTAAACTTGCAAATATTCCTCGTTTAATTGGTAAGAATGTCGAAATTTATGTGAAGTACGAAGGTTTAAACCCGACTGGTTCATTTAAAGACCGTGGTATGACCATGGCTGTAACAAAGGCTGTTGAAGAAGGCTCTAAAGCAATTATCTGTGCATCTACAGGCAATACTTCTGCTGCGGCTGCGGCTTATGCTGCTCGTGCCGGTATCAAAGCATTCGTTTTAATCCCTGAAGGCAAAATTGCCATGGGTAAAATGGCACAAGCGATGATGTATGGTGCTATTACTATGCAAATTCGTGGTAACTTCGATGACGGTATGCGCCTTGTTAAAGAAGTTGCAGACCAAGCGCCTGTAACGATTGTAAACTCAATTAATCCGTACCGTTTACAAGGTCAAAAGACCATTGCATACGAAATCGTAGATGAACTTGGTCGTGCACCTGATTATCACTGCTTACCTGTAGGTAATGCAGGAAATATCACTGCACACTGGATGGGTTATACCGAAGCTGTAGCAAACCAACCTGTAGGCGAGTTTGAGCAAGTTATTTATGACGCTACAACTGATGCCTTCACAGGTCCTAAACCTGAAGGCTTACCAACAATGGTAGGTTACCAAGCTTCAGGTGCAGCTCCATTCTTACGTGGCGCTCCGGTAGAAAATCCTGAAACAATTGCAACTGCAATTCGTATTGGTAATCCACAGAGTTGGAACCATGCGAAAGCTGTTGTACGAGACTCAAAGGGTTGGTTTGATGAACTAACTGATGCTGAAATCTTAGATGCTCAACGTATGCTTTCTATGTATGAAGGTGTATTTGTAGAGCCAGCTTCTGCTGCATCGATTGGTGGTGCAATCCGTGACCTTAAAGCAGGTAAAATTCCTGAAGGTTCAGTCATTGTATGTACTGTAACAGGTAATGGCTTAAAAGATCCTGATACTGCAATCAAACAATGTTCTGATGCAGTCATGTTGTCTATTGATGCCACTATGGATCAAGTACGTGATTCAATTCTTTCAAATATGTAAAATTTGAACGTATAAAAAACCTGCCAAGCGCAGGTTTTTTTATTTTTTAAATTCAAAATAATAATACGACATCCGTTTTAATCCCAATAAAATAAAAAATGCTTCTCAAAAGAAGCATTTTTTGATTACACAATTTATTTCAATAAGATCAAATAAATTAAATACGTTTTGGTAAATTACTTACCCAATTCATTAGATTAGTTGCATCATTAGTACGTGCTTGAGATGTACTTGCTCCAAGTAACACAACAACAGCAGGACGGCTATTCACAGTAGTATGCATCACCACACAACGCCCTGCTTCATTGATATAACCTGTTTTTGAAATATTGATATTCCAGCCACCGTTACGTACTAATGCATTGGTGTTATTAGATTTCAATACACGATAACCTAAATTGAAGTCATAATGCGCTGTAGTGGAAAATTGACGGATCAAACCATATTGTGATGCTGCACTGACCAAAATACCTAAATCACGTGCTGATGCGATATTACGTACATCTAAACCTGTAGATTCAACATAGTGCGTTGAATTCATACCTAACTGACGTGCTTTGGCATTCATTGCTGCAACAAATGCAGTACGACCACCTGGATATGTACGTGCTAAAGCAGCGGCTGCAGGATTTTCCGATTTCATGAGTGCCACAAGTAACATTTCAGCACGATTCATAGTATCGCCCGCTTTCAACGTTGAACTTGAGTTTTTACCGCCCGCACCTGCAAAATCAATCTGTTGCAAAGTAATATCTTCAGACATATTTAAACGTGCATCAGAGGTTACAACGGCTGTCATCAACTTAGTAATCGATGCAATTGGTAAGGCTGTATTGGTATTTTTACTATAGAGCACTTCACCTGTATTCGCATCCATCACCAATGCAGCTCGTGAATTTACAGATGGCTGATTACTATAACTATTTGTATCTGAAATATAAATAGATTTTGGTGTAGTACTACTTACTGTATTACGATTGGTTGTATTCGCTGTATTCGACGTACGCAATGTTGTCGTAATAGTGGTTGAGCCTTGTGGAGATGGTTCATCATCATCCAAAGAGTCATTGTTTAATAGTTGGCTTGCATCTGATGAAGACCAACTGATAGAAGCCTGACTGCTACTCCCAGAAGGATTCATGACTAGATCTGCAAAACTCGTTGAACTTAGACCAAAGAGTACTGATAGGCTCAATACACTCATCAATGTTTTTTTAGATTTTTTCACGGTTACCTACTCATTTCGGGAGGTGTTCAGCAATCTTGCTTCTTACCTCGAATATGACTTACATTTACACACTGTCGCGAATAATATAAATTTACGAAATTGTGCATGATGATTCTATAAGGATTATGGATAGCATTGCCAATTTTGTTGTGACATTGCAAGTGAATTTTGCTTTATGTAACAAAAAACATGATATTAAAATCATTAATAGAGGTGATATGTGATTACAGTTCTCGTCGTTGATGACCATGAATTAGTGCGTACAGGGATCTGTCGCATGTTAGAAGATCAAGTCGATGTACAAGTGATTGGTCAAGCTGAATCTGGCGAAGAAGCGATTGCCTTAGTACGCCAACATCACCCCAATGTCGTTTTGCTTGATGTTAACATGCCCGGTATTGGTGGTGTAGAAACGACTCGCCGCTTACTCCAAACTGCACCAGAAACCAAAGTACTTGCTGTCAGTGGACTTGCTGAAGAGCCTTATCCATCCTTATTATTAAAAGCAGGTGCTCGAGGCTATATTACCAAAGGCGCACCTATTACAGAAATGTTACGTGCCATTAAAAAAGTTATGCAAGGCGGTAAATATTTCAGTGCCGATATTGCAGAACAATTGGCAAGTTCATATCTCTCCGACACACAAACCTCACCTTTCGATGCATTATCTGAACGAGAAATGCAAGTGGCAATGATGGTAGTAAATTGTATTAGCGCACAAGAAATTTCCGATAAACTTTTTGTGAGTGTCAAAACCGTCAATACTTATCGTTATCGAATTTTTGAAAAATTGACAATCGATAGCGATGTAAAACTGACGCATCTTGCTATTCGTTACGGTTTAATTAAACCTTAAATCTAACTTTCTTTAATTGATTTGATTACAAATCCGAGCATCGTTATGACTCCATCGGTATCCGTTTCTATGTCTCAGACGATGTACCGACTTGGATCGTCATATACGGGCTATCGGCTGATTACATCTGCAAGCCTGATTCTGATTTTTTTACTTACGTTAAATAATCAAACACTGCACTATGAATCGCCTGGACTGTATTTATATTCACTGATTATTTACGCCATTTTAAGTGCCGCACAATTGGCCTTATTAAAATTTTTCCCTCGTGCTATCTCAACACAATTGATTGCTATTTTTGCGATTGATGTCATTTTTTTAAGTACTTTGACCTTTGCCTTAGGCGGACCGAATGTTTCTATTGGTCTACTGTTTGTAATTACGGTTTTTGCCTCCAATTTTTTACTGACACGCAATAAAGCCTTACTCATAACACTTTCTGCCGTCATTGCAGTAGTTTATCAACAATTTTTTGGTAGCTATTTTGATTATTCCAATTTAAATAATATCGGCAATAGTGTTTTCCTCGCTTTTTTGTTTTTTGTCGTCCATGCCATTGGGCAGATTGCCATTCGTCGCTTTCAAGTACTTGAATCACTTAACAGCCATCAATCAATTGAATTATTCAAATTACAAAATATTAATCGCTACATTTTAGAGCAAATTGAAGTTGGTTATTTGGTCTTAGATGAGCAATGTAAAATTTTAGTCAGTAACCCTGCGGCTTGTTCATTACTCGGAATTTCATCACTTTATGCACATCAGCAGTATCATTTAGCAAACTTCCAACCCGATCTTTTTGAAAATCTCAGAGACGCAACGTTAAGAGATGGTGAACGCTTTCAATTCCAATCAAAGCAATCTTCTTATACCGTTGATATTCGTGTGCAAAAACTGATTGTGCCTCATCAGGCTTTAACCTTACTTGTTCTTGAAGATGCACAAAAACTCAATCAAAATGTACAACAACTTAAACTTGCAGCATTAGGTCAACTCTCAGCGAGTATTGCTCATGAAATTCGCAATCCCCTAGCTGCCATTGCACAAGCCAATGAGTTAAACCAAGATAGCGATGAAGAACAAAAAATCATGCTCAATCAAATGATTGCTAAACAAACACAACGTATTGATAAAATTATTAAAGATACATTGGATATGGCAAGAAATAAAAAAACCAAAACGAGCCTCATTGATGTCCAAATTTTTATTGAAGATTTACTCCAACACGATTTACATGATGCTCAAACGCAAATTGAACTGCAGCTAAAATCAAACTATGAAATTTACTTTGATGAATCACAATTACGTCAAATTTTGGTCAATCTCATACGTAATGCCTTAAGACATAATCCAGAATATGCAAATGCTATTCAACTCAATATCCATGCCCAAGAAAATATGTTATTTTTTGATGTGATCGATTTCGGTCATGGCATCGCAAAACAAGATTTATCGCAACTTTTTCAACCGTTTTTCAGTACCGAAATCAATGGAACTGGTTTAGGATTATATCTATCACACAGTCTATGTGAAGCCAATCAGGCAAAACTAGTCTATGTAGAGCAAAAACAACAAGGGGCATGCTTTCGAATTGAATGCCCACTCACACATTAAATTAGGTTTTTTGGGGATATGACAACAAAGCAATCTTTGGTCTTATTGGTCGATGATGAACCTGACCTATGTACACTCATGCAAATGACTCTCTCACGCATGGGCATAAAAACGCATATTGCACATCATCTACAACAAGCACGCTATTTTTTTACAGAGTATAAATATGATGCCTGTATTACCGACTTAAACTTACCTGATGGTAGTGGTTTAGATTTAGTTCGTCATGTCTCTGAACATTATCCAAAAACCCCAATTGCCGTACTCACCGCTTATGGCAATATGGAAATTGCGATTTCTGCACTTAAAGCAGGTGCTTTTGATTTTGTCAGTAAACCCATTAATCAAATGCATTTGAATCAATTAATGCAAAAGGCACTGCATGTACCACAAGCCGATGCTGAAGTAAATTTACAACTCGAACATCGTATGCTAATTGGTGATTCTGATCTTATTCAGAAACTTCGTGAAGCCATTAAAAAAATTGCTCGCTCACAAGCACCAGTATTCATTACGGGAGAATCAGGTACAGGCAAAGAAGTTGTTGCCAATCTTATCCACCAACTCAGTAATCGTAGTGATTGTCCTTTTGTCGCAATTAATTGTGGCGCGATTTCAGATGAGCTAATCGAAAGTGAATTGTTTGGGCACATTAAAGGTTGTTTTTCAGGTGCAACCCAAGACAAACAGGGGCTGATTCAAGCATCCAATGGCGGTAGTCTATTTTTAGATGAAATTGCCGAGTTAAGTATGGCAACCCAAGTCAAGCTATTGCGTGCCGTACAAGAAAAGAAAATTCGTCCTTTAGGCAGTGATAAAGAGATTGAAGTCGATTTTCGTATTATTAGTGCAAGCCATCAGGACTTAGAACGCTTAGTTGAACAAGGTAAATTCCGTCAGGATTTATTTTTCCGTATTCATGTCATGGATATCGTTTTACCCCCATTACGTGATCATAAAAGTGATATTCCTGCGCTTGCAGCACATTTTATAGCGCAAATTTGCCGTGAATGGGGAATTCCAAATAAAAAACTCACCGAAAAAGCACTCAATTTTTTAATACAACAACAGTATCCTGGTAATGTCCGTGAACTACGCAATATTGTGGAACGTGCCATTACACTGAGCGATGATGATCGGATTGACTTACAACACTTACAATCTGCACCTATGCGTGTTTTACAGAAAACCGAACCGAATAACACAGCCAGCAACGAGGCTGTGACACCTATTTCAACCGTAGATAAGGCTAAAAGTGATGCCTTACAAATTCCTGAGGAAGGTTTAGAACAGTTCCTTGAAAATGTTGAAAAGGAAGTTCTACTCAATGCTTTGAATCAAACCCATTGGAACCGCACACTTGCTGCGAAGAAACTCGGTATGACCTTCCGTTCGCTTCGTTATCGATTGAAAAAGTTTGGACTTGATACTGATGATGACTAAAACGAAAGTCATCTAAATAAAAAAATGAGGATAATCATCCTCATTTTTTATTTAACTTTATATAAATTAAAGCTATTTATGCTTGATCAACATCTCTGCAACATTATTCAAATAAGTATCTTCTTTCATATCTAAAGGCCATGCATATTCTTGATTGGGACGAATCCCTTGACCATCAATCATGCTTTCCTTTGGGGTGAAATAATGCGATACCGTCATTTGTAGAGCCGCACCATTGGCAAGTGGAAAGAGCTTTTGTACGACACCTTTCCCATAACTTTTTTCACCTAAGACCCATGCACGCTGATGCTCTTTCAAAGCGGCTGTAAATACTTCGGCTGCCGAAGCTGAACGCCCATTGATAAGGATACCAAGTTTTAAATTCTGAAATTCATTGCCCGGCAATGCCTGAAATTGTTGATCACCTTCTGAGCGACTTTTAGTCGAAACAATCACGCCTTGATTTAAAAATAAATCTGCTGTTTCAACAGAAGATGACAACAATCCTCCTGGATTATTGCGTAAATCAATCAGTACCGCTTTTAATTTACTTGGATTATTTTCTTCAATTAAACGCTTAATTTCATTGGCTGTATCTTGTTGAAAAACTCGTACATGCAAAACAAGGACTTGGTTGTGCAATAGCGTGGCTTCAATATCAGCCACATCCATTTTTTTATTTCGCACAATGCTCATTACAGGACTATTGGCATTGAGCTGTAATTGTAAAGTCGAACCTATTGAGCCATGTAATAAATCTTCAACTTGTTCTCTGTTCAGATTTTTGAGTTCCTGATTATCGAGTTTAAAAATGGTAAAACCATTTTTTAGACCCAATTTATAAGAGTCTGAATTTACAGTTAAATTTTTGATTTGCCACTGACGATTGTGATTATCATAGTTCAATTCAAAATCGACTGTCGCCAAATCACTTTCAGTATATTGAACGAGTTGTTTATATTCTTCAGGACTTAAATAACGTGAATATCGATCTAAGCCACCAACCAAACCTTTGATCGCTTGTAAAAATAAAGCATCATCCGATTTTTCAGTGACATAGTTTTGTTTGACTGTGCCATAAATTTGCACAAATTGTTCAATAGACTCTACTGGAACTTCGGCAATGCTCTGCTCCGGATCATCCATTTCTAAAGAATCATCATATTCCGCTGCATAAAGTGAATGACTTGCACTCATCAATAAACCTGTTAAAACCGTAATGTATTTCCAGTTCCGTAGCATTCATTCACCCGATGCATTGAATATCAATATTATTTTAATGTAATGAGATTACGACCTTTCATATCACTCGGTACAGGTAACTGCATCAAACTCAATAGGGTCGGTGCAACATCGGCAAGAACACCACCGTCGGCAATGGTTGCAGCCGTTGGGCCAACATAGATAAAGGGTACAAGTTCCGTGGTATGCTGGGTATGTACTTGACCACTCACGTAATCTTGCATTTGTTCAACATTACCATGATCGGCAGTAATCAGCATATGTCCTTTCCGCGCCATTACAGCTTCATACAAACGACCTAAACAAGTATCGACTGTTTCAACCGCTTTAACCGCAGCATCAAACACACCAGTATGCCCAACCATATCACCATTGGCATAGTTCACTACCAACAAATCGAACTCGCCTGAATTGACCGCAGCAACCAATTCGTCAGTGACTTCTATGGCACTCATTTCTGGTTTTAGATCATATGTAGCAACATTTGGCGATGGAATCAAAATACGTTTTTCACCCGGATACTCATCTTCACGACCACCGCTAAAGAAGAATGTAACGTGTGCATATTTTTCAGTTTCGGCAATACGCAGTTGAGTTTTACCTAAACTTGATAGATATTCACCAATCGAGTTTTTAAGTGCATCTGGCATATAAGCCACAGGTGCATCAATGCTTGCTTGATAGCGTGTCAACATGACAAATTTAGAAAGTTTTGGCACAACTTTACGTTCAAAATTAGCAAAGTCTTTTTCTACAAATGCTTTGGTAATTTCACGTGCACGGTCGGCACGGAAGTTCATAAAGACAATGCTGTCGCCATCAGATACTTTCGCAACATCACCAATACGAGTTGCTTTGACAAATTCGTCATTTTCCCCTGCCGCATAAGCAAGTTCTAAACCTTCTGTTGCAGAGGTTGCAATACGTACTGCTTCGCCTTCAGTCATTAAACGATAAGCTTGCTCAACACGATCCCAACGGTTGTCACGATCCATTGCAAAATAACGACCAATCATGGTCGCAATCCGCCCTTGATTTGGATATTTAGCAAAGACAGCATCTAATTTTTGTAATGATGGCTGTGCGCTACGTGGTGGTGTATCTCGACCATCAAGGAAAGCATGTAAATACACGGTTGCTCCACGCTTTAGTGCAAGCTCTACCATCGCAACAATATGATCTTCATGAGAGTGTACACCGCCTTGAGACAACAAGCCCATGATGTGCACTGCACCATTTGCTGCTTTGGCTTTTTCAACAGCATCGATAAGGACTTCGTGCTCGAAAAAATCACCTGTACGAATATCTTTGGTAATACGTGTGAAATCTTGATACAACACACGACCTGCACCCAAGTTCATGTGACCCACTTCAGAGTTGCCCATTTGACCATCAGGCAAACCCACATCTTCACCTGAACCTGAAATCAAACTATGCGGATGCTTATCCTGCATCATGGTTAGATTTGGCGTTTTTGCTGCTAAAAACGCATTATCTTCGACCGCTTCACGATGACCCACACCATCCATAATCACTAGAACGTGCGGGATTTTGCCAGCAGTTGCATCCGTCATAATTTTCACTCTTTAATGTTTACAAGTTAATCATTCTATCTTACCGAATTTCCCAGTAAGACTCTATGTTCTCTCAATGTTTGCTTCATGGAAATCCTAAATCACGTAGATCAGGATTTCAAATTACTTAAGTTATAAATAAATCTAGTTTTAAAGATCATTAAGACAAACAAAATATTTTAAATGCTTAGCGCGCACGATGTAGCAAATAACTTCCAACCACGAACATGATTCCAATTGGTAAGAATACAAACCATGCAGGAGATGGTGAATATACCAAACTCGCATAGCCCAAGAAGTCTTGTAGATAGAAGAATCCTAAACCGACAAAGAGTGCAATCACCAAACGGAAACCCATCGATTGTTGGCGCAAAGGTCCAAAAATAAATGAACATGCAATCAATACCAACATCAGCAATGCTAAAGGTGAACCCACTTTTTGCCAAAATGCCAATTGATAGGTTTTCGGTACTTGGCTATATTCATGCATATATTTCATGAAGCTTACCAACTGACTTGGTGCTAAATCTTCAGGATCAATGGTCACCATATGTACATATTTCGGTTGCAATGCCAAAGCTAAAGCTTGTTGATCTGCATGATTTAAAACCGCACTACCATTGGGCTGTAAAATCATTTGATCTGAATTTTTCAGAATCCACTGGCCATCTTTAACAAACTGCCCTTGTTCCGCATTTACAACATTTTCAAGACGATAGTCGTGATCAAAATCGACTACTTGAACTTGTTTGAGTTCACCTTGTGAGTTGGCATAGTCAATGTATATGAAACGCTGACCTTCTCGTGTCCAATAACCTTTTACTTCACCTAATGCTGCAACACTACGATGACTCTTAGCACTTTTTGCTTGCTCATTGGTATATGGAACAATCCATTCGCTTAGTACAAAAGAGAGTAAAACCAAGACCAATGCAGAACGCATCACCCAACCGACAATACGCCACAAGCTAATACCTGCGGCACGCATCACAATCAGTTCACTACTCGATGCCATGGTGCCTAAACCAAGTACTGCACCAATGAGCGCTGAAATTGGTAAAATTTCATAGAGATAACGTGGCGCACCCCACATCACAAATTTAAATGCATCCCAAGCGCTATAAGTATCATTAAGATCGCCTAATTCAGCCAAATAGGTAAAGAGTACTTGAAGTACAGACAACACTGCTGTTGCACCTAGCATGGCAAGTAAGGTCGTTTTGGTAACGTGTTTTGCGACAATTCGACGTGCTAACATTATGATCTCACTCGCTGAATTTGTTTTTTCAACTTCGGTGCTAGTTTTTGTTTACGTGCAAAAAGTGCCGCTGCAATAGCATACACCGCCAAAACTGCAGGATATGCCCAAATACCTATTTCATCTTTACTAATACGGGTTTTCACTGCCATCAATGCCACAATCAAACTTGCAAAGATCAATAGGGATGGAAACAGTTTTAAGTAACGCCCCTGACGTGGGCTCACTTCACACAGTGCAATTGCCAACATTAATGCCACAACGACACTAAATGGCACAAAAATACGCCATCCTAGTTCGCTCGCAACCACAGGATCTTCACGAGTTTGCCACAACTTACCAAATGACAAAGCTTCTACATCACTACTTTCAAATTTAGCTTCTTTATTATTTTCTAAACGTAAACGATAAGACTGAAATTCTGCCTGAGAATACTGCGGTGTACCTGGATAAATCTCATAACGACGCCCTTGCAATAGGTCAACCACACTTGCAGTATCATTATCCATTTGCACACGAGTAGCTTCTTTTGCCAAGATCATCACATCAGGTTTACCTTCTTGGGTCGCACGCTGATAGAAGAAAATATCTTTCAAATTCTTACGATCTTCGGACAATGCACCCGCATAAATGGTATATGCACCCGAAGAAATAAACTCTTTAGGACGTACCAAATCAAAACCTGTCCGTACCGCTTGTGTTGTTGTCAATTGATCAAATTGACGAATACCCCACGGCGACATCCACACCATTAAGACAGTCTGTACAGCCATATACACCACGGTCAATGGAATCAGTAAACGCCCGAGTTGAATCCGACTTATGCCACTGCCGTTTAATACCGCCATTTCATGGTCAACGTACAAACGTCCAAAAACCAACATCAACCCAATAAAAAAACCAAGCGGTAAAATGAGGGTTAAAAATTCAGGTAAACGATATCCGATGATGCTGAATAAAATACTCGCATCAAGACGCCCTTGTGCCGCTACACCAAAATATTTGATCAAACGCCCGCCCATCATAATCAGGGTGAGGAGTGAAATGACAACCAGCGAGGTCGACATCACTTGCTTGACGAGATAACGTCTTATAATCAAAGTAATCTTCCAGAATCGGATTAATCGGAACGAAAATCACTGCCCATCAATTTAATTTGGCAGGATCAATAGTTTACCCGAATGTTAAAAATATAAAACCATATTGAAATTCTACCATTGACAGTGGTTCAATGGTTTAATGTTTTACAACCTCGTTCAGGCACGTTACTGCATATGAAACTTACGCTCAATACAACTTATACAACAGCATCAGAGAGTCAGTCATTGTTGATTCTTGTCGATTCAGAACAACAACAAATAGTTAAAACAACATATCAAATCAATGATTTAGATTCTTTAGCTCAAGCGACACAATTTAAAGCGGGTTTCAATGAGATTTTACCGCTTATCGGGAAAGTTCCTGCACAATTAAACAGTACGCTCATTGGTCTAGATAAAGCAACGGAATTAAAAGCAGCGAAGTTAGCAAAAATCGCACAAACCATTATCAAAGCGTCACAAAAAAAATGTGCAAAAATCAGTGTTGATATTTCAGCTGTCCCTTCGGAGCTACATTATTTACTTGCTTTGAACCTGACTCAAGCAGCTTATGCCTATGATGAGTACAAATCGAAGAAGAATGAATTTGCACTCAATCATATTGAACTCATCGCAACCAATTCAACATTAACAGCGCAACAACTCAGCCTGATTGAAGCTGTACAAAATGGTCAGAACTTTGCTCGTGATTTGGGTAACTGCCCAGGAAATATCTGTTTCCCTGAATATTTAGCGGAGCAAGCACTTGCGCTGGCAGAAGAGTTCCCTGATCTACTGAAAGTCACTGTACTTGAAGAACAGCAATTGGCTGACTTAGGCATGAATGCTTTTCTTGCTGTGAGCAAAGGTTCAGACCGTCCAGGTCGTGTAATCACCCTTGAATATATGTCAAATATTGACCAAGCACCAATTGTTTTGGTCGGTAAAGGTGTCACCTTTGATACAGGTGGTATTTCACTTAAACCAGGCGCAGGCATGGACGAAATGAAATTCGACATGTGCGGTGCAGCATCTGTTTTAGGGACTCTACGTGCTTTATGTGAATCTAAATTACCTATTCATGTTGTTGGTGCTTTGGCTGCGGCTGAAAACATGCCATCAGGCAGTGCAACACGTCCAGGTGATATCGTTACCACAATGAGTGGTCAAACGGTTGAAATTTTAAATACTGATGCTGAAGGTCGTTTAGTACTGTGCGATACACTAACCTATATCAAACGCTTCAATCCTGCATTAGTCATTGATATTGCGACATTAACAGGTGCGTGTGTGGTTGCACTTGGTTCAGTAGTTTCAGGTCTATTTACTCCTGATGATGAACTTGCGGCTGAAATTACTGCGGCGGGTCAAAACTCATTTGACCGTGTATGGCGCTTGCCAGTATGGGATGATTATCAAGAACAATTAGACTCACCATTTGCAGATATCGCTAACATTGGCGGCCCTAAAGCTGGTGCAGTGACAGCGGCTTGTTTCCTACAGCGCTTCACGCGTGACTACCGTTGGGCACATTTAGATATTGCAGGTTCTGCTTGGAACTCAGGTGCAAACAAAGGTGCTACGGGTCGTCCTGTGCCACTTTTAATGCAATTGCTTGCTAATCGTGCACAGTCTAATGGCTAAAATTAGCTTTTATCTGTTTGAAAAAAGTCCTGAACGACAAGTGCAAAGCACTTGTCGTTTATGTCGTAAAATTTTGCGTCAATCTGCACGCATTTGGCTACATTGCCCTGATCCAAAAGTACAGCAAGAACTTGATGAGCTGCTATGGTCATTTGATCCGACAAGTTTTCTGCCACATGGTATACAGGACACAACTGCACCCATTTGTATTTCGGCAGATTTACCAACAGAAAATGATTGGATTGTATTTAATTTTAACAATCAAGCGCTTGAAAATATGACCCAGTTTGATCACATTATTGAAATCATCGAAAATGATGAACAAGCGAAAATCATCGGTAGAGAAAAGTTCAAAACTTATCGTGGTCTTGGCGTACAACCGCAAACCTTTAAATTATAAAGATGAAGATGAATTTTAAATTCATACTTTTCTAGGAGATACATTGTGGCACTAAATGTCGGTCAGGACTTTAAAAAGCGGTGGCTTGATGCACCGAATGCTGTACGTCAGTCGTTTTTTGATGACCTCAATCGTATCTGTGATTTGTTGCAACCGTCAACAAACATTGAAAAGTGGATAGACAATGACCGACGTGCCCTTCAAGTTGCACAGTTACAAGTCGATCAAGCTTATGCTGATTTAAAAGCACAACTCGTTGAAGAAGCCCGCATACGAAAGCAACTCGCACTAGAAAAATCACTAGCAGATAAACGTGCAAAACAGCAAGCTTATAATTTGCAATTACAACAAGATGAATTACAGCAGTTTTATGCACAAACCCAATCACTCAATACTTTGCGTCAAGTGATTGATGATGAAATTGCGCAACAAAGCCAACGCTATAGCAAAAATCCTGAATATCCTGCAATTGATTTTTCTAACCCACGCTCACGTATTCAAGATGACGAAATTCTTTCCGAGCTTGAAAGTGTACGTTTACGTTTAGAACTTGAAGCTGAAACTTCGATTGAAGAAGCTGTGAATGCATTTCGCAATAAACTCAAAGCTGCGGCAAAAGATGAAATTGATTACATTTTAGAAAATTCAAAGTTTTCAGCAGAAATATAGATTAGCTTATCTATTTTAATGCTAATAGTTTCATTTTACTGTCACCAAAATGCAATCTTTATGTCACATCATCATACCAAGTACCAAAATCATCAATGCTAGGTTTGAAAGAACGCTAACTCAATTGATGATGGCATTCAAAATGTATATTTTTTTGAATCATATTGCATTGTTAGGGGATATAAAATGGATACACTCAATCGAATTTCAAATCATATTCATCAACTGCATACTGGCGAACAATGGACGCTTTCCGTACAAGACTTATTGATTAGTCGTACCGACTTTCAATGTATTTCAGTTTTTTTAAGCCGTGAATCAGACAAAGGACATTTTTCTTTACTTGAAGAAGGTCAAACGAATTCGTACATCGGTCATACCTCACTAACCATTATCAAGCACTAAATATGTTTTGTTAGAAAACAAAAAAGCCCATCAGGGCTTTTTAAATAAAATATAGATTAAATAGCGTCAAATAATAAAGATAATAAATTTCCTGCACCATAGCCAATGCCAAGCAATAGGGCAATCCAAATCAGTCCGCCAAGTACGTTATACATCATAAAAACAGGCAGTTTCATATGCCCTGCACCGGCAGCAAAAGGTGCAAATGACCGTACAAATGGAATAAAACGGGCAAATAAAATGGTCATACCACCATGTTTTTGGAAGTAATAATTGGTTTTCTGAATATATTCGGGCTTAAAAATTCGTGAATGCGCATGAAAAAACTTAAATCCCAACACTCGACCAGTAAAATAATTGACGATATAGCCTAATACCGATGCAATAAATAACAATAATCCCATATAGTGCAAATGTACCGACTCTGCTGTTGAACACAATGCACCCACAGCAATCAGTAAACTATCACCGGGTAGGAAAAACATAAATACAGAACCCGTTTCTGCAAAAACAATCAAAAATAAAATGGCATAAATCCACAAGCCATAGTTTTCTAATAACATGGGCAAAAACTGTTCTAAATGTAGTAAAAAATCAATCAATCCACACTCGCTTAAGAATTTTCGATTCAGTGATAAGCTGAATTAAAACACAGACAAAGAAAAACAGCCTAATTAAATTAGGCTGTTTTTTATCTTCATTGCAGTGTGGTCTATTTTAAAAAGCCATTCGCTGCTAAAAATTCCATACTCAATTTTGATTCTGCTTTAGGCTCAGCAGCTTTATCACCCAACAGTAAACGCTCAATATAACGGGCTAAAATATCAACTTCTAAATTGACTTTTGCACCGACTTTCCACGTTCCAATATTGGTTCGATCTGCTGTATGTGGAATCAAATTGAGACTTAAAATACTGCCACGTAAATGATTGATGGTTAAGCTAATACCATCAACAGTTACTGACCCTTTTTCTGCCAAATATTTTGCAATTTCAGCAGGGGCTATCACTTCATAATAAATTGAACGTGCATCTGAACGAACAACTGTAATTTCACCGACGGCATCGACATGACCACTGACAATATGCCCACCAAAACGTGTGGTCGGTAACATCGCTTTTTCAACATTCACCGATTGACCAACTTTCCAACTGCCCAATGTCGTACGATTTAAACTTTCACGAGAAACATCGGCAGCATACCAATGTTCGCCCCATTCAATCACCGTTAAACAAATGCCATTAGTCGCAATTGAATCGCCTAAATGCACATCGGACATATCTAGATCAGTATGAATACGTAGGCGTATATCGCCACCGACACTTTGTAAACTTTCAACTTTACCTAAACTTTCAATAATGCCTGTGAACATAATTTACCCTACAACCTCATTTATTGAGGAATTTATACCTGACTGTATTGAATGGTGCCAAATGACCTTTTTAAAGGGCTCTCACCATTTTACCAAAGTGCCAACTGTGTACTCACCCCTGTGGTATCGACACCACCAAGTTCTGCAAAATGATACAACTGCCCGAGCAACTGACGCAAAGGTGGACCTGATTTGGCATGTGTATCTGTAATGACAATAAACTCAAGTACACGTGCACGCTCGGACTGGCGCTGTTTACTGACACGATAACGAGGTACATCTTGTGTCAATAACGTCACCTTGCCACGTTTCAAATTGGCAGCCAGTAAGTCTTTGGCTTCAATATTGCCATCAGTTGAATAACTCGTCAGAATATAACGTGCATTGATGGTTTCCAATAACTTCTCATATGCTTCCTGCGCATGTTTAGAAGAGTTATATTGACTTGGACGTTCTTTTCGCCAAGCACGATCAATACCACTTTTAAAACCCTTAGTATCAGGTGTCGGTAAATCGGTTTGATCCCAAAGCGTCAATGAATTGAGGACATGGTAATTACTGCTATACGCATGTTGATTATAAGGTGGGTCAAGATAAGCGACATCCACTTCAAAACTACTCATTTGATTGGCAAGATGTTGTGCATCAACACACCACATTTCTGCCATTGGTATTTTTTGCTCAGTATCACCAATTTCACTAAAACGACTTGGTGTTAACCAAAGCAATGATTCAATACGCTCAAGCGCTGTTTGCGTTTTACCACCCCATCCATGATGGAAACTTTTAAATACGCCACTTGTATTACTGACCAAACTTGCTGAATACAGTAATGGCGCAAGTAATGCACTCATCTCGACATCATCAATTGCACCTTGCGCTTGCCATGTTGCAATCTGCTGACGAATCGCATCAATACGCATTCCATTACGACGTTTAAAGAATAAACGGTCACGTGCAGGATCATAAAGGTCATCATTACGTGGGCACAAATTATGTGTCACCCATCCTTTGACTTCAGGCAAACGGTTTAAATAATCAATGGCTTTTTGATAACCACCCAACTCTTTAAATGCAGGTGCATCGGTACATGCCAAAATGGCATGATTCAATGCATGACTGTAGGGTTCCCAATCATTGGCAATCACACGATAACCATTTTGACGCGCTAAACGTGAAACGACCCCACTACCTGCAAAAAAGTCAGCAAAAATCGGGGCACGTTTACCGCCTTTATTCAGTGTGCCTGTTATTTCAAGGGCTTCAAGAATCAAATGCAGTAAGCGACGCTTATTCCCTAAATACGGCACAAGTTGATGAAATAAATATTCATCTGTCGTACGCGCGGAATGACGACGCTTATGATAAATCGCTGGCGTAGTAGATTCTGAATTCATACGGACTCTTGTAAGGGAATGAGTTTTAAGCGAATGTCATCACCCAATTGTGTCACATCAAGTAGCTTAAAACGAAGTTGTTCTGCCATACGATCAAACTCCGCATTGAACATCGTTCGTGCTTTTGCACCTAAAAATGTCGGTGCGACATAACTGATCAGTTCATCAACCAATTTTGCTTGTAAAAATGCAGTGGATAATGTCGCACCCGCTTCAACAAGCACATCATAAATCTGTATTTTTTTGAGTGTTTGTAAAAGTTCTGGTAAAGATTGTATTTCTAATTGTACCACGCCAATCTGTTCAAGTTCTGAGCGAAAAGGCCCCATAACGATAACCGTATCAGGGGTTTGTAAAATTTTTGCTGTCAATGGCAAACGTCCTTGCCGATCAAGGATTATACGTTTCGGCTGAATAACAGTTGCTAAATCAACACCTTCAAGTTGACGTACATTAAGTAAAGGATCATCAACTAAAATGGTTTCAATACCCGTAATGACTGCACCCGAAATCGCACGCCAATGTTGTACATCTTGACGGGCAAGATTACCCGTAATCCATTTAGACTCACCCGATGCCATCGCTGTACGCCCATCTAAACTCGATGCAATTTTTAAGCGTACATAGGGCATATCTGTTGCCATTGCCTTTAAAAAGCCTTTGTTTTGTACTTCGGCTTGTGCTGTACAGACATCTGTTACAACCTCAATGCCTGCTTGTTTTAATATTTCTATGCCTTTTCCTGCAACTAAAGGATTGGGGTCTGCACAGGCAATCACTACACGAGTAATGCCTGCTTCAACTAAACCTTTAGCACACGGCGGTGTACGCCCATAATGTGCACAGGGTTCAAGTGTCACATATGCAGTTGCACCTTGTGCCTGCTCTCCTGCTTCATGCATAGCAAAGACTTCTGCATGTGAACCACCGACAGGTGCAGTTGCACCACGCCCAACAATCGCACCGTCTTTGACAATTACACAACCAACTGCTGGATTGGGGCGAGTGCGGTAAATAGCTTTTTCTGCCTCAGCCAATGCTTGCAGCATCCAGAAATGATCCTGGTTTAACTCAGACATAGTGTTCCCAATTGGCAATAAGAGTGATATGAAAATGACATAGAATAAAAATTAGTTTTCCTGACCGTTATGCTGCATTTGTTCAATCTGGCGACGGAATGCTTCGACATCCTGAAAATCCTGATAAACCGATGCAAAACGCACATAAGCGACATGATCAAGTGCAAACAAGGATTGCATGACAATTTCACCAATCGTGCGTGAGCGTACATCTCTCTCACCCAAACGGCGAATTTTTAATTGAATATCACTTAAAACCGTTTCAATTTGCTCTTGCGTGACAGGACGCTTCTGTAACGCATGCATGAGCGATCTACGCATTTTCGCTTCATCGAAAGGTTCATTTTTTCCATCTGATTTGGTTACACGTGGCATAACCACTTCATAACTCTCAAATGTAGTAAATCGTTCACCGCAGCTCGTACATTCACGGCGTCGACGAATCTGGCAACCTTCAGCCGCAAGACGTGAATCAATCACTTTACTGTCTGCGGTGTTACAAAATGGACAATGCATAGCGGTTTAATTGAACAAATTTTATGGAAGAATCAAGTGTAGCAAAAAAATGGAGATTTGTTGAGTTTTACGCTACATATAGAAAAAAAACAGCCCTTTTGGGCTGTTTTACACAATATATAGTTTTTATTATTGAAGTAACATATCGTTATTCAATACGTTCACCATGTTGACTCAAGTCTAGACCCATACGCTCATCGTCAGCTTCAACACGAATACCAATTATCAGGTCAATTACTTTAAGAATAATGAAAGTCACAATAGCACTATAAGCTATCGTTGCAAGCACACCTTCAACTTGTACCCATAGTTGTTCTAGCATAGTTGGTGCTAAAACGACACTAGCTGCTTTAATAATTTCTTCGTTATAAAACACGCCTGTTAAAATTGCACCTACAACACCACCAACGGCATGTAGACCAAATGCATCTAGAGCGTCATCCGCTTTTAATAGACGTTTTAATGACGTTGTACCCCAGAAACAAACGACTCCACCAATCACACCCATGATCAATGCACCACCGACACCGACAAATCCTGCTGCTGGTGTAATCACCACTAGACCTGCCACTGCACCTGACGCGCCACCCAAGACTGAAGCTTTACCACGGACAAAACGTTCAACCAACAACCATGTAAATGCTGCCGCAGCCGCTGCGACTTGAGTCACTAAAATCGCCATACTTGCACGAGCCCCTGCACCCAATGCAGAACCACCATTGAAACCAAACCACCCAACCCAAAGTAAACTCGCACCAATAATAGTGAGTGTTAAGTTATGCGGCGCCATCGACTCACGCCCCAAGCCCATACGTTTACCAAGTAAATATGCTGCTACTAAACCTGCGACACCTGAGTTAATATGTACGACTGTACCACCAGCAAAATCTAACGCACCCGCCTTATACAACCAACCATCTGCAGCCCAAACCCAGTGTGTAATTGGTGCGTATACCAAAATGACCCATACCGCAATAAAGGCAACGAAAGCTGAGAATTTCATGCGATCAGCAACCGAACCACTTAAAATAGCAACAGTAATAATGGCAAATGTCATTTGGAAAATAACAAATAAGCTTTCAGGAATTGTGCCACTGAGTGCATCAAAAGAAACACCATTGAGCATAGCTTTGGATAAATCACCAATGTATGCACCTGACCCTGAGAATGCTAAGGAATAACCGACCGTTACCCAAATCAGACTCACAACAATGGCAGCAGTTAAGCTATACATCATGGTACTTAAAACATTTTTTTTACGAACCATACCACCGTAGAACAGTGCTAGACCTGGGATGGTCATTAACAAAACCAATGCTGTCGAAACCAAAACCCATGCTGTATCTCCTGTATCTACTGTCGGCTCAGCAGCAGGTGCTGCTTCAGGAGTTATAGCAGCAGGAATGGGTTCTATAGATGGAATAGTGGTTGCAACTGTCTGATCTGTATTTGATGCAACTGTAGAAGTAGAGATAGGCTCAGAAATACTTTCTTCAGCCCAAGTGACTGAACCACCAAGAAGTGCACCAGACAAGCTGAGTGCGAGCAGCATTTTTTTCATTTGATTCCCCAACCAATTTTTTTGAGTTATGTACTTAGGTACATAACCTGCAAACTTTATGCCAACTTAAACAGCATCAGGACCAGTTTCACCTGTACGAATACGAATCACTTGCTCAAGATTAGTGACGAAAATTTTACCATCACCAATTTTTCCTGTGCTTGCAACACGAGTAATTGATTCAATCACTGAGTCGACCAAATCATCACTGATTGCGATTTCAATTTTAACTTTCGGCAAAAAATCGACGACATATTCAGCGCCACGATATAATTCTGTATGACCTTTCTGACGACCAAAGCCTTTTACTTCTGTTACGGTAATCCCTTGGACACCAATTTCAGAAAGTGCTTCACGCACATCATCCAATTTAAATGGTTTTACAATTGCAGTTACGAGCTTCATGTTATTTTCCTTCGGCTTTTCTTACCAGTAAGGTTTTATGTTCAATTTTCGTGCCAAATTTGGGAAACGGTTGGGGGTGCTTCACAAATCTAGCAGAAACAATATGTACATTCTATTGTATACTCGAAGACTGACTTTGAGTTTTAAAAAATACAGATTTTGTGATTGTTTTTTATATTTTTTTATCAATTAATACCATAGAAATCAGTTAATACTTTGGTCGTCGTTTAAGCAATGTTACACTCATGCTATGCAACAAGCTGATTTATGGAACACTAAAAAATGATTGAAACCCTTTTACATGCTATTCTTGAACAAGTTGATCAACCCAAAAAAGATCTTGAGCATAATCTTCGCGCCTTGCTCAATGAAGCGGTCAGCAAAATGGATTTGGTTTCTAAAGTTGAGCTTACACGACAACAAATTGCACTGAATAATGCCAATATTCGTTTAGAACAATTGCAACAACAACTCGCACAACTCGAAATACAGTTACAAAAATAAAAAATACATAAATTGCACAAATTTAGTGCAATAAAGACCTAATTTGATTAAAAATAAAGTAAAAATGGAAAATAATAATGTCTTTTGCAAAAATCTATACCCGAGGTTTGCTCGGTTTACATGCACCTCAAATTGAAGTTGAGGTGCATGTCAGTCAAGGTCTGCCCTCACTAACGATTGTTGGCTTACCCGAAGCGGCTGTAAGAGAAAGTAAAGATCGTGTTCGATCTGCGATTATCAATAGTGGATTTCTTTTTCCTACCAAACGTTTAACCATCAATCTTGCACCTGCTGATTTACCCAAAGATGGTTCTCGACTAGATCTACCGATTGCGCTAGGTATTCTGATTGCCTCAGGGCAATTACCTGAAAATGCAACTGATAACTTTGAGTTTATTGGTGAACTCGCGCTCGATGGGCATTTACGCCCTGTTTCAGGAACATTGAGTATTGCAATGGCATGTCAACAAGCAGAGCATCAACTTATGCTACCGCTTGAAAATGCTGATGAAGCGGCTCAACTGCCCAATTTTAAAGTCTTTGCAGCAAATCACTTAAAGCAAGTATGTGAACATTTCCTTAATATGCACCAAATTAATGCAACTAAATCACCCGATATTTCATTTATTCCAAACTGTAAATTTGACCTTGCAGATGTCAAAGGTCAATTACGCCCAA
The DNA here is from genome assembly GCF_048551395.1 of Acinetobacter sp. TY1. Classification (NCBI taxonomy): domain Bacteria; kingdom Pseudomonadati; phylum Pseudomonadota; class Gammaproteobacteria; order Moraxellales; family Moraxellaceae; genus Acinetobacter; species Acinetobacter sp. TY1. The sequence continues at coordinate 57,098 of NZ_JBLYZK010000004.1, forward strand.
GACGTGCTTTGGAAATTGCAGCAGCAGGTGGACATTCGATTTTATTTAAAGGGCCACCTGGTACAGGAAAAACTTTACTTGCTTCACGGCTGTCTAGCATTTTGCCACCATTAACTGCACAAGAAAATTTAGAAGTTGCGAGTATTTATTCTATAGCAAGTACCCAGCACAGTTTTGGACAACGCCCTTTTCGAGCACCCCATCACACTGCCTCTGCTGTTGCTTTGGTTGGTGGAGGCTCACAGCCCAAACCAGGTGAAATTACGCTCGCTCATTTAGGTGTTTTATTTTTAGATGAATTACCCGAGTTTGATCGAAAAGTTTTAGAAGTCTTACGTCAACCTTTAGAGTCTAAAGAAATTGTGATTTCTCGCGCTTCACGGCAAATGACTTTTCCCGCCAACTTTCAACTCATTGCTGGAATGAATCCATGTCCATGTGGTTATGCTTTTAATCAGGATAGTCGTTGTCAATGTTCGGCAGAAGCGATTAAACGCTATCAAAACCGTATTTCAGGTCCTTTACTTGATCGTATTGATTTACATATTGATGTGCCACCATTAAAAGCACAGGAATTACAGGATAATAAACCTGTTGAAAATTCTGAAACTGTACGATTACGTGTCACTCAAGCATATGATTTACAAATATATCGTCAAAGCTTTCTAAATCAAAGTTTGTCACCACAACAACTTGAAAAATATGCATTACTTGATGATGGTTCACAAAAAATAATTGCGCTTGCACAACAACGATTAAACCTCTCTGCGCGTGCCTATCATCGGATACTTCGAGTTGCGCGTACTATTGCTGATCTTGCTCAATCCGAACATATTCAGAGTATGCATCTCACGGAAGCGTTATCTTATCGTAGTCAAGAAAATTAAAGATTGTTTTGTTTAAATGATCGAATATATTAAAGGTACTATTCAATCATAAAATATGCCTCATCAGGAGTACACCACTTGACCCTTGCTATACAGATTCGACCTGAACAAGATCAAGATATTCATGACATTACTCAAGTGACTGAATTGGCTTTCGCTGATGCGCCACATAGTAGTCATACTGAGCATTTTATTGTGAATGCTTTACGCGAGCAGCAACAACTTACAATTTCGTTGGTCGCATTATTGGATGGCAAAATCATTGGACATATTGCAATTTCACCCGTGAACATTAGCTCAGGTGAAAAAAATTGGTATGGTTTAGGTCCAATCTCTGTTTTACCTAAATATCAAGGACAAGGCGTCGGTTCTGCACTCATTCAGCAAGCGCTACAACAGTTAAAAAACTTAGGTGCTGAAGGTTGTGTACTACTTGGTGAACCTGAATATTATACTCGATTTGGTTTTCAAGTCGTATCAGGGCTGACACTTGCAGATGTTCCTGCTGAATATTTTCAAGCCTTATCCTTTAACGGTAATTTTGCACAAGGTGATGTGACCTATTCTTCAGCATTTGAAGCAACAGCATAATCTAAATATTGAAGTATCATTTTTTACATTCGATTTTCTAACTCAATAATTTAATTCATAAAAAAGCCCGATGAAATCCATCGGGCAAAGCGCATTTGATATCCATTTATTATTCTAAAATTAGTATTATTATTTACAAAAGTTTAGAAAGATTTAGCCAAGGTAAAAACTGCTCCTGTTTCTACAGCACGTTCTCCTGCATGTGACATACCATCAGTATCAATATTGGTTCCAATAGCTGCCAATTCAGCTGTTAAACCCGAAACAGATTTGAAACCATAAGTCACACCTGCTTTCCAATCTACATAATTATCATCGCCATTAAAGTCGTATTTATCTTTATCTACAGTTGTATAACCGACACTCGCAATACCACCAAAACCTGTCGAACCAAACGGCACTGTATATCCAACATTAAAATTCCAACTGTCACCATCTAAACCTGCATAATCATTGGTATAGTTCACATTGGTTAAAATATTATCACCTGAAATAATGGCATCTTTAAAGCCTAATTTTCCATAAAGCTCAACCCAGTTCAAATCACTATCACTTGGATAATTATAATAAAGCACACCAACATCTAATAAAGGTTTACCTGGAAGACTGGTCAAATTTGTAGCAAAACCTAATGATGGGTCAAGCTCTAAGCTTGGTGAGTCCTCACCAAAATCTACATTTGAACCCCAAAGTCCAAAATACAATCCTGATGTATGTGCCAATGTGAAACCAGCTTGAATTGCTGGATCATTTTGAGTTTGCGTAATCCCACGAAAACGATAGTCAGAAGTAATCGCCGCAGAGCCACTAAAGCTCAAACCCAAATTTGACAATGCTGTATTTTCTGTAGCCATTGCGACAGTTGTCATAGATGTTAAAATAGTTGCAGCGATCAGTTTAATTGAAAATTTCATTGGTATTACTCCCCATCAAATGGTGTATTTGTTTTGTTTAAGAACTCGAGAGGTATTTAGCAAATGCTATGCCAATTTTAATATTGATAATCTTTTTTTAATAAAAAATTAATGAATTCATGCTTTTAAAATTTAAATTTTTTAATAAATTCAAATCATATTGCTGAAGTTATAGCCTTTTCAATTTAAAATTTTCAGTCTAGATATAACTTTATATACACATCATGCCTTTATTTATTCTTTTTAAGCGTAATTGCATATATACAAATGAATTATGCGTTAATTTTGTGCAAAATTGAATCAAGCGACATTCAGCTATTTTTAAATACTATCCTGATCTAATTTGATGCATTTTCGCTTAAATCCTTTATCGCGTTTTAAACACTTACAATACCTTACTGCATCTACTAGATTTTTACTCACCTTATCAAAAACATCATTTGAATGTTTTTTAAGCACAAAAAAGGTGCATATTAAATATGCACCTTTTTATGACAAAGCTAAATTATCTTAAAAAGCATAATTTAAACCGACAACTGTATTGTTATCAAAGTCATCACCTATACGATTTTCACCACCCATCACATAATCAACAGATATCTTTAAACCTGTTTTAGCAATTTCTTTACTAATTCCAAGGCGTGCTTCATTGAAAGCAAAGTCTTTTTCAGTTTCCATTAAAGCATCATCACGACTACTGTTATACACAGAAGCACCAATCGATGTATTCAACATAAACTCATATGGCAATGTATGACTATATGCCGCACTAAGGTACAAATCACCTGCATTGGCAAATGCCGCATCGGCAAGCATAACAGTCATACTCATAGTCAAATCTTTATAAGTAAGTGCACCTAAGACATCAAAACCTGTGGTCTTACGTTTCTCGTTATTGTCTGCATAAACAGTGCCACCATTGTGGTAAATATAGCTCGTTGCTTGTAAACGATAACTCAAGTCTTGATTAATTTCATGATCATAAGCGATATAAAGATCATTTTCGATGCCATGATCTTTGCTGTCATCAGTCATATCATAGTCAAGTGTAGACCCCCAATATCCCACACTAATGCCATTATTAAAGGCATATTCAAGTCCACCTTGTAGAGCAGGTTCATCATTTTCTACACCACCACGGTAAACATATTGTGAAACAACACCAATATTCCCTGATAAGTGCTGTGTCGCCTTTTCAGTCTCAGCAATCGCTGTTTGAGTTAAAAGTGAAGTAATACATAAAGCAGAAAGCGTGTGTTTGGAGAGATAAAAGCAAGACATATGGAAAGACTTGGAACAAAAAGATCAGCGATTCTACTTTTTTTTTAATTTTTAGTAAAAATAAATCACCTATTATTTTTATGACATTATTTCATTCTTTATAATGGGCTTATTTCATAAAAAAGTGATGCCTAAGTTAAGAAAAACAGAATAATATCTGAAAAACATGTAACTTTAGTAAAATAAAATGATAAACACTGTTATTTTTTTATGTTTTACTTATACAATTCAGTAAAAGAACCGTGTTCTATTTAAACAATATTGTAACCAATAATTTAATTGTGGGAATTTTCGATGCCAACCGCTCAGAAACTTACGTTAGCAGTACTCATTAATGCTGCTCTTATTTCTTCAGTATACGCAAGTGAACAAAGTGAAGCTAAGGGCTTTTTAGAAGATGCTTCTGGTTCTGTTTTACTACGTACTGGCTTTATCGACCGTGATAAGAAAAATGGTGTAGAAGATACTCGCTCTACAGCTCAATCTGCAATTTTCAAATTAGAATCTGGCTATACTCAAGGTATTGTTGGCTTTGGTGTGGGTGCTGTAGGTGATGGTTCTTTCAAAATAGGTAAGAACAATCATGCTGGCAACCAAATGATTCCTCTACACAATGACGGTGCAAAAGATGCAAATGGTCATGTAGACGCATACGATCATTGGACTCGTGGTGGCGCAAGTGTTAAAGCTCGTATTTCAAATACAGAAGTTCGTTACGGTACTCAAGTTTTAGATTTGCCTGTACTTGCGAGCAATACCGGCCGTATGGTTCCTGAATACTTTGAAGGTGTGCTTGCAACAAGCCGTGAAATTAAAGGTTTAGAATTAACTGCGGGTAAATTTACTAAAAACCAGATGTCCGATCAAATCAATACAGATTCTGATGTGAATGGCAATGGACTCGATAGTGCTATTGTTTGGGGTGCCAAATACAAATTTGATGACCAATTCAACGCATCTTATTATGGTTTAGATTCTAAAAATGCTTTAGAACGTCACTATGTTAATGCCAACTATAAATATCCATTGGCAAATAAAAGCTCTTTCACTGTAGATTTCAGTGGTTATCACACTGAATGGGATAAACAAGCTTTAACTTACTCATCCCCTCTTGGCGATAAAGATGTAGATGGTCGTAGCAATAATATTTGGGCACTTTCAGGTACTTATAACCAGGATGCACACACTGTAATGTTGGCTTACCAGCAAAATACAGGCAATACTGGTTATGACTATGGTCAAAATGCCGATGGCTTCCAAAGTATCTATCTACCAAATTCTTACTTATCTGATTTTATTGGTAATCATGAAAAGTCGGTTCAAGTACAGTACAACTTAGACCTAGGTAGTTATGGTGTTCCAGGGCTAAATTGGACGACTGCATATGTCTATGGCTGGGATATTAAAGTTGCAAATAATCCAGAAGAAGGTAAAGAACGCGAATTCTTTAACCAAGTAAAATATACCGTTCAATCTGGTTTTGCTAAAGATGCTAGCTTACGCTTACGTAACTCAATCTACCGCGCAAATAATGCTTATGACGGCGCATATATTGGTGATACCAATGAATGGCGTATCTTCTTAGATATTCCTGTGAAATTATTCTAATTCACACGATATTTAAGTCATAAAAAAACCTGCATCATCGGATGCAGGTTTTTTTATTCAATATTTGAATCATATAAATCAACAAAATTATTTGTTTGCTTCTTTATACGCTTCAATTGAATCTAATACTTCTTGCTTTGCAACATCAGCACCAGACCAACCACTTAATTTAACCCATTTGCCTGGCTCTAGATCTTTATAGTGAGCAAAGAAGTGTTCAACTTGTTTGATCAATAGTTCAGGAAGATCTGTATATTCTTGAACATTTTTATAAAGCGGTGTTAATTTGTCATGCGGAACTGCGATCAATTTCGCATCTACACCACCATCATCTTCCATGTTCAATTTACCAACAGGACGACAACGAATCACTGAACCTGGTTCAACTGGGTATGGTGTTACAACAAGTACGTCGAGTGGATCACCATCCAAAGACAATGTATTTGGTACATAACCATAGTTCGCTGGATAGAACATTGCAGTACCCATGAAGCGGTCTACAAACAATGCATCAGAATCTTTGTCAATTTCGTATTTAATTGGCGCTGCATTTGCAGGAATTTCAATGATTACGTAGATGTCATTCGGTGCATCTTTGCCCGCTGGGATATTGCTATAGCTCATAGAATTGCTCTTTAACTGAGGTGTTATTTAAAAATCTGGACGATTATAACGCTTTATGTCATTTGAAGAAATAAATTGAATACAGTCTGTATTTAGATTGTAAAATCAAATGATACGGATCACAGTAATCATCAAAATAATAGGACATGCCATCGACAAAAACCAAATGATCGAGCGTAATGTTGCTAGATTCAATAAATAGCAAATACCATAAATAATACGTAAGACAATATACGCGATACCAAGTTTCATAATGATGACTTGTGGCACCACCATATATTCAGCCATCAATACAGCAGCAATAAATAAGGGTAAGCTTTCAAAAGAATTTTGCTGTACTGCATTGGCACGTGCTGCTAAACCTGTCGTCTTGGCTAAAAAATCACGTGGATTTTGATTGTCACGGGGTTTAAAACCACCTGTAACTTTGGCAAGAATGGTAAAAACATAAGGCAATAAACAGGCAATTAAAATTAGATATATGATGCCATCTATCCCGGACATGGGTTTATTCTCGTAAAGTCTGAATACAAACCATCATAGCATGTCATTACTGCTATAATTTTGTCTAAGTTTAGAGATTTGCAAAATTGTGTAGTGAGGGCAGCATCGTGCAACCAGATCAAAATGAACTGCTTGAGGTTTTAGATAAGCAACGTCAACAACAAACTGAAATTGATCGTATTTTAAAAGTTGTATTGCCCATTTTAGCATTCTTGTTGTGTGTAATTTGTGCCAACTACAATTGGCAATCTACGCTTGGCACACTGCTCGTATTAGTCGTAGCATTTTGGGCGGTTGGTATTAAGAGAATGAATTTATATCTTTGGCTTGCCATTATTGCGGTATATTGCCTCATTGATATCTATTTCAGCTATGGAACAATTCAGCCAACTGCATTGGGTCGTCAAATGGGAACCATGCTGACCTTTACAGGCATTGTCGGTTTGAGTCGCCCTTATATTGATGGTTGGTTTATTCGTTCCAAAAACAATCAGCTTAAATAATCATGCATACTTCAATTTTACGATTTAAAACAATACTTTAACACATAAAAAAGCACCCTATAGGGTGCTTTTTATTTTTATGAAATTACTTACGTAAATCTTTACGTAGAATTTTACCTACGTTTGATTTTGGTAATTCATCCATAAATTCCACATAACGTGGGCGTTTATAACCCGTTAGATTTTCTTTTGCAAAAGCAAGAACTTCTTCTGTTGTTAATGATGGATCTTTTTTAACAACGAACAGCTTTGGAATTTCACCCGATTTTTCATCAGGTACGCCAATTGCTGCAACTTCCAACACTTTAGGATGAGTTGCAATCACCTCTTCAATTTCAGAAGGATAAACGTTAAAGCCTGAAACCAAAATCATGTCTTTTTTACGATCAACAATTTTGAAGTAACCACGTTCATTCATGATCCCGATATCACCAGTACGGAAATAACCATCTGCAGTCATCACTTTCTCAGTTTCATCTGGGCGGTTCCAATAACCTTTCATGACCTGAGGACCACGAATCGAGATTTCACCTTGCTCACCTTGTGGTAGATGGTTGCCATCATCATCCAAAATTGCCATATCTGTTAATGGAATTGGAACACCAATCGTGCCACTAAATTCTGTCGTTGCAGGTGGATTTGCTGATGCAACAGGAGAAGTTTCAGATAAACCATAACCTTCGATAATGATCGTACCTGTCACTTTTTTCCATTCAGCAGCAGTCGATGGCAATACAGCCATACCGCCACCCATCGCCATTTTCAAACGACTAAAATCAAGCTGACGGAATTCTTCGTTATGTACAAGTGCATTAAATAATGTATTTACAGCAGGGAAGAAACCTGGTTGATATTTACGTAATTCTTTAATCACCGCAGGTAAATCACGTGGATTCGGAATCAAGATATTCGCTTGACCTTTATACATGCCGTACAGTGCACAAACCATAAATGCAAAAATATGATACAGCGGTAAAGCACAGAAGATACGGTCATCTTTCGCACCATCACCTTGCCCAAATTTACTTTGGAAAATACCGTCACACTGCAACAGATTGGCAACCAAGTTGCGATGTGTCAGTTCCGCACCTTTAGACACACCTGTCGTACCACCTGTATATTGGAGTACAGCAGTATCACTCAATGTCATATTTGGACGTTTGTAGTTATCAGCACTAACTTTCGCAAGTGCCGCATTAAACTTGATATGCCCTGGAATATTCCAAGCAGGAATTTGTTTACGAACATTACGTAAAACAAAATTAACCAATGTACCTTTTAATGTGCCAAGCATATCGCCAACTGAAGCAACAACCACATGCTTCACTGGTGTTTTGCCATGGATCGCTTGATATACGGTAGCAAAGTTTTCAATAATCACTAAGGCTTCAGCACCAGAGTCATTTAACTGATGCTCAAGCTCACGTGTAGTGTACAGCGGGTTAACATTAACCAAAACCAAACCTGCACGGAAGACCGCCAATGCAACTATTGGATACTGCAATACGTTCGGCATCATCACAGCAACACGGCTGCCTTTTGCTAAACCAAGGCTCTGAAGATAGGCTGCAAATTTACGGCTTGCAACTTCAAGTTCACTGAATGACAACGCTTTATCCATAAAGATAAAAGCGTCACGTGAGCCAAACTTTTGGAAATTACGCTCAAAAATATCAATAAGTGAGGTATTTTCCGGCGGCAATTCTACTGTCTCTGGAATCCCAGTTTTTTGGTATTCAGTGAACCATATCTTTTCCATAATGCCCTATTCTCCAATCTCTAATCCTTGGTTTTAAAATGTTTTTCTCAATATTAAGCATGCTTTTTAACTTTCTTTTGCTCAATATTGCATCCATCTGCTCGAATACTCACATATATAACGTATTTCAAGCTATGGATGCCACTATTATCTTTGAATGAGCAGTTTATTTGCTTTCTGATATCCTCGTGGTAAGAGCAAACCTTTACTTGCTCTTTTTCCGATATATTTTTGTAAATCATCACCTTTCAGTTTTAATTGCTGTTGTCCCGCAACCACATGAATCATTTCATTTAAATTCAATACCGCTACAGATAAGACTTGGTCACTCGCTTCAAGTTGTATCAACTTATTCCCTTTTCCTTTATTTAAAACAGGTAAGTCAGCAAGATCAACCAACAGCAAACGCCCTGCTGTACTTAAAATCGCAAGATGTGTTCCATCCTTAATAACCTCTAAGGGGAATGCTTTCGCATCATCTGCAACTGTAAGGAAAGATTTACCTGCTTTAGCATTAGTATCTAATTGTTTTGCTTGTGTTTTAAATCCATAACCACTAGAACTTAATGCAACGATTTCACTATCATCTTCTTCAACTAAGGTTTGAATAAAACCCACACCATTTGCAGGTGAAAGTTTTGAACTCAGCGGTTCACCTAAACCTCGTGCAGATGGCAAACTGCTAATTGAAAGCGCATAACTACGTCCTGTTTCATCCAATACATAAACTTTCTGATTGGACTTCCCTTGAGCAGAACTCAAATACTGATCGCCTGCACGGAAATTCAATTTTCCAACATCAATATCATGACCTTTAGCACAACGGATCCAACCAGCTTCTGAAAGTATCACTGTCACGGCTTCCGCAGGCATTAAATCTTGTTCACTCATTGCAGATGCTTCTGCACGTTGCACAATTGGAGAGCGGCGATCATCACCAAATTTTTTCGCATCATCTTTAAGTTCATCAATAATCAATGCTTTTAAAGATTCAGGATTTGCCAACTGCTCCCTAATAATCGCTGCGCGAGCTTCAAGTTCTTCTTGTTCACGGCGCATTTCCATTTCTTCAAGTTTTGCCAAATGACGCAACTTCAATTCTAAAATGGCTTCCGCTTGAATTTCATCAATATTAAAACGTGACATCAACTCAGGTTTTGGCTGATCTTCTTCACGAATAATACGAATCACTTCATCAATATTTAAAAAGGCAATAATTAAACCACCCAAAATATGCAGGCGTTTTTCAATTTTATTCAAATGATATTGCAAACGACGTGTGACCGTAGTCTTACGGATTTCAATCCATTCCAATAAAATTCGGCGGATCGATTTTACTTGTGGACGACCATCAGCACCAATCATGTTCATATTGACACGATAGCTTGATTCTAAATCTGTCGTTGCAAATAAGTGGCTCATCACTGACTCTGCATCAATACGATTAGAGCGTAAAACAATAACCAAACGTGTTGGATTTTGATGATCCGATTCATCACGTAAGTCACTTACTAATGGTAACTTTTTGGCTTGCATCTGATCGGCAATTTGTGTGATGACTTTTGAACCTGACACTTGATATGGCAGTTCACTAATAATAATTTCGTTTTTTTCGATGGTATAAATGGCACGTGTGCGATAACTACCTCGCCCTGTAATCTGAATTTTAAGCAATTCAGCAGGTAGTGTAATAATTTCTGCGCGGGTTGGTAAATCAGGTGCAGGGATATATTCTGCGACTTGTTCATCGGTCAAATGTGGCTTACGAATCAGCGCAATTGTTCCTTTGACCACCTCACGTAAATTATGCGGAGGAATATCGGTTGCCATTCCCACCGCAATACCCGTTGTACCATTGAGTAGGATATTCGGTACACGTGCAGGCAAATTGACAGGTTCTTTCATTGAACCATCAAAATTGTCCTGCCAATCTACTGTGCCTTGTCCAAGTTCAGTCAGTAATAAATCGCTATATGCCGACAATTTCGCTTCGGTATAACGCATTGCTGCAAATGATTTTGGATCGTCAGGAGAACCCCAGTTGCCTTGTCCTTCAATAAATGGATAACGATAACTAAACGGCTGTGCCATCAGTACCATAGCTTCATAACATGCAGAATCACCATGTGGATGGTATTTACCCAATACATCACCAACAGTACGTGCAGATTTTTTTGGCTTACCACTTGGTTTAAGTCCAAGCTCACTCATTGCAAAAACAATACGGCGCTGAACAGGTTTCAGACCATCACTGATATGTGGCAATGCACGGTCCATAATCACGTACATGGCATAATTGAGATAAGCTTGTTCGGTAAATTCTGCTACGGAGCGATTTTCTGTCGCTTGATGCGTAAGGATTGTCATAACAACCTTTAATCCTAAATAAATGCGTTCTAAATGTGTTTATGTATCTATGTTCTTATGCTAAATCGCAGGGTCTAATGAAACAAGGGGAAGTCTGTTCCATAACGACAATTTATGACACTCTATGTCCCTACTGAGGTAAAATTATCCACTTTCAGTCAAATGATCAAGCCTTATAAACTGATTTATCAGATTCTCTTGTAATAGATGTATTCTTTATAAATTCAAGCTAAGCCAAAACATTCAATAAAATGGACATGAATACACCCTTTAAGTCCAGACAAGCTACAGATCAGTAAAATAAACCTACACGTAAACACATCAATCGCCGAGAATTCAAACACTTCTAAGGGTTCATTTTTTATAAAAATCAGGCAAAATATTACAAATTTTTTAACGGACACAAAAGTGGCTGAAGAAGCAACCAAACTCAGTGAAGTGGCACAAGACACTTCACAGCTCATCCATTCTGCAGGTGAAAAAACTGCGCAATCGGTGATTGAACATACTGCAAAATATAATGATGCTTACTCGACCATTGATAAATTTGTTGACGGCTTTTGGGAACGTGTACCGTATCTTTGCATCGGTTTAACCGTTATTATTATTTTTTGGTTACTGTCAAAACTGTTCAAATTTTTTGTCCGTAAAACGTTAGAAAATAAATCATATACGCGTCAAAACTTAGTTCTAGTACTCAACCGTGTCGGTAGTACTGCAATCATGTTCTTTGGCTTCCTCATTGCGATGGTTATTGCTATTCCTGGCTTTACCCCTGCTCAGCTCATGAGTGCACTGGGGATTGGTTCGGTTGCGATCGGTTTTGCATTTAAAGATATTTTTCAAAATTTACTGTCTGGTATTCTTATTTTATTGAGTGAACCATTCAAAATTGGTGATGATATTATTGTGTCTGGCATGGAAGGTACGGTCGAAGATATTCAAATTCGTGCGACATTTCTACGTTCTCCAGATGGTCGTCGTATTGTTATTCCAAATGCTACTGTCTATACCAGCCCTGTTACAGTTAATACAGCTTATCAGCGTCGCCGTTGTGAGTTTGTTGTGGGTATTGGTTATGAAGATGATGTACAAACTGCTAAAGATCTTATTTTGCAACAGCTTGATCGTGATCAAAAAATCTTGAGTCAACCAGGTTTTACCGTGAATGTTACTGCGCTTGCAGACTTCTCAGTAAACTTAACCGTTCGTTGGTGGGTCAATACCACTGAAACCACAACATCTGCATCAATCAGTGAAATTCAAGAACACATTTTAAAAGCTTTTGCTGAAAACAATATTTCAATTCCTTATCCTGTACAGGAAGTGAAAGTTTATCGTGGTGATCCATCTGTTGATGATACTGAGTCAGGTCGTGCTAAACAGTCGAGCTAAATAAACGACCAAGTACATAAGAAATTGCAGTTTCAGTGCGCAAAATACGGTTGCCTAGGCTTACAGCTTGGCAACCGTTTTTTATGAGTAAATCAACCTCATACGGAATAAAGCCACCTTCAGGACCAATCAATACAATACACGGATGTTCGATTGCAGAGGGCATTTTTAGTGTCGTATATGGATGTGCAACATAGGCAGGACAATGTTCATTTATTAATATTGGTAGCACATCTTCAGTAAAAGGTTTAAATCGTTTATAAATTTCAACTTGCGGTGCAATCGTATCACCCGCCTGTTCTAAACCAAGCATTATATAGTGTTCAATTTGCTGTAAAAATGGTGTTTGCCAATAGCTTTTATCGACCCGATAACTATGGATCAGAATGAGTTTTTCCACACCCATCGTCACTGCATCCATCATTAAACGGCGCAACACTTTCGGGCGAGGCATCGCAACGACCAAAGTCACAGGCAGTTTTTCAGGCACACTTTCTTCTTGTAAGGATTTTACCCGAATACTATGTTCGGTTATTTCGACGATTTCTGTGAGATAGCGCTTCCCCTCACGAATGCCGACCTTCAAAGTATCTCCAACTTGGACATTGACATGGGTTTTTAAATGTTCAAGTTGGCGACTTGCTGTGATATTCCAAAGGTCAGATTCGGTTTGACGAGGGTCTAAAAGGACGATGTTCATAATTTTGATAAGAACCGATCAATCACTGCAATATGCTTCTGCAAAGAACCCTTATTCTGATTTAACACTTCAATCGCATGCTGGCTCAATTGCGTTGCAAAATCCTGATCCTCTACACAACGCACCAATAACTGCACAACATCATGTTCAGACTGACCAATGGCAACAGCATTCGCCTGTAAAAACTCATCAACAATCGCTTGAAAATTAAAATAATTCGGACCAATCACCGTCGGTACATTCAAAACCATCGGCTCCAAAATATTATGACCGCCACCCGGTTCATTGAGTGAACCACCAACAAAACTGGCTTGACTGAGTGCATACCACAACCACATTTCGCCCATACTATCTGCTAAATATACTTGTGTATCTAATTGAATAGACTGATTTAAGCTACGGCGTTGCGTATTTAAATTTAAACTTTGTGCAACCTTAAAAACCTCATCAAAACGTTCAGGATGACGAGGAACAACTATGACTAAGCAATCAGAATGCTGTTCTAAATAAGGTTTCAGTCCATTGAGTAATTTTTCTTCTTCAGGTGCATGTGTACTTGCAAGGGTAATGATTTTACGTCTTGCTAAATTCCAATCGTGTTTTAACTGCTGTGCTTTTTCAATAAAAACTTCAGGTGTGGAAATATCAAATTTAATACTGCCCACAACTTCACTTTTTGAAGCCTCTAAACCCAATTCGATAAAGCGTTGCTGTGTCGCTACATCTTGTGCAAGTAACACATCAAAATTTTGCAACATGGGACGAGTTAAACTCGGCACTTTGCTATAGCCTTGTGCTGATTTTGCAGATAAGCGCGCATTGACCAAAATACAAGGCACTTCAAACTTATCAGCTTGATCAATCAGATTTGGCCACAACTCAGTTTCTACGAGAATAAGTAATATGGGTTGATATTTTTGATAAAAATCGGCAATTAAAGACTTCTGATCGGCAGGTAAATACACGGCTTGAAACAAAGCCTCATAAGGAGCTTTTAAAAATAGTGCTTTAGAACGAGCCTGACCTGTTTTAGTCGTATTAGTCACTAAAATGGGCTGACCCAATTTTAAATAATGTTCAATTAAAGGCTGTGCAGCATTGGTTTCCCCCACCGAAACACAGTGAAACCAAATTGCTTGCTTATTTTTGGCACTCTGAAATGGACCAAAACGCTCAAGACATTCCTGTTGATATGCCTCTACATTTTGTGCACGCTGTTTTATTTTCCACTTATATAGTGGTTTTACCATCGCCAAAGCAGCGTTATACCAAAAAGGAGTAGCCAAATAATAATCTCAAACTAATCAAAACTGCACGAATATAGCAGAGCCTCATCGGCTTGTTAACCAATGAAGCTTAAGGAAATGTGTTTATTTTTAAGCGTTCGGTTCTAATGCTTCAAGTTCTGCCAAAGTTGGATAATCCACATAGCCTTCAGCAACATCCGTCCCGATCATATTGTCGAAAATTAATTCATTCAATGGCGCATCTTCAACTAAACGCTCATACAAATCAGGATTAGAAATATAGTCTTTACCAAATGACACCGCTTCTGCCTTGCCCGAAGCCAATAAATCAATCGCATCTTCACGACTTAACTTCATATTGGCAATGTATGGCACACCATTCGATCGCTGTTTCAAATAACCACTAATACTGCCTTCGTCCAAATGCTCACGAGTAAAGAAGAATGCAATTTTGCGCTTACCCAATTCTTCGAGTGCATAACCAAATGTTTCACGTGGATTCTCATCACCCATGTCATGCTCATCACCACGCGGCGCAAGATGCACGCCCACACGACCTGCGCCCCACACTTCAATCAAAGCATCAACGACTTCTAACAAGAAACGTGCACGATTTTCAACTGAACCACCATAGAGATCGGTACGTTGATTGGTTGAACTTTGTAGGAATTGGTCAATCAGATAACCATTGGCTGCGTGTAATTCAACACCATCAAAACCTGCTTGTTTGGCTTTGATTGCAGATTGTTTGTATTGTTCAACAATGGCTTGGATTTCTGAAATTTCCAATGGACGTGGCATAACATATTCACGTTTTGGACGCAATAAGCTGACATATCCCGCTTGTTGGACTGTACTTGCAGATACAGGTGTTTCACCATTTAAAAGATCAGGATGCGAAACACGACCGACATGCCAGAGTTGAGCAACGATTAAACCTTCTTTGTCATGTACCGCATTTGTAACCAACTTCCAACCTTCAACTTGTGCATCAGTGAAAAGCCCGGGAGTATTTAAATAACCATTAGCTTCTTCAGAAATCACCGTTGCTTCAGAAATGATTAAGCCTGCGCTTGCACGCTGGGCATAATACTCAGCCATCATTACAGTTGGAACACGTTCAGCTGTTGCACGACTACGTGTTAGAGGAGCCATGACCACTCGGTTTTTGAGTTTCAATTCGCCAAGGGTTAAAGGTGAGTTTAATTGAGCCATATTCGCCTCGTTACTCACTTTCCAATTTAAATTAGGAATTAAAGTGAGTTTTGTAGATAATCGATATACTGCTGAATCAAAGCTTCGTTTCGGGAAAAATACGACCACTGACCGTATTTTTCGGCTTGGATTAAATCTGCTTGCTGTAAAACAGACAAATGATTTGACATGGTCGATTGAGAGACATTACCGAGCTTTTCGATATTCCCTGCACACACACCACGATTAAAGCCACCACATTGCTCTTCAGACAAAAACTGCTCAGGGTTCTTCAACCATTCAAGAATCTGCCGACGAGTCGGATTTGCCAGCGCTTTAAAAATTAAATCTATATCCATCATATAAGGCACGTTTAATTGAGAGCTAAATATGAAACTGCAAAGCCTTGATCAACATCTTTACAAACACTATATCGCATTTTATCGATTTTAATATCGAATATTTTAGATATATTTGCAAAAAAATCTTAAGACTTTGCTTTTAAATTAAATTTATTTGAAAACTTATAAGCCTTGTTTCAAGCTTGCTTCAATAAATTTATCCAAATCACCATCCAACACCGCACCAGTATTTGAACTTTCAACACCAGTACGTAAGTCTTTAATACGTGAGTCATCTAAAACGTATGAACGAATTTGACTTCCCCAACCAATATCAGACTTGGTATCTTCAAGTGCCTTCGCAGCATCATTACGAATTTGCATTTCACGTTCGTACAGCTTTGCACGTAACTGTTTCCAAGCATGGTCACGGTTAGCGTGTTGTGAACGTTGGTTCTGACAAGCCACCACAATACCTGTTGGCGCATGCGTTAAACGTACAGCAGAATCGGTTTTGTTAATGTGCTGACCACCCGCACCCGATGCACGGTAAGTATCGGTACGAACATCCGCAGGGTTAATATCAATTTCGATATTATCATCAACTTCAGGTGAAACGAATACCGCTGAGAATGATGTATGACGGCGGTTTCCTGAGTCAAATGGCGATTTTCGTACCAAACGATGTACGCCAGATTCTGTACGTAACCAACCATAGGCATACTCACCATCTACACGAATAGTTGCCGATTTAAGTCCCGCAACATCGCCATCCGACTCTTCCATCACTTCAGCTTTAAAGCCATGACGTTCAATCCAACGTAAATACATACGAAGTAGCATAGATGCCCAATCTTGCGCCTCTGTACCACCTGAACCCGCTTGAATTTCCACATAACATGGGTTCGGATCCATTGGATTACTAAACATACGACGGAATTCAAGTTTCGCCAATTCAGCTTCACTTGCATCAAGTTCAGCCTGAACATCAGCCAATAAGCTTTCATCATCTGCTTCAACAGCAAGGTCAAGCAATGCTTGTGCATCTTCAAGTTGTGTAGACAAACCTTCTAAAACGTTTAACACGTTTTCAAGTTCGCCTTTTTCTTTTGCCATAGCTTGTGCACGACTTTGGTCATTCCAAATGCTCGGGTCTTCTAACTCACGGAGAACCTCTTCTAAACGCTCTTTCTTTAGATCGTAGTCAAAGATACCCCCGTAGTGTTTGACCACGGTCATTTAAGTCTTTTAGCTGTACTAGATAAGGATTAATTTCCACGAGTTTTCATCTCACATTTGACATCTTTTCATTTGCAGGCATTCTACCACAGAGCAGCTAAAGTTCAGAATCGTCATTTTTTAGTGTTTTATTGAATTAACATGTGTTTGTAAGATGAATTTATTTGCTTTCTATCAACACTAAAATGATGGTTTTTAGTAAAAATTATTCCCTAGATGCAATGAACTAAAATCACTATTTTATTACAAATTGTGTTTAAATTTGCATCATATAAAATCTTCTTCACAGTATCCACACAGTTTTAATAAAACAAAACATTATTTTTTATTTATATATTTCAATATTATATTTAATTAATTTACATAACTTTACTAATGTTTCAATTTTATTACCTGAGTTCTATTGACGGTATTTTTATTTCACCTAGACTAAATATGTAACAAAAAATGTATATCGAAATGGATCATTTTCAGAGGGCAATAACCATGAAAAAATTAGCAATCGCTTCAGCAGTCTTATCCGCGTTGGTCATGACTGGTACAGCAGCACATGCTTACCAAGCAGAAGTCGGTGGTTCATATACATACAATGACCCAGATGATTTTGACGCAACACATCAGTTCGGTGTAGATGGCACATATTATTTCAACCCAGTTCAAACACGTAATTCGCCACTCAATGAAGCAGCGTTCCTTGACCGTGCAAGTAATGTAAAAGCGAATGTCGATTATGCCAATAATGACGGCGTAAAAAATAGCCAATACGGTGCAGGTCTTGAATACTATGTTCCAAATTCTGATTTCTATGTGAGTGGTCGTGTAGGTCGTAATGAACAAGAAGTTAAAGATACACCTATAGATAACAAAGTAACCACTTATGGTGCTGAAGTTGGTTATCTACCAGCACCAGGTTTATTACTTGCGTTAGGTGTAACAGGCTATGACGTAAAAGATGGTGATGATGGTGCAGACCCAACAGTACGTGCTAAATACGTGACTAAAGTAGGTCAATATGACGCTAACTTTGAAGCATTTGGTGCATTTGGTGATCTTGATGAATACCGTGTTCGTGGTGATTTATACCTAGATAAAACTTTAAGTGTCGGTGCAGATTATTACAACAACGATTTATATGATCATGATGAGTTTGGTATTTCTGCTAAGAAATTCTTTAACCAAAATGTAAGCCTTGAAGGTCGTGTTGGTTTCGGTGATGACTACAACACTTATGGCGTTCGTGCAGGATACCGCTTCTAAGTTAAGGCATTACCCAACTTAAAGGTTCCAACCATTTAAATAGAAATAAAAAACCGCTATTCATAGCGGTTTTTTTATTATGAAATACGGTTAATTTTCAACATGTAACATACGTAATTGCAAATTTACTCGTCCATTAAATTCATTCTTATCGAGTTCATATACCACTCGGACTTTATTTTTTGTGGCATCGAATTGGAATTTATCTCGGGCATTAAATGCAATTGCATCAACAAATTGACCATTGTTCAAACCCAATTTTAACTTTAAATGAACCTCTTTAAGCCAACGATGCTCCAATAGTTCAAATTCGCCCTCAAATACTGGTGATGGAAATTTTTGCCCCCATGGCCCCAATTGCTCAATTAAATCAACTGTCTGTAATTGAATATCTTGTTCATGCAAAACTCCATCTGTCCATAATACTGCATCAAACAAGGCTTCATCGGACTGTGAAATTAAATCAGTAAATACTTGTTTAAACCGTTCAAAATTTTGCTTTTCAATAGTTAAACCTGCCGCTGCCGCATGTCCACCAAAAAAACTTACCATATGCGGATACTGTTCTGCCACTTGCTCAATGGCATCTCGAATATGAATACCTTCAATTGAACGTGCTGAACCTTTAATATGAATACCATCCTTATCGGCAGCAAAAACAATACTCGGACGATGGAACTGCTCTTTCAAACGCCCTGCGACAATCCCAATTACGCCTTGATGCCACTGTTCATCAAACATCACCAACGCTGCAGGTAAATTATCTTCATCCAAGTGTAAGGACTGCATTTCAGCAAGCGCTTCTTGTTTCATTTGTGATTCAACTTGACGGCGTTCAAGGTTTAAATCATTAAGCTGACGAGCGAAGGTATAAGCTGTTTGCATATCGTTGGCAAGTAAACATTCAATGCCGATGTCCATGGTTTCCATACGCCCTGCCGCATTGATGCGTGGTCCTAAAACAAAACCTAAATCAGAGGCTTTTAAACTCATCGGGTCACGACCTGCAATATCAAGCAGTGCGCTAATACCTGCACGACATTGATTTTGCTGAATGCGTTTTACGCCTGCATCAACCAAAATTCGATTGTTATAATCGAGACTTGCGACATCGGCATAAGTTCCTAACGCCACCAAGTCTAAATATTGTGCCATTTTCGCACTCGACTTGCCTGCTTGAGTACGTTGACTGCTCAAATTTGCAAGTAAATAAAAGGCAACACCAACACCTGCTAATGCCTTGCTTGGGAAATCACAACCGAGCTGATTTGGATTAACTACCGCTTCTGCATCAGGTATTTCCTTGGTTGTTAAATGGTGATCGGTAATAATCACTTTCACACCATACGACTGCGCCTGCTTCACACCTGCATGACTTGAAATACCGTTATCCACCGTAATCAAAAGATCAGGTTGAAAACGTTCAAATGCTAAATCTGCAATTTTTGGAGTCAAGCCATAACCGTATTTGAAACGGTCAGGCACTAAATATTCAACATTTGCACCCATTTCACGGAGTGCCAAAATCATCAGTGCAGTACTCGTAGCACCATCGGCATCATAATCGCCCACAATCACAATTTTGAGCTGTTGATCTATCGCATCATTCACGAGGTCAATAGCCCGCTGTAAACCTTTCATGGTCGGTGCAAGCAAATATTTGAGTTTTAAATCAAATTCTTTTTCTGACTGTACACCACGTCGTGCCAAAATTTCAGCCATAAAATCTGAAACATTGGAAAATTGTTTCGGATCACTCAAATAAGGTCTTTGCTGAATTTGCATATGAGATATAGCAACAGTGAAAAAGAAGATTAAAAAGTATATCGCCTTCCGAGGCAGGACACCAACACCTCCTTTTAAAGAAAAATAAAGGCGATTAATTCAATATAAATTCATCGCCTTATTCATTTTCCAATCAAAATTTATGGCATCAAACGTTGTATCTGCCATACATTTTCAGTTTTTTCATACACCAAACGATCATGTAAACGGTTCGGACGGCCTTGCCAAAATTCATAATAATCAGCTTTTAGGCGATACCCTCCCCAAAACTCAGGTTTGGTCAATGTCGCTTGTTGCTCTACACGATCATGCAACGCTTGAAAACGCTGTTGTAATAACATACGACTTTCAATCACACCACTTTGCGGTGTACTGATATGCGCTGCAATTTGGCTATCACGGGGGCGTTTGTGATAATAATCGGTTGATTCTTCAACTGAAATTTTCACTACCTTCCCTGCAACACGTATCTGACGTTCAAGTTCAGGCCAATAAAATAACAATTCAGCATAAGGATTAGCCGCTAAATCCAATCCTTTTTGACTGTCATAATTGGTATAAAAATCATAACCTGCTTCAGTCGCGCCACGCAGTAGTACAGTGCGAACATGTGGTCGCCCCTGAGCATTTGCAGTCGCAAGTGACATGGCATAAGGTTCGTGAAGTTTGGCTTCCAAAGCTGTATTAAACCAACCTAAAAACTGCTCATGCGGATCAGCATTGACATGCTGTTCATGCAACTCACCTTTTTGGTAGCTTAAACGTAATTCACTTAAATCCTTAATTACATCACTCATGCTTTAACCTTTAATATCGAAATTTTTATATTCA
Source organism: Acinetobacter sp. TY1 (assembly GCF_048551395.1). NCBI lineage: Bacteria > Pseudomonadati > Pseudomonadota > Gammaproteobacteria > Moraxellales > Moraxellaceae > Acinetobacter > Acinetobacter sp. TY1. The sequence goes on from NZ_JBLYZK010000004.1 coordinate 78,125, forward strand.
AAAACTAAGCTAAACTTTGATCAAGGACTAAACTGCATTTTGACGTACAGCATCAGCCAAATGATTTGCAAGATCAGTTACTTCTTGAAGATTATCACCTTCAACCATGACACGAATCACGGGTTCAGTCCCAGATTTACGAATCAAAAGACGACCACGTCCTTTCAACTGCACTTCTGCTTTGTCAAACTCCGCAACCAATGCAGGTACAGAGAATGGGTCAAACATATTTTCTAAGCGTACATTCACTAAGACATTAGGTAAGATTTCAAAATCAGCAACCAATTCATCAAGTGATTTATTTTGTTCAACTAAAACAGTCAATACCTGTAATGCAGCAATAATTGCATCACCTGTTGTACTCTTGTCTAAAGTCAAAATATGACCTGATGGCTCGCCACCAATAGACCAATTATTCGCTTCAAGATTTTGTAAAACATAACGATCGCCAACATTTGCACGAACAAATGGCACTTCGGCTTTTTCAAGAGCAAGTTCAAGTGCCATATTACTCATCACTGTGCCGACAATGCCTGCTGGTTTATTGGTAGCTTGAGTCGCTAAAATATAAAGAATATGGTCACCATCGACCAACTTACCATAACGATCAACCAAAACTACACGATCTGCATCACCATCGAAGGCAATACCCAAGTCAGCTTGCTGTTCTACAACCGCTTTTTGTAAACCTTCAGGATGTGTTGAGCCACAATTTTCATTGATATTCAGGCCATCAGGTGTGTTATTCATGGCAATAACTTTTGCACCCAACTCACGAAATACGGCAGGTCCGACGTTATATGCGGCACCATTGGCACAATCCACTACAATTTTTAAATGGCGCAAATTGAAATGGTATGGAAATGTCGATTTACAGAATTCAATATAACGACCATTGGCATCTTTCACACGCACACTTTTACCCAAGTTTGCGTTGTCATCAATCACGATATCTTTTTCAAGTTCTTTATTGATGGCATCTTGAATCGAATCAGGCAATTTTTTACCTTCATCTGAGAAAAATTTAATCCCATTATCAAAATATGGATTATGTGATGCAGAAATCACAATGCCTAAATTTGCATGTAAAGCACGTGTTAAATGCGCAATTGCAGGTGTTGGTAGTGGTCCCAACAAATGCACGTACACACCTGCGGCATTCAAACCTGCCTGTAAGGCAGCTTCAAGAATATAACCTGATAAACGTGTATCTTTGCCCAATACAACAATCGGTTTTGACTTCGGACTTAATTGTTTTAAGACTTTACCCGCTGCGAAACCTAATTTTAATGCAAACTCTGGGGTAATCGGTAGCTGACCAAATTTTCCACGAATCCCATCTGTTCCAAAATAACTCATCTGTACCCCAACTTATTATGTGTTGTTTAGCTGCCTGTTTAATTTCCTCACTTTACACCAAAATAAAAAAGCCGTCATAACATGACGGCTTTTTTCAATCAAAACGATACGAAAGATTAACCTACACGATAGTTTGGTGCTTCTTTAGTAATCGTTACATCATGTACGTGAGATTCAGACATCCCTGCTGATGTGATTTTCACAAACTTAGCATTTTGACGAAGGTCTTCAATAATCGCAGAGCCTGTATAACCCATAGATGAACGTAAACCACCCATCATTTGATGAACGATGTTACCCATTGGACCTTTATAAGGCACACGACCTTCAATACCTTCAGGAACCAATTTCTCAGCACCTGCTTTAGAGTCTTGGAAATAACGGTCAGCAGAACCTGTTGCACCCGCCATTGCGCCCAATGAACCCATACCACGGTATGCTTTGTAGTAACGACCTTGGAAAAATTCAACTTCGCCTGGAGCTTCTTCAGTACCCGCCATGAGTGAACCCACCATGATGGTACTTGCACCTGCACCAATTGCTTTCGCCATATCACCAGAGAAGCGAATACCGCCATCTGCAATCAATGGAATTTGATCTTTCAATGCATTTGCAACAGCATCAATTGCAGAGATTTGCGGCATACCAATACCCGCAACAATACGAGTCGTACAGATTGAACCTGGGCCAATTCCGACTTTAACAGCATCTGCACCAGCATCAAGTAATGCCAATGCAGCATCACCCGTTGCGATGTTCCCACCAATGACTTGTACTTGTGGATAGTTAGCTTTAACCCAACGTACACGCTCAATCACACCAGCAGAATGACCATGCGCTGTATCAACAACAATCGCATCGACACCAGCATCAACAAGCGCTTCAACACGACTAGGTGTTTCAGCACCTGTACCGACTGCTGCACCTACACGTAAGCGACCTAAATCATCTTTACAGCTGTTTGGATAAAGCTCAGCTTTATTAAAGTCAGTAACAGTAATTAAGCCTTTTAATTCGTTGTTTTCACCCACCACCAATACTTTTTCAATACGGTGCTGTTGCAATAATGCTTGGATGTGTTCTTTTGAAGCATTTTCACGTACAGTCACCAAACGGTCTTGACCTGTCATGATGTTGCTTACTGGCTGTTCAAGATTGGTTTCAAAACGTGTATCACGTCCTGTCACAATACCAACCACTTTGCCATCTTTAACAACAGGTACACCACTGATGTTATTCGATTGAGTAATCGAAATCAACTCGCGTACCGTTGTTTCAGGCGTCACAGTAATTGGATCTTTCACCATTCCTGCTTCGAATTTTTTCACACGGCGAACTTCTGCTGCCTGAGCAGAAATATCCATGTTTTTATGAAGAATACCAATACCGCCGTTTTGCGCCATCGCAATTGCCATACGTGACTCTGTCACAGTATCCATTGCTGCTGAAACTAAAGGGATATTCAAATTGATGCCACGAGTCAGGCGTGTCTTTAGGGAGACATCTTTTGGGAGGACAGTAGAATAGGCAGGGAGTAATAAGACATCATCAAAGGTTAGGGCTTCTTGAACGATGGTCAACATAACAGTCTCGCTGGTAATTTCCGTGAGCTATTATATACAAATTTCAGTTTAAATTTCATTTTTTATTAGTCCGATTTAAAGTCTTTGTTGAGTATTTATAAATTCAATGTAATTTCAACTAGCTATTGCTATCATCCGAAGTCAAATATTCAACTCAACATCAGACCTGTATACATTTTTATCTGAACAATCGACTTTAAATCTAACTTAAATTATCTAATCTTTATTCTCAGACCATTCAATACAGTTTAAACCACTTGGTCATAGTCTTCGTCATTACTTGGATATGCAGGTTCAATCTCAATCAATGGAATTAATCCATATCCTGCCCGTGCTTTATGACACTGCTCATCGCCCGCTTGTACGTCCTTACATGAAGAACTGCGTTGTGCGTACATGGTACAACTAACCTGCTGACCAATTTCACCTGACAACATAATACAACGTGGATTTTTTTGATTGGTTCCTTTCATACACGAATATACAGGCGTTATTGCTTCAACAGCCTCTTCTGGCATACCTTCCCCTTCTGCCCAATAAAATGAAACTCTGAAGAAGGCGCAACACGCCCCGCAAGTTAAACACGCATCCTGTGCAATTATTTGTGACAACATTTTTTTAAAATTCTCGTAGTCAAAAAAACCTCCTTCATCAAATACAATGAAAGAGGTTTAAAGTGGATTTTGGCAACGTAAATCGTAAAAAAAAATGCGTATAAACTCAATATTTTTTTTGAACGTAGATGTTTATTTTATTGCGGACAAGTAAAAACTGTTTGATCCATCAAATCGACACCACATTGTAAATTTTCAATCCAATCTAAAAACTCAGTTATCTGTGCTTTACCTACAAATGGTGTGCCGTGCTGCGGTACGATCATTTCAATATCCATACCACGTACCATATTGACCCAAAGACGGATCACACGATTGGTACACATATAACGCTGATGAAAACCCTTCATTTTAGGAATATGCGTAACGAAATCCGTAATTGGCGTCGAAGCATCCGCCACCATTGAAGCACCCATATCGCCTGAAAATAAAATTTTCGAAATTGGATCATAAAATTGAAAATTACCAACCGAATGCAAAAAATGCGCAGGCACAGCAATAATACGTGTTTTGCCTAAATAAATAGAATCACCTTGGTCTGGTAGTTCAATCAAACGCTCCAACCAACCACCTTTCATTCGATCACTCATAAATGCTGAGTTCAAATGCGGTAAAAAACGTGCCCACAATTTCGATGCTACGACTTTGGCATCGGTATATACCAACCAACGTGGCATAGAAGTAATAATATCGGGGTCTTGATGCGATGCAATCACATAATCTAAATTTGCCAAACGAGTGTATTTATTGAGTTCCATCGTCAACGGCACATAAGTCAAATCACCACCTGGATCGATCACTGCTGCACGGTCATTATTGACAATTAAAAATTGATTTGCTTGAACACCTTCGCCTTTCACAAGACTGGTAAAACTAATGCACTTATGCACTCCATTATCAAACAATACCTGCGATGTAGTACGATCCAATGACATTAAAGAAACCCCGAAATATTTTAAAAATTAAAAATTTATTTATTCCATACAACATATAAGGATTTCTTTAAAGTTACAACAAATATACAATAATATTTTGATAATAATTACATGAATACTCAAAAACAAATCCCGCCAATTGACGGGATTAGTAACAAGGCGAATGAATTTAAAAATAATAATGTTGCACTAAAACACTTACACCAATCACTAAGAAAATGGCTGCACCTATTTTATGAATCAGTGAAATTGGTAGACGGCTTGCAAACTTGTCACCAACAAAGACCGCAGGCACGTTTGCAATCAGCATACCCAAGGTTGTACCTATGGTAACGAGAATAATGCTGTCATATTTAGCAGCCAATGCAACGGTGGCTATTTGAGTTTTATCACCAATTTCTGCGAGAAAAAATAAAATAAATGTGGCACCAAAAACACCGAATTTTTGCCATTTATTAATACTGTCGGTTTCATCATCTAACTCATCGGGAATGAGCATCCAACCTGCCATAGCAATAAAACCAACAGCAAGTACCCATACTAAAATATCAGGGTTAAATAATTGCGTAATCCACTGACCAAGAACAGCAGAAAGACCATGATTAATTAAAGTTGCGATAAGAATGGCAGCAATAATCGGAACAGGTTTACGAAAACGTGCAGCAAGGAGTAAAGCGAGAAGCTGTGTTTTATCACCCATTTCAGCGAGGGCAACAATCACAGTTGAAGAAAGGAGTTCTTGCATAAGGATTCTCTGGCTAGCAAATATATACCGATGACTTATCCCTCCTGCTAGCCAAGTATCATGTGTGCAAAAAGCACTGCATGAAATGCAGAGTGATAAATCAAAGGTCTTGCCAACAAAAGAAACTAAATATTTGAATTTACAAATATTGAGTCAAATTGGTTCTTTGCTATGATGACCATGCTCTGTTGAGCAATTATGTTGACCATCACCTATTTACAGAACGTAAATAGCGGCTACTCCCCAATGAAGTTTAATTAGTTTACAATATTCCAAGATAATTGCACACTAATTTTAAATAAATAAAAATATTAAGACATCAGCTATGAGTGATAATTTCAGATACTATTTACAACAATATCAGAAACCTAAATTAATTTTCATCATTGGTGGCGGACCATCTTTAAAGAAAATCGACCTTTTATCTTTACAACATTCAGATCATTTCATTATTTGTTGTAATCAAGCATTTCAACTCTTTCCAAATGCTCGGATTGCACATCACAGCGATTACAACTGGTGGCAACAATACCAAATAAAACTAGAACAGCAATTTAAAGGTGATCTCATTACTGGCTGTGGTTTAGGCAGTACCCTTAGCTACCCTTCAAATGTGACACGTTTATTTACAAGCCACTACGAGAACCATCATGAATTGTTTACATTACCCACCATGATTACAGGGAATAATTGTGGCTTGCAAGCCTTAGTGCTTGCTCACTTATTTAAGCCACAACATATCATATTGATTGGTTTTGATTTTAAAGCAACCAATAATACAACGCATGGTTATAACAAAGCAGACCTTACATCAATTGAACATTATCAAAAATTTTGGAATATATTCTTAAAAGATTTCAAACGATTTGAACAACTAAAAAAAATACAATGGAATGTAGCTTTTCCAAATATTGAGATGCCAAAAATTTGGAACCTTAATCCTGACTCAGCTCTAGAACTTTATGATAAGAGTAAGAAGTTAGCTGACTTTATTTGATATACAGAAAATGCTAGGCATTTGTTGTCTTTAAATAATAATCTAAGTTAAAAAAATCTCGCCGAAACGAGATTTTTAACAAGATTAAAATACTATTTACAGCAAAATATTACGAATATCAGCCAAAAGCTTGCTGAGTTTATTGGTAAAGCGAGCTGCATCTGCACCATTAATTACACGATGGTCATAAGACAATGACAACGGTAACATCAAGCGTGGATCAAAATCTTTACCATTCCAAACAGGTTGCATAGTTGCAGGTGAAATCCCTAAAATCGCAACTTGAGGCCAATTCACAAGCGGTGTAAATGCAGTACCACCAATTGAGCCAAGGCTCGTAATGGTAAAATTCGCACCTTGCAAATCTTTTGGTGATAATTTCTTATCACGCGCTTTTTGACTCAACTGACCTAACTCAATTGCAATTTGCTTAATCGACTTTTGATCAGGGTTACGCAGTACAGGCACAGTCAAACCATCAGGCGTCGCCACTGCAATACCCATATGGATTTCGTTACGCAACAGTACGCCTTTTTGATCATCAGCCAGATGCCCTGCAAAATAAGGCTCTTCTTTCAACAAGAATGCCACAGCTTTCGCAATAAATGCCAAAATAGTCAGGCTTACACCTTGCTTTTTAAAGCCATCTTTCAGCTCGCCACGCCATGCTTCAAGTTCAGTAATATCCGCATGATCAAACTGAGTCACTTGTGGAATGAAGTTATTCAATGACAATTGTGGTACAGACACTTGCTGTAAACGTGTCATTGGTGCGACTTCACCACCACCAAATGAGCTAAAGTCTGGTAATGATGGTAAACCTGATGCAACAGCAGGTGCAGTCGCTTGTGGAGCAACTTGTGGCGCAGTCAATTTGGTTTTTACATAAGCAAAAACATCATCTTTCACGACACGATCATGTACACCCGATGCTTGTACTTGTGACAGAACCACACCTAATTCACGTGCAAGTTTACGTACCGCAGGACCCGCATAGACTTTGGCATTTTCAGCCTGTTGAGCAGAACTCAATTTATCGCCATTCGCTACAGGTGCAACTTGCGCATTCGCTTTCACAGTTTGCGCTTGAGGTGCTACAGGTTTCGCAGGTGCAGTTACTTGCGATGCTTGTGTAGTCTGCACTTGTGGTGCTTTAACTTCACTTGTTTGTGCTTCAATTGTTACCAAAGCCATGCCTTGTTTCACCGCTTGGTTTAACTCGACATGAATAGCTTTTACAACACCAGCAACTGTACTTGGAACTTCAACCGACGCTTTGTCAGATTCAGCAACACATAGACTTTGGTCTTTTTCGACTGTGTCACCCACGCTGACTAAAATTTCTGAAATCGTTGCTTTATCAACACCTAAATCAGGTACAACCACTTCAATAGGACCTGCTTGAGTCGTGGTCGCCACAACTGCTGTTTTTTCAGCAACAGGTTGAACCGCTTCTGACGGTGTGACTGAACTTACAGACTCAGAAACAACCGCTTCCACCACTTCAGTTTTCACAGTAATCAGGACAACGCCTTCTTTGACTGAATCACCTTCTTTAACAATCACTGATTCAACGATGCCTGTAACTGTGCTTGGCACTTCAACCGTTGCTTTATCAGATTCAACCACAACAATACTGTCATCTACAGCAATGCTATCGCCAACTTGAACAAGAATCTCGCCAACCAATGCTTTTTCAACACCAATATCAGGCACTTTCACTTCGACAGTTTGTGCTGTTGTTTCAGTTGATTGACTTGGTGCTGTATTGACTTGGGCAACAGGCGTGGCTTGTACAGCTTCAACTTTTTGAGCTTCTGTTGGCGCAGGCGCTTCTTTAGTTTGAACTGAATCTGCTGATTCAACTTCAATCAAGACAGCACCTTCTGAAACTGAATCACCTTCAGCAACCGAAATACTTTTCACTACACCTGCCGAAGTGCTAGGCACTTCGACAGAGGCTTTGTCCGATTCAAGCAACACAATACTGTCATCGACAGCAATCGTATCGCCCACTTTAACCATAATTTCTGCAACGGTGGCTTTATCGACACCAATGTCAGGAGTCTTAATTTGCATCATTATTTCTCCTCAGTTGGTTCAGCATAAGGCGCAACATCTTGAGTCGTTGGATGCGCTTGTGGTAACCATGCCACTGGACGATCAACATCCAATTCAAATGATGAAATTGCATCTTTCACCAAACGTGCATCTACTTCGCCTTCATCCGCCAATTTTTTCAATGTTGCGACAACAATATGTGCAGCATCGACACCAAAGTAACTACGTAGCGTGCCACGTGTATCTGAACGACCATAACCATCTGTACCTAATGCTACGAATGGACGGCTATCTGGTAGATAGGCACGGATTTGTTCGCTATATGCACGTACATGGTCTGTTGCAGAAACCACAATGCCATCTGTACCACGTAATTGCTGAGATACCCATGCTTCTTTGCCATCTTCAAGTGGATGTAAGCGGTTGTATTCTTCAACAGCCATACCTTCACGAGCCAATTCATTGAAGCTTGTTACGCTCCAAACATTAGAATGGATTTGATATTCATCACGTAAAATTTTCGCAGCTTTGATCACTTCACGTAAGATCACGCCTGAACCAAGTAACTGAACAGTGGCTTTTTCATCTTTTTCAAACTGATACATACCACGTTTAATGCCTTCTTCCGCACCTTGTGGCATTTCAGGATGTTCGTAGTTTTCGTTCATTACGGTCAAGTAATAGAACACACGCTCTTGTTCAACATACATGCGCTTCAAGCCATCATGCACGATTACTGCTAGCTCATAGCCAAAACAAGGATCATAAGCCACACAGTTTGGAATAGTATTTGCCAAGATGTGAGAATGACCATCTTGATGCTGTAAACCTTCACCGTTTAGTGTAGTACGACCTGCTGTTGCACCTAACAAGAAACCTTGTGCTTGAGAATCACCTGCCGCCCATGCCAAATCGCCAATACGTTGGAAACCAAACATTGAGTAATACATGTACATTGGAATCATTGGCAAATTATTGGTTGAATAACTTGTACCCAACGCAGTCCAAGCACTCATCGCACCTGCTTCGTTAATGCCTTCATTGAGCATGTGACCATCTTTAGCTTCACGATAATTCATTAGCTGTTCTTGGTCTTCAGGTGTATATTTTTGACCATGTGCGGCATAAATACCCAACTGACGGAACATACCTTCTAAACCAAAAGTACGCGCTTCATCTGGAACAATTGGTACAACACGATCTTTAATGGCTTTATCTTTCAGTAATGTCGCGATTAAACGCACCATCACCATTGTCGTTGATTGCTCTTTATCGCCACTGCCTTTCAACACACCATCAAAAATTGACAGTTCAGGAATTGGCAGTGCTTCACTATCTTTACGACGTGCAGGCAAATAGCCACCTAAACTTTCACGGCGTGCTTTCAAATATTTCAATTCAGGAGAATTTTCACTTGGACGATAAAGTGGCACTTCTTCCAATTGCTCATCGCTAAATGGCAAATTGAAACGATCACGCACATATCTTAAAGAGTCAATCTGCATTTTTTTGATTTGATGCGTTTTATTCACCGCTTCAATTTCATCAGACAAACCATAACCTTTCACTGTTTTCGCTAAGATTACAGTGGGTTGACCATTACTAGTCATTGCTGCGGCATAGGCTGCATAGACTTTATACGGATCGTGACCACCACGGTTTAAGTTGTCGATGTCTTCATCGCTTAAACCTTTAACCAATTCTTCTGCTTCAGGATATTTACCGAAGAATTTTTCACGAGTATACGCGCCACCCTTCACTTGATAACGCTGATAATCACCATCAACGGCTTCTTCCATACGTGCTTTTAATGCACCTGTAGTGTCTTTATCAAGTAGTGAATCCCAATGACGGCCCCAAACTACTTTAATCACGCGCCAGCCTGCGCCACGGAAAATTGACTCAAGCTCTTGAATGATTTTACCGTTACCACGTACAGGACCATCAAGTCGTTGTAAGTTACAGTTTACAACCCAAATCAGGTTGTCTAATTTTTCACGACCAGCAAGTGAAATAGCACCTAAGCTTTCAGGCTCATCCATTTCACCATCGCCTAGATAAGCCCAGACTTTACGGTCTTCTTCTTTAATCAAACTACGATTCATCAAGTACTTTTGAATATGCGCTTGATAAATCGACATGATTGGACCCAAACCCATCGATACCGTTGGGAACTGCCAATAATCAGGCATCAAATATGGATGCGGATAGCTTGATAGTCCATTACCATTCACTTCACGGCGGAAGTTGTTGAGCTGATCTTCAGTCAAACGTCCTTCAAGATAAGAACGTGCGTAAATACCTGGCGCACAGTGACCTTGATAATAAATCATGTCACCGCCAAAGCTATCGCTATTGGCACGGAAGAAGTGGTTAAAACCAACATCATATAACGTTGCTGAAGATGCAAAGCTTGCCAAGTGACCACCTAAATCATCACCTGTTTTATTGGCACGAAGAACCATTGCCAAGGCATTCCAACGAATCAATGCACGAATACGACGTTCCATGTCTTGATCACCCGGCATTGCAGGAGACTCTTCAACAGAAATCGTATTGAGATAAGGAGTATTCAGTCGCTGAATAGGAACATGCTTCGCGATCGCTTGTTGATATAATTTTTCTAATAAAAAAGCGGCACGATCTGTACCCATATGCTTCAAAACTGAATCAAAGGCTTCTTGCCATTCCTGTGTCTCTTGAGCGTCTGTATCAGCATAGTACGCCATAATTCACCTGTTCCTTTTTCTTAAATAACCATGTTCTATATGTACCATGATTATCACCAATCAAGTTATCGTTACAGATGAATGTGAAGTAGCACCACTATTTAGGAACTAAATACTTAATGACTTTTATTTACGCAAAATAACAAAAAACCGCCAATTTTGGCGGTTTTTATACAATTTTGATGATACTTAACTGTTTGTTATTAAAACAACCATATTCCCTTACAACGCAATTATGGCAACATTGCTAAATAAGTTGATGGATTTTTGCGTTGACCATCTTTCACTACTTCATAATGTAAATGAGGACCAGTACAACGGCCAGTACAACCTACATTGGCAATTTGCTCACCTGCTTTTACTTGATCACCAACACGAGCAATCAGACGTGATGCATGTGCATAACGAGTGAGGTAACCATTACCATGATTAATTTCAACATATTGACCATAACCTGTACCCCAACCTGACTTAGTCACAATACCTGGACCTGTCGCATAAATTGGCGTACCACTTGGCGCAGACATATCTAAACCTGAATGGTTTTCAGCACGACCACCCATGGTACGACCACCATAATTTGAGCTAACACGCTTTAAATCAGGTAAAGGATGTGTCACCAACCATGAATATGGCGATGAACTACCACTATAACGTGGAGTAGAAACTGATGCAGCTGAACCATATTTTTTAGCAATAGAGTCGTTGTTCAATTCAATGACTTTTTCAGATGAAGCACGAATGGTCACATCAAGTTTAGTATTTGCAGGAATATCCATATCATCAGGGTGAGTAAATGAACCTTGAGATAAAGTTCTTGTAAGCTCACCTAGGCGGTCTTGATTTGTACCACTTGCTGCATCTAGCTGAACCATGTCAGCAAAAGCAACAGATGCAGCAGAAGCTGCCAACGAAAATGCTAATAAAATACGTCGCGAATGCATAAAAAACCTCTTAAACTGTCCTTAATTAAGCTTCTTGTGTGATCTCTTCCTTGATATTCACTAGAATGAAATTTTAAGACTAAAACATAATCATGTAGGAACGATGTATGTCTGAACCAAAAAATGTCTTCCAACAAACAAGACAGCACATAAAAACAGGAAACTTGTCGTTTCTTACAAAGCAAGTCGCCGAATGGCAAAAACTTACTAAATTAATTCAACCGCTTTTGCCCCAACCGGAACAATGGCAGATTGTCTGTTATCAATACGGTATATTGACCCTAACCGGAGAAAATCAAGCCATGATTAGTCAGCTCGGTTATCTTCAAAAACAGTATATTTCTCATTTGGCACAACTTGATGGTCTGAAAGATTTAAATAAACTTCAAGTTCGATTAAGACCACGGTCACAACCAGAACAGAAACCTATTAAAACTGACAAACAAATTAGTCCAGAAACACGCGAAATGTTACATAATGCCGCTAGTTTTGTGTGCGACCCTAAGCTTAGCCAAGCTCTACTGCGTTTGGCAAGCAATAAAAAGTAAACAAAGTTCCTATTATTATTTTTTAGTACATTTTATTATGTGAATCAAATCACATTAAAACATGATATATTATAACATTAACATATAAAGACAATGACTTATGTCACACTGACAAATTGAATCGGGCAAAATTCCCCGTTATCAAATGTTACAATTTCATAGCTATCTGGATCACTTTTAACATTGCGTAAAAGTTGGTTGTTGAGTGCATGACCTGACTTATAACCATCAAAACGGGCAATAACTTGGTGCCCAAGCAAATATAAATCACCTACCGCATCCAAAATTTTATGGCGTACAAACTCATCAGCGAAGCGTAAACCCTCTTCATTGACGACACCATTGTCATCTAAGCCTACTGCATTATCTAAACTTGCCCCCAAAGCTAAATTATTCGCTTTGAGATAATCTAAATCTTTCATAAACCCAAAAGTTCTTGCACCACTCACTTCATAAACAAATGTTTCTGTTGAAAAATCAATGGTTGCAGATTGGTATTCTTTGGCAAATGCAGGATGATCAAAATCAATTGTAAAGTTGATTTGAAAGCCATCATGTGGACTAAAAATAGCCTTTTTATCATCAAGTAATGCTTTGACAGGTTTTAAAATACGAATGAATTTTTTAGGTGCATCTAGCTCAACCAATTCACCTTGCATAAGTAAGTAAATGAATGGACCTGCACTACCATCCATAATTGGAACCTCAGATGCCGACACCTCAACAATCAAATTATCAATGCCAAGTCCAGCAATAGCACTCATGACATGTTCAATTGTTCCCACTTTGGCATTGTCTTGAACCAAATTAGAACACATAAATGCTTCTTGGATCAGCATTGCATCCGCAGGAATATCGACAGGTGGATTCAAATCAATTCGACGAAAAACAATTCCCCCATCCGCAACATGAGGTAAAAAGTTAATTAAGACTTTTTGCCCGCTATGCAGTCCAATGCCGCTCGCTTTCACGACACGTTTCAGGGTTCGTTGTTTCAACATACTTCAATGGTCTTCAACCTCAATCAGCTATACGTTAGCACATTTAGCCATTGATAAAAATCAAAAAAGGTAATGAATTCTCATTACCTTTTTCATATACAGAATTAAAACCATATTTCAAGCATTACTTACGTTGCTGATTTTTCAGATAATCCTGAATACTCATTGGCGTTGAACGCGGTGCTGCACTTGATGTAGGCGCAGATGAATCTTCTTTGTTCGAACGGTTATGAATAGCTGGTTGATCATCTTCATCTACTGCTGATTGCTGTGTAGATGCTTGCTGCGCATAATTTTGAGAAGCGCTTGAAGTGACAACTTTACGGCGTGTTTCAGGCGCATCATTAGCATTACGTGTAAGACCTGTTGCAATCACTGTTACACGAATTTCATCACGTGCATCAGGATCAAATACAGTACCAAAGAAAACTTCGCCATCATCTAAATCGACGATTTGATTGACAACATCAGTAATCACTTCTGTTTCACGAAGGGTAATATCAGCACCACCTGTAATATTAATTAAAACACCTTTGGCATTCATAATATTAACATTATCAAGTAATGGACTGCGAATTGCGAGGCGAGCAGCTTCTTCAGCACGCTCACTACCACTACTCTTCCCTTCACCCATCATCGCATAACCACGAGTACTCATCGCTGTTTTCAAATCGGCGAAGTCAAGGTTAATATGACCAGGACGAACAACAAGATCGAAGATACTACGTACTGCATTTAACAGAACATCATCTGCTTTACGGTAAGCATCTTGCATTGAAATATCACCATAAACGCTTAGTAAGCGTTGATTTGGAATGATAATCAAAGAATCAACATGCTGTTCAAGTTCATCAATGCCTTTTTCAGCGGAACGTTGACGACGACGACCTTCGAAGTTAAATGGTGTCGTTACAACACCTACAGTCAAAATACCCATTTCTTTGGCAATTTCAGCAACAACAGGTGCAGCACCAGTACCCGTACCACCACCCATTCCTGCTGTTACAAATACCATATCCGCACCTTCTAAGTGCTGACGGATTTGTTCACGACTTTCTTCTGCAGCCATTTGACCTACATCAGGATTGGCACCTGCACCAAGACCACGTGTACCTTGCTCACCTAACTGAATTTTAAAAGGTGCGTTCATACGATCAAGTGCCTGTTTGTCTGTATTTGCACAAACAAATTTTACACCTTTAATATCCGATTGCACCATGTGCTGAACGGCATTACCACCACCACCACCTACACCAAATACAGTAAAACGGGCTTGACCGTTACCATCGGTTTGTTCGTCGTCTAATAATTCAAATGAGGCCATGACCTTCAGGATTCCTAATAAATTCGGCAGCCACTTTGAAGCCCGTATACTGCCTTGATCTTCAATAATAAAAAATTGTTTTTAGAATGCTGTGCCTGTTTGAGCTTGTCAAGTACAGAGCGACATACTTACAACTTCCTAACAATATTCCCCAAAAACTAAAAAAAACTTTTCAATTTATCATTGAACGTTGACCATCCATTTGCGACTCGTTCAAAAAATGGACGTTTCCCAGAAGTGTCAGGCTCTTCAATTGCTTCCTGCAAATCACCCTGACTAAACATGAGTAAACCTGTTGCAGTCGTGTACATCGAACGGCGCAGTACCGATAAATGCTGATCTTCAGCAAATACTTCTAAAGGTGAATTACCCAAATGCGCTGAAACACCGAGTATATGACGTGTCAACGTCACCATACCCTCAATCTGACATGCATCACCTGCCAATACTACACCATGATACAGACTCTGTAATGCACCTTTATTTTCAAGTTCTGTACGGACTGTGTGTAAAATTTCTTCATAACGCGCAATGATAATGTCTGAAAGCTCAATACGACTAATTGATTGCGGTCCATCAATTGCTTCAAATTGAATCATGTGTTCTGGTTTTACTTGTTGTAAATCAACACATCCATGCAATAATTTTAGACGTTCCGCTTCTTCTGTCGTGGTCTGTAAAACAGTTGCAATATCACGTGTTACATTTTCACCGCCACGCTGTATGGTATGTGCAAGTGCCAATTGACCTTCAATATACACCGCAATATTGGTTGTTCCTGCACCAATATCAAGCAAACATACGCCATATTCTTTTTCATCTTTGAGTAAACTACTTTCAGCAGTAGCTAAACAAGACACCACCATTTTTTCAACAAAAATGTTCGCTCCTTTAATCGCGCGATCCAAGTTTTGCATGGTACTAATGGGTAGCATCATCAACTGATAATGCCCTGTTAAGCTATGTGCAGATAAATTAAGAGGATTTTGTACCCACTCACCCTCACCATCGAGTTCAAACCCCATGGGTACTGCACTTGCAAGATAATAGTCAGCTGTCATATGGCTGGCTTTCGCAAGCTCAAGTGCGCGAACCATTTCTGTCGTAGTAATGGTATGTTCAGGATTGGCAATAGGTGTACGTCCAACTGCATAATGACTTTGTAATTCGGTACTTGGAATTGAAATCCATGCAGAATGAACACGACATTCTGCTATATCTTCTGCTTCCTGCACTGCATTTTTAATGGCTGCTGTGACTTTATCTAGGCTCACAATCTTGCCTTTATTCATACCTTTATTGCGTGCAGAAGCCATACCAATAACCTGAATTTTATCAGGGGCATGTACCTTAGCTATCAATACTGAAACTTTATGTGTCCCAATGTCTATCGCCACAACTGAGGGAACAGCTTCATTCATCACGTCTACCATTTTATCTTGATTGATTATGTTTTGGCTTAACGCCTCTTATAAAGCCATACATTATGGCTGTGTAACATTTCTATTCGCAACATTACTGTCACTATTTCTTACAACAAACTGACCACTTTTAATCTGTGGTGCAGCTGAATTTTTCCATTGTATCGAAAGACCATTTCGATAACGCAAATCAATTGCCGTAATATTTGGCCAAGCAGACTTTAAATCATGCTGTGCCAAATAGCTCAAACGCTGCAATTTGCTCATGGTTTGATCTTGATCCACAATAATACGTAGACCTGTGTCAAACTGCATAAACCACGTCATACGCTCAGTCAGATAAAGCTCTTTCAGGCGCATTCCTGTAGGATGAAATAACTGATTAATTTCATTATAACGACGCATCATCACTTTGGATTGGCTGAGTGGCCCATGAAGCAATGGCAGTTGCGTATGATTCCGAATCACTGCTTCAGAATACACATCACCCGCATCACTTAACAGACGCCCTGTTCCCCACCGAGCAATGGCATGTCGAGGCATCACACGTACACGAATACCATCTGGCCATGCACGAGAAACCACCACTCGATCAACCCATGAAACCTCAAGTGCCCGATCACGAATCACTTCCAAATCGGAAGTAAAATAATTATCGGTCACAACAGGTGACAAGTGTCGCATCATCTGTGTATTTTCTTGTTCCAAATCTGTACCAATCACTTGTAGATTTGCAACTTGAGCATCAGTAATGACTTTATATAGCCCGAACACTCCTGCTGCTAAAACAAAACAAGCGACCACCATGAGTATCCAACTCCCCGCATTGAGCATTTTATCTTTGCGAGTAATCGGTTTCTCATGGATAGAGGTCGTAGCGACACGTTTGCGTCGCATAGATGCAGGAAGTTGAGCCATAAATTAGTGTGCTTTTTCTGCTAATGTTTGCTCAAGAATTGCTACACACAATTCATCAAAACTATAACCCACCGCATTGGCTGCTTTTGGCACCAATGAATGGCTCGTCATTCCAGGTACAGTATTGACTTCAAGTAACCAAAAATTACCTTGCTCATCCTGCATCGCATCAATACGTCCCCAATTGCTTGCTCCAACCGCTTGGAATGCACGTAAACATAATTCTTGTAATTGCTTTTCTTCTGTTTCGCTTAAACCACATGGAATACCATATTCCACATCATTACGGTTATATTTTGCTTCATAATCATAGAAAGCAACATCAGCTGGTGGCTGCAGACGAATCACAGGCAAAGGCTGACCATTTAAAAATGAAATGGTAAATTCACGACCTGTAATCCATTTTTCCGCCATCACAATAGCATCATGCTGTGTTGCTTTTTCAAGTGCTGCTGCAAGATCTTCTACTTTTTCAACCTTACTCATACCGACACTTGAGCCTTCATGCACAGGCTTAATAATGAGCGGTAAACCTAAGTTCTCAATGACTTCATTGAAATCAGCATCTTTACCAATAATACGATAAGGCGCAGTAGGTAAATCCGAACCTTGCCAAATTTGCTTGGTTTTGACTTTATCCATGCCAATTGCAGAACCTTGAACACCAGTACCTGTATATGGAATATTCATCCATTCCAAAGTACCCTGAATTTGACCATCTTCACCACCACGACCATGTAGCACAATAAAGGCACGATCATAATTGACCAATTCAGTCACACTGCGTTCCTGGGGATCAAAGCCTTCTGCATTCACTCCTGAACGTAACAATGCTTCGAGTACGGCTTTACCACTATCCAATGAAACTTCACGCTCAGCAGATTTACCACCAAGCAATACCGCTACTTTTCCAAATTTAGAAGCATTTGACACGTTTATATCCTTAAACTTTACAAATAAGTCAATTTCAATTTAATCATCGGTTATGGCGCATAGAGTGATGCATTTCCACAACCCATCATACAATTATTTTAAATACAGCTGGTTCTGTGCCAATTCTACAGAAATTGCTCCCACGTTACCCGCACCTTGTGTTAATAACAAGTCATTCGCTTGTAACACTTTTTGTATCACATTTTGTAAATTGCCTTCGACTGGGTCAATCAATATCGGTTCAACTTCTCCGCGTAGACGAATACTACGTGCAAGAGAACGACTATCTGCACCAACTATTGGCTTTTCACCCGCAGAATAGACCTCTAGTAATAACAATTGATCAACTTGTGACAATACATCAACGAAATCATCAAAACAGTCACGAGTACGGCTAAAACGATGCGGTTGGAACATCATGACCAAACGGCGATCAGGGTGACTTGCTCGTGCTGCTTTAATCGTCGCTTCTACTTCTTTCGGATGATGACCATAGTCATCGACCAATTTCACCGTGCCTTCACCTAGTTCATACTCACCTTGAACTTGAAAACGACGACCAACTCCACTAAAGCTTTCAAGAGCACGTGCAATCGCTGCATCTGAAACGCCTTCATCGGTTGCAATACCAATGGCTGCAAGTGCATTTAGAATATTATGTAAACCTGGCATATTGATGGTCAAGCGAAGAGGCTCACGACCTTTACGTAATACTGTGAAACTTGATTGCATACCCGTTTGATCAACATCAACTGCACGAATATCATTATCTTCGTTAAAACCATAGGTCAATACAGGACGACCAATGCGTGGCATAATTTCACGAATATTAGCATCATCACCACATACAACGGCTAAACCGTAAAATGGCATTTTTTGTAAGAATTTAATGAATGTATCTTTCAATACATCAAAGCTACCACCATAAGTGTCCATATGATCTGCATCAATATTGGTCACAATTGCAGCCATAGGCTCTAAGTGTAGGAATGATGCATCTGACTCATCCGCTTCCGCCACTATATAACGACTCGCACCCAATGCGGCATTCACACCTGTACGATTGAGCAAGCCACCAATTACATAAGTTGGATCCATGTTTTCTTCAGCAAGCATGCATGTCACAAGACTTGTTGTGGTGGTTTTACCATGTGTGCCTGCAACTGCAATACCGTGACGGTAACGCATAAGCTCACCAAGCATTTCAGCACGGCGTACGACAGGTGTACGTGCTTCAATCGCAGCTTTTACTTCTAAGTTTTCAGGATCAATGGCAGTAGATACTACTAAAACATTTGCACCCAAAATATTATCAGCATGATGACCAATATGAACTTTAATGCCATTCTCTTCGAGCTGTGCAGTAGTTTTCGATGCTTTAATATCTGAGCCAGAAACTTTATAGCCCTGATTCTTTAACACTTCGGCAATACCACACATTCCTGCACCGCCAATACCCACAAAATGAATGTGTTTAATACGACGCATCTCAGGAATTTTGATCAGATTTTTTGCTTTATCAGCCGGACTTTGTGGAGACATAATTTACTCTAAAAAATTTACAAATCTTGAATTAAACCAACCACACGCTGTGTGGCATCGGGCTGAGCGTGTTGACGGGCTTTTATCGCCATTTCCATCAACAATTGACGATCCATCAGTGGCGTCAGTAAATCTTTTAACGAATCTGGTGTCATACTATTTTGTGGACAAATCTTCGCTGCACCTATTGTTTCAAGGAAGCGTGCATTTGCTGTTTGATGATCATCCACCGCACTTGGCAAAGGAACAAAAACTGCTGCTAAACCTGCTGTTGCTACTTCAGTCACAGTCAATGCACCTGCACGGCAAATAATTAAATCTGCATTAGCATAAGCTTTCGCCATATCTTCAATAAATGGTTCAACTTGCACATGCATACTTTGCGGTATATCGGCATACAAAGCTTGAGTTGCTTCTTGTTTATTTTGACCACATTGATGAAAAACCTTCAAAGGTACATTGAGCTGTTTCAATGCCAAAGGTACGGTTTCATTTAATGCCTGTGCCCCAAGCGACCCCCCCACAATTAAAACGTGAATAGGTTCACCTATACTCATACGCTCTTTATAGCGAAATGAGGGATTATAAATTGCCGTAATTTCCGAACGTACAGGATTACCTGTAGTTACAATTTTTGGCGCTTCAGCAAATGTATTTGGGAATGCCTGACATACTGTTTTTGCAATACGAGATAATTGAGTATTGGTAAACCCTGCAACCGCATTTTGTTCGTGAATAATCACTGGAATGCCAAGTAAGCGTGCTGCCAAGCCACCAGGTCCTGCAACATAGCCACCAAAACCAGCAACAGCTTCGACATTTAACTGTCTCATATAGCGCATCGCACTCAGCGTTGCTTTCATAATTTTAAATGGCGCTACAAGTTTACGGATAACACCATTACCACGTACACCCTGAATATCAATCTGATAAATAGGAATATCATGTTGTTTTAAAAGTCGGTTTTCCATCCCTGTCGGTGTTGCAAGCCAAGACACTTGGCAACCCTGTTGTTGCAATTCTTTTGCAACCGCAAGTGCTGGGAATACATGTCCACCAGTTCCTGCTGCCATCATCATGACGTGTCGAGGTGTGCTTTGCTGAGGTTTGGTCACGGTCTAATTCTTCAATTCAAAAATAAAAAGTACGTACATTTTAGATATACAATTGTAATCACAAAGCACTACGGGGAAAAGTTTATTTACTTTTTTTCACTCAGTGCTTCATTGTTTTTTTCTACTGATTTACGAGTTTAAACCAATTTTATCATTCATCAGTCAAAAAATACTGAAGAAAGTGAGTTTTACATCAACTTCAATAAAAATTCACAGAGCACCTAACACGAGCGCTCTGTGTTCGTTTCATTTTTTACTACAATAAAGACTAAATCAATGAAACATTAAGTCCTAAACTGTTTTACCTGCTTCAAGTACAGCAAATAAATCATCTGCAATAGACGTTCCAAACTGATCATCAATTTCACGAATACACGTTGGACTCGTCACGTTAATTTCAGTGACATACTGACCAATTACATCTAGACCCACAAAAACCAAACCTTTTTCTTTTAAAAATGGTCCAACTTTAGCTGCAATCGCTTTATCATTTTCAGTTAATGGTCGTGCTTCACCCAAACCACCCGCAGCTAAATTACCACGAACTTCACCATTTTGCGGAATTCGTGCCAAGCAATAAGGTACAGCTTCACCATTCACCATCAAAATACGTTTGTCACCATCGACTATTTCTGGAATATAACGCTGAGCCATTATTGGCTGCGTACCATTTTCAGTTAAAATTTCAATGGTTGAGCCAATATTCACACCATCTTGGTATAAACGGAAAATTCCCATTCCCCCCATACCGTCAAGTGGCTTGACAATAACGTCACCATGCTCTTTTAAAAATTCACGAATTAAACTTTGCTGTGAAGTAACCAATGTTGGTACTTGTAAATCGGGAAATTGGGTTGCAAATATTTTTTCATTACAATCACGTAGGCTTTGTGGTTTGTTAATAATCCACGCACCTTCGCGTTCCGCTTGTTCTAAAATATACGTGGTGTACACAAAGTTCATATCAAATGGTGGGTCTTTACGCATTAACACCACATCATATGTCGCAAGAGATTCTTTCTTTTGCTCACCTAATTCATAGTAGTGATTGTAATCTTCAAACACTTTGAGTGGTGAAATCAGACCAAAAGCTTTGCCCTGATCAATATATAAATCCTGTTGTAATGCATAACCTAACTCATGCCCACGACGTGATGCTGCCCACAGCATTGCCATCGTTGAGTCTTTTTTTAGGTTTACATTTTCGATGGGATCCATCACCACAAGTACACGCATACAATTGCTCTTATAAAATTTTGGCTTCCTAGGAGTATAGCCGAGATCAAATACAAAGTTTTCTGCTTTTTTTAGATACTTATCATAGATTCAATATAAAATTGTGTATTTAAAAATTAATACAAAATATCGCATTATTCTGTTTAGTTCTTAGCCACTACTGTATTTTAAATAACTATAAATTATACTAGTGTTAAATCTATGAAAAATAATAAACAAAACTTTCAAACTGGGGTGCTCGTTGGTGTATTAAGTAGCTTTGCAATCGTTGGTTTAGGCTTTCTAGGGCAAAATGCTTATATGCAATATCAAATACATCAAGTTTTGGGGTATATCTCACAACAGCAAAAAAATTTTGCTGATCAAGTAAATCAACAGTATTTATCTAACAACAATGGACAACTCATTCAATTACTTCGAAAATCCTCAGACATTCAAAATACAATTATCCCTAACTTGCAAACTCAAGATGGTGTGAATTTTCAATTCAATCAATTGCAACTGATCGTTGATTTAAAAAACAATAGTAAAATTCCAGAAAAATTGGCTCAGCACAAAATTTACTATCAACCGCAATCATTAGATGGACGAACAATTACTTCATGGCAATGTTTTTCAGATCTAACAGACAATATTCGACCAAAATATTGCCTCTATAGTGAAAAAGTACCTGATAATTCTAATCTTTTACGCCAAGCTATACTTGCAAACACATCCGAATATCGACGAGATCATACAAGATCAACGCATACACCACCTATTGAAAATGATTGCACAAAATTTAAAACCAAACTTCCGCAACAATTTGATGTATTCGCCACAGGTGCATATTCAGGACGTGAATCCAATTATCAAATTGATAACAGCGGTCACCAAGCCAATGAAATGGATATACAAGTTCAACACACCCGCCCAATTCTACTTATTTTAGGTGCGTATGAACCCACTATTTGGAATATAAAATGGGAAGCGAATACACATATTGTAGGTGTTATCGCAACGGGATATCACACCCAAAAAGTCATTGGATTACCTAAATCTATTCCTGTATTAGAAACGACTTCTGAAAACTCACAGTGCGGTTATAGTTATGTTTCTAGTGACAATGCCTCAGAAATCAATCAATTATCGCAGAAAATTTTACAGCGTGATATTCAAGCCGTTGTCTTAGCACAAAATGGGCGAGCAACAATTGGAAATATCAACTCAAATGCACAACTGCAATTTTCCCAAGATCGCACAATGAAAGATGTGATTGATCGGAATGCACCTTTAGCAGGGCAAGCAGGCATACAAGATGCTATTGCAAAAGGTTTACTCAGACCTGCAACCCGAGCAGATATTGACGCATGGAAAACTGCGAATAATCGTGCGCAAAATATTCACACACCACCTGTTATTGGAGGCACACCCTCTTCAGGTACAGGTATGGAATATGTACATTTTGACCGTGCTTATGTGGTCTTAAAAGAAATGACGATGCCCGCAGGTTTATATGGAGCTCACTCGGTTACGATCTTTGTACCTGAAGGCGTACCACGACCTCAAGGCAATCCGGGACATTCAACCATTTATGAAATCAAATCGGGGAGTTGTTATGGTTCTAGTCCTGATTGCTTAAGACACTAATTTTTATAAATATTAGTAGATCATTTTTAGATTGTTTCTCAATTCTTTAAAGAGCATTGAGAAACAGGATTATTACATTTTACAAATTATTTTTTTTATTTTTTTCAATAACTAAATCTTTTTTTTGCATCATCTTTATTATTTCTAATCACATATTCATCAGCACTTTGTGGATCGGGTGGTAGGTTTAATTTAATTCGGCAACCACATTCAGTCTCAGATTTTTGAAATACTGTAATTTCAGCCTGTAAAGAAATGGGGCGACCAATAAAAAAATCAGTCTGAGCTAAATTCAAACACAGTTTTTCTGCATACTTTGGCTCTAGTTCACCGACTTTATGATCGTGGATACGCACTTGCACCACATAAGTTTGATTTTGTCGTGCCTCTTCACGCTGAACAAGTGCAGTTATATAAATCACTTCTTGATTAAATTTTAGCATCAATTCGTTTTGTAATTTTCGCTGAGCAATATAGCCCAAAGGTACCACAACACTAAATGGCAACAATGGATCAAGCTGATAGGGATACATTTGAAAATACATATCGCGTTCAATTTGATAACGCCCCCATCTACGTTGATCACTTTGGCGAATCACTAGAAAGCCAACAATCACGCAGATGATTATTAAAAGCAACCACAACATCTCAATCCGCTTCCCAATAAACTCAAACCCAAAATTTGTGCTAAAAATAAGGAGCGCATTGCTCCTTAAATTATATAATGACTATTACATCGTTTGAAATCATTAATATTAGATACCGTATTTCACACGATAAGCTTCCATTTTTGCCAAAGCTTCTTGATCGCCTTTCGTATCTAAGAATGTCATCAAATCACGCATAGTAATCAGTGCATGTACAGGAATTTCTAACTCTTGCTGAACTTCCTGAATTGCAGACAATGTACCTTGACCTTTTTCTTGACGGTCAAGCGCAACTAATACACCTGCAATACTTGCACCCGCATTTTTCAAGATAGTAACCACTTCTCGAATAGCTGTACCTGCGGTAATCACATCATCAATGATCCACACTTTTTTGCCTTCAACAGAAGCTCCAACCAAGACACCACCCTCACCATGATCTTTGGCTTCTTTACGGTTAAAGCCCCAAGGTACACTTTGACCATGCACTTGCGATAATGCCACAGCAGTTGCAGCAACAAATGGAATGCCTTTATACGCTGGACCAAAAATCACTTCAACACTATTACACTGACTGAGTTTATCGGCATAGCCCTGAGCTAATAATGATAATGCTTCACCGTCATTGAGTAAGCCTGCATTAAAAAAATAAGGACTCACACGACCCGATTTTAAAGTAAACTCACCAAATTTAAGCACACCACGTGATAATGCGAGTTCGATAAAAGCTTGTGGATCAAATTGAGCTTGCGAGGTCATGAGGTGCTCCAAAATTCATACAGAAAGGTTATGACTGCGCATGATACCAAAGAGTAGCTATCCAAGTGATCAAAAAATTTTAAGAGTTGTCTCAATTAATGTAAATGGTTTACGTGCATCTGTGACCAAAGGCTTACTTGAATGGCTTGAACAGTCCGATGCTGATGTGGTTTGCATGCAAGAAAGTCGCATTACCCACGCACAATGGACAGATAAATTTAAACCTGAAGGTTGGTATACGCATCTTTTTCCTGCTGAAAAAGCGGGTTACGCAGGTACAGCCATTTATAGTCGCCTTCCCTTTGTATCGATTACCGATGGCTTAGGTTTTGAACTTGCAGATAGCCAAGGACGTTTTATTTCAGCTGAGTTTGATCTTGGACTCGATCAACCTGTCCATATTTGCTCACTGTATTTGCCTTCAGGTTCTTCAGGCGATGAAGCGCAAGCACGTAAAGATCGCTTCCTTCAAGAATATTCAAAAATATTGAAACAATGGCGTGATGAAAATAAGTCTGTGATTATTTGTGGCGATTACAACATCGTGCATAAACGTATTGATATTAAAAACTGGTCAGGTAACCAAAAAGCATCGGGCTGTTTACCACATGAACGTGCATGGCTCGATCATATTTATGATGAATTAGGCTATGTCGATACCTTCCGTGAAGTGCGTAAAGAAGCTGAAGTGTACTCATGGTGGTCAAACCGAGGGCAAGCTCGTGCGAAAAATGTTGGTTGGCGGATTGACTATCAAGCCTGTTCACCTGATTGGAAAGAGCGCACAGTCAATGCTTGGGTCTATAAGGAACAATGGTTTAGCGATCATGCCCCCGTCATTATTGACTATAAAATCTAAATTTAATTTTTTTCAATAAACCATATTGAGTGAACAACCGTTTACTCAATATGCGTAAATATCTCACATCGCTTGACGAAGTTGTGGATGTTTTTTCTACATAATAAACGGCATTATTGCTTCACGGCAAAGGGATGTGATCAGGATGATCAAATAGGGATAGGAAGCCGTAGGATGGATAGAAAATAGTTACGCAAGTGAATATTTTCCAAGGACGAAACAATGGACGTTGTATTGAGACCCGCATGATCAGGATGATTAAATGCGGGTTTTCTCTTTTATAGTCTTTAATTTTTTTATTTTCAATTAATATTTCCATTATTATTTATTAGAGTAAGACAAAACTTATTTTTATTATCATCAAAATCAAATAAAGCCCTGTCCACAACAACCAATTTTTATTATGAAGTTTTTTATCGATAGATTATTATCACAATAATCTAACGAGCTATGTTCTTTTATCATTCTTATGCTTTATTGATTACATAATGCCAAATTTTCCTTACAGTTTTATGACTGCCTCAAATTTTTATTCAAACATCATTCATGCGTAAATTGACTGCTTTTGTTATGCTATTTTGCAGATTAAAGAATGGATCAACCTGATGTTAAAAATTTATGGTATCAAAAATTGTAGCTCTATGAAAAAAGCCTTTGACCTACTCACAGAACTCGGTATTGCATACGATTTTCATGATTATAAAAAGCAAGGTATTGATGCTGAAACGGTAAAAACTTGGCTCGATCAGGTTGGACAGGACATCATCTTAAATAAAAAAGGCACAACTTGGAAAAAACTAACCGAAGCAGAGCAACAACATGCACTTTCTAGTGAAACAAATTTGATTGAAACGCTGACAACGCATACAAGTATGATCAAACGACCGGTTATTGAAAGCGATGGCCAGTATATTGTGGGCTTTAATGAGGATGCGATTCGTATATTGAAATAAATCCCCTGCTAAAAACCTCAAAATTTATTGATTAAAAAAGCCTGAATACATCAGGCTTTTTTAAAAATCTCTAAAGTAAAATTTTTTAATCAAATACTTAGATGTGTTTATTGCGCACGAATCCAAGTTTGATTACGACCTAAAGCCGATACACCAATATAACCGCGTAGATTCAATTTATTCCCCGCAAGCTCACCTTTTAGCTTGTAGGTTTTACCATTTTTAGGATCTAAAATAGATCCGCCTTCATAGCTTGTACCACCGACATTTTTAAGATTATGAACAATGGTCACGCCTTTGAGAGATTTGTTTTTATACGTCCCTTCACACTTCGTACAAGCATTTTCTTCACCTGGTGTCACAATGCTTTGGATCGTTGCAGAAAGGGTGCCGTTTTTCTGTTCTGTAAATTTTACAATAGCTTTTGGTTTGCCTGTTGCATCATCAATGGTTTTCCATACAGTTCCATTGAGTGGGTCTGCAGCATTAGCAAAAGTAGCAGTTGCGAGTAATCCTAACGTGAGTGCGATTTTTTTCATTTTTTTCATTTCCCTAGTCATATTTGACCTATATATTATTAAAAACTCAAAACAAATATGCAATTTTTCAATGTGACTATTTAGTGTAGCCTTGTAAATATTAGCCAATATTTCTTCATAAACAACTGCTAATTTAAAAAAAAATGGACAAAATATGAAGTTTAATCCTGCTTTGAAACAATATCTTACAGAGAGCATTTTAAAGACAAGTTTTAAAATGCCTAGTCGTCTCAATATCCCACCGACTGCAGTGCGTTTTGCATTGGAACAACTCACTCGAGTTTTCCCCCAACATAAAGATGTAAAAATTCGTTCTTTACGCCTCGCAGGTATTCCTGCTGAAGAAATTAAACCGCAAAAAAGTGCCACTCAACTGATCTTTCATATTCATGGTGGAGCATTTTTTGTCGGCTCACTCAAAACGCATCGGGCATTTTTATCTGAAATTGCGGTACGTACTCAAATGCAGGTGCTGCATCTTGACTACCCACTTGCACCTGAACATCAGTATCCTGAAGCGAGTGAAGCTGTTTATGATGCTTATCTACAACTTTTATCACAAGGTATTTTACCCAAAGATATTATTATTTCAGGCGATTCTTGTGGTGCAAATTTAGCACTTGCCTTAGCACTAAAACTGAAAAACGAAGATCCTGAATTGTTGCCTTCGGGTCTGATTCTCATGTCTCCTTTTTTAGATTTAACATTGACAAGTGAGTCTTTACGTTACAATCAAAAACATGATGCTTTACTGTCAATCGAAGCCCTTGAGACAGGTATAGAATTTTATGTACCCAAAGGCATGGATAAATCCCAACCTGAACTTTCACCTATTTTTGGTGATTTTGAAGGCTTACCTCCAACACTCGTTCAAATTGGTTCTAAAGAAATTTTACTCGATGATGCAAATCGCTTTGAAACCAAAGCCAAAGCAGCCAAAGTTGATGTAACATTAAAACTGTATACAGGCATGTGGCATAACTTCCAAATGTTTAGCCCATGGTTTGATGAAGCTAAAACTTCTTTAGCAGATATTGCAACTTTTGCGCATCGACTAGATCAAGATTAATACAAATATATATTATGAGCTTAAATCAAATTTAGGCTCAAATTTTAAATTTTGGACGTTAAATTTACTTACAATTTTAAGTTTTAAATTAACAATCTATAGTTTATATTTAAAAATAATAACAAATTAATAAATACCAATACTTTACGATATAGTCTTTCCCAAAAATAGGAATGTGACAAGATTAGTTATTCATCCAAATTATTAGAGCGCTTACTCTGATTATTTTTGTAAATAGTGTGATAAAAATCACTTATTTATAATTATTATTGAGTTAATTCAACAAATTAACGAATAAGTATGTTTGATCTTTATTATTTAAAAGCGTATATTTTCGTCAATGAGCAATAAAAATACATAAATAATCGGAGGAGAAATTTGCTATGCGAAATAAAATTTATTCCGAAAGACGTCGCAAATTACATACATTTTTTAAAAATGTGATTAAAAATTCGTTTATAAACGGATGGATTAATAACAACCAAACAATGGCAGATGATACGATTACAGACCCTTTAACAGGTCTATATAATCAATTTGGTATCAATTCATACTTAAAAGAATTACATCCACAAATTGGAATTAGCTATGCAATTGTGTTACTCAATGTCGATAACTATAAAGACATTCAAGCACAATATGGAATTAAAGCTGCTGAAGTCGCATTGATTTCAACTGCAAGTATTATTTCCGATAATTTGCGTGAAACCGACTTAATTGGTCGTTATGGCGAGCATGAGTTTATTCTTATTCTGAGCAATATTACCCTTGAATATGCAAACAGCGTTGCACGCCGAATTGCGGAAAATGTACAAAGTAAATTACTCAAAGTAAAAACTCAATCTATATTATTACAGGCAAGCTGTGGTATTTCTGTTTCTGAACAAGATGCTTATAGTGATGCCATTTTACAACAAGCAGATCAGGCACTTTTTGCAGCGAAATCGAATGGTATTAACCAAATTCGTGATCACAGTACTATTGCAAGCTAAGACCTAAAATAGAAATTGTTTACCGAAATAATTTCTATTTTATATTGTAATTTTTTATAGATCTGGATGCCCTATTATTAGTAGAACATCATTCCATATCTTAAGAGCATACCGCTCAACATACACATATGAATCTTGGAAAACAGACAAAAAAACTTCACTTTGTTCTTAATAAAATATTACATAATAATATCATTATGAATTGGAGCAATCTCAATAAGTGCATCTTGATTTTAAGTCTTGCATGTACGATGCATTTGCTTTGGCTATTGTGGAAAATTTTTATTTTATTGACCCCTTCACTTTGGCATTGGGTCGATATGAGTTTATTGAAATTTCAAATTTATCTCAATCTTGCTAGTTTTTTTTTATTATTGTTTTTAATTTTGCCATGCTGGTTATTCCAAGGTAAACAATGGGCTGAAACAGCTCTCCCCTATGCCATGCTCAATATTTTTGTTGCCGTGATCATGCGTGATGGCTATCTCATTGGATTATTTAGTCCAGCGACCGTGATCGCATTTATTTGTATATCTGGTTTGGGGCTAATTCTATTTGAACACCGCTTTGTCTATTTCCCTCTAATTTTTGCTTGTATTGTATATATTATTCTCAGCTATCTGACGCTAACCCATGCTTTACCTTATTCGCCTTTATTTACACCTGCACTTCTTTCACCCACTTTAAATATATTTTGGGTCAGTAGCATGGCTTATTTTGTGATACCAATCGCATTTGCTAGCTTAATCCTTTGCGAAATTCTACTCTTTCAATGGCGTCATCGTGAGTCTTTAATTAAAACCCTCAGCCAAACAGACCCATTGACCACTCTGTTTAACCGTCGCCATTTCAATGAACAATTAAAAAGAGTTCAAGCAGTTGCACACAACTATGCCATTATTCTACTCGACCTTGATCATTTTAAAACCATCAATGACCAATATGGACATAGCGTGGGTGACAATGCTTTAAAACAAGTTGCTCAATGCCTAAAATCTCATTTACCTGAACAAGATCTTGTTGCTCGTTTTGGTGGTGAAGAGTTTATTTTTTCTTTACAAAATATTACGTTAGAACAAACACATGCGATTGCTGAACACTGTCGTCTCGCCATTTCATATTTGCGCATTCCTGTATCAGCCGATAAATTTATTTCACTCACAGCAAGTTTCGGGCTAGCAATGTCAAACCCAACACAATGCATTGATTCTGTTATTCATTCAGCAGATAAAGCGCTATATATTGCAAAACAAAAAGGCCGTAATCAGGTACACATTTATCAAAGCTGATATTCATATTCATTTAAATAGAAGTTAGCTCAAGCTTTGCTTCAGCAATCCACTGAGCTATAGCAGGAACTTGTATTATTTTGTTCATATAAGCTTGGCTTTTTTGATTGGTGGGTAACCCGTAACTTATTACCCTCATTACTACAGGTGCAAAAAAAGCATCGGCAATACTAAATTTACCAAATAAAAAATCTCCTGTTTGCTCATGTAGTTCCCAGATCTGTTCTACTCGCTGTAAATCATTTCGAAGGTCTG
This sequence comes from Acinetobacter sp. TY1, assembly GCF_048551395.1. Lineage (NCBI taxonomy): Bacteria > Pseudomonadati > Pseudomonadota > Gammaproteobacteria > Moraxellales > Moraxellaceae > Acinetobacter > Acinetobacter sp. TY1. The sequence continues at coordinate 109,121 of NZ_JBLYZK010000004.1, forward strand.
CATGCTGTTGCCATAGTTGTTGCCCAAGTTCTTTTAAATCGGCATGAATATTCATGGGACAATAAGAACGTAATGCACTAAACCCACTATGCATTTCTGCACAAAGTGAACGTGCCCTTGCACGCTCTAGAGTATCTTGTGGCCACAAAAGCTTTTGTGGAAATTGTTCAGCAAGAAACTCACAAATTGCAAATGAATCCCAAATCGAAAAATCATTAATCACTAAAATAGGTACTTTACCAACAGGATTCATAGATTGAATGGTTTGCTTAAATATCCCATCAGCTAAACCATCTAACTGGACTAAATGTTCTGTAAATTCAATGTCAAAATGGCGACAGACCAACCATGCTCTCATTGACCAACTTAAATATTTTTTATTTCCAATCCATAAATCCATGACAACCTCTTTTTATATTCGTTTTCAGTTTAATCAAATTTACAGTGCATAAAAAAGAGTGGCGAACCACTCTCTCATATTATTATATGGTCAATAGCTTATGATCTTAGAACAAGAACGAAATCCCTAAACCACCATTATAAGCTTTGTCACGACCTTCCAAATCAATACCAATGCTCGCATCGAGTTGCGTACGGTCATTTAATGCATAAATTAAACCTGTACCCAAAGCATACTCATAAGGCTGGCTTTCAATTTTGCGGTAAACAAATTCTGAGTAACCTGATAAGTTTCCTGCAATTTTATAGCCAACAGTTGGAATTGCAGTCACACCCCACTCACCATCTTGAACTTGATAATTCATCGTTAAGCTTGTAGTCAGTAAGTCGTTATATTGGTAGTCTAAAGCTGTTCCAATGCTATAAATATCATCTTCTGCAGTAAATCCTTCGTTACCCGTTGCAATTTGTGCTTGCGCTAAAATTGCCATAGATAATTTATCATCATCTAGATCAATTGCTTTTTTCAAACCAATACTGACATCGCCTAAACCTGAATCATCAAATTTATCGCCCTTGTATTTGACTTGAGTCCACGCAGGACCTTGCCAACCAAGTTGTAATTCTAAACCTGATGCCAAACCTGTACGAAGTAACGTATCACCGTTTAAAGACAGTGTTTTTTGCTTAGCGCCATCAACAGTAGACTCGGTATAGTTTACGCTTGGTAAACCTTGCTCCCAAGCCACTTGTCCTACAGGTGTAATACCTGTACCAAAACCGCTTCCTGGACGATCAAATGAAAAGTCCGCAGCCATACTTCCCATACTCACAGTAGAAGCAAGGATTAAAGTCAATTTTTGCATTGTTATCATGTTATTACTCAGGGGTCTATTAATTCAATTCTTTTGACATTTTCGCACCACGACTACGCAGTAACTCAAGTGTTTCTTTTTCTTCAGGTAATGCTTGTGACCAATCAATTTGATCAAAATCTTGATCAAAGAATAGATCACTAATCGATGTTAAAATAGTTTTACCTTCTTCATCACGGGTATTTGGATTAACCTGATGATCAAGTAAGCGTAATACCGCAGGTGTACATGCTGCACTTGCTGCATCCCAAAGCGGACCATAGCTTTCTTCAGCATCCCACAAATGTAGGTTTGCTTTTGCCAGAATAAGTGCATCCAAAATATCAAGATGTACTTGTAAAGTCTGTTGTTTTTGTTCAGCCGTCAATTCTTGACCTGCTTCATAGGCTTCACAAATAGCTTCCCACCATTTAAATAAACCATCTGACCATACTGACACAGCAGGACCTTTTTCAGGATCAATAAAGTTTGGATCAAGACCGTCTGCGAGCAGACGCTGAACCTGTGCAAGATCTAATTCTTCCAAGGCCTGTAAAAAAACTTGCTGCTGCGCATTTAACATATTGATCACTCTTTCTATCTGAATAAACATTATGCCGAATTCTTGTTAACTTTATCTAGGGTCTGATGAAAATTTATACTAATAATGTATTTTTTATCTATTCAACTTAACGATATTGAAATCAACTAACATTTTTTAATTCTAACTCATTATAAAAATATCTAAGCCATTCTAAAATTAAAGATTTAAATAAAGAAAAATTATGTATTATTTTTCAATTTTTAAAAAATTCACGCATAAAAAAAGCCCCGAAGGGCTTTTTTGTATTATTTAAATGTCGACTTATGCTTCATCAAGATCAGCATCGACATCAGCAAGCTCAAGCTTACCTCCACGAATATTTTCTTTTTTCTCAAGTACATGCTCAAGACTACGTTTTACTCGTTCAATTGCACCGTGCAGTGAAGTATCAATATTTTTACCGTTATGGGTAACAACGACAGGTTTTAAACCAGCAGCTTTCACTTCAATCATGCTACGGATGTCATCATCTCCGCCCTTGTCACCATTTTCATCGCTAATATGTACTGAAATTTGCGTAATACGCTCAGTATGACGCTGAAATTCATTATTCAACTCATCTCGCACATAAGTAATTAAACGATCACTATTTTGAATATTTTTATCGGTACGGATTTCAATGTTCATAAATTATCATCCTCTTTCTTTAATTGAGAGTTATAGAATTTGCACAAAATTTTATATTTTGGGCTCAATTTTAGCTTGCTGTTCCATATCAGCTTGATCATCTTCAATGTACTGGAATATACCTCCACAATTGATCGGATGAACACCTTTGAGTCTGCAGATTCGTGTTCTTATGTCTTCAATATCAAGCCTTATTGGAAAATATGCAAGTATATTTTTCAATTATTTATGAAAACAATATGAAACTTGACAACTTGTTACACTTGAATTCATCTGATTGTTTTTTATTAATTTTAAAATAATTTTTTTTGATCAAAAGTCATCCAAATATTATTTTAAAATGTCTTTTGCTCTGTCTTTTAATCAATTGCTACAATTTTACATTAAAGACAGCATTTACATTATTCTTCAACGTCTGATCAGTTTTAACTTTATTTTTGCTTAATAATCTGTATCCTTAAGGCGCTTTCTTGGGGGAGAGATTAATCACATGAAACTGACTCAACTTGCAACAATTTGTGCCTTAGCAACAACTGCGACATTCACTCAAGCTGCGCCTATTTGGCAAGACTTCAGCTTAACTGGACTTTATGGTGAAAACTATGAAGTTGTCGATGAGCAACAAACAACGCTGACCGTTGAATATGCTGCAAAAGTAAAATATGCAGATGTATTCTTCTTTATGGATCGTATGCGTGGCGGTGATGACAATAAACTGACTTATTTCGAGTTATCTCCTCGTTTAAGCCTTGGTGAAGTGTCTGGAATGAAACTTTCTGCTGGTCCTGTTAAAGATGTATTAATTTCAACTACATGGGAAAGTAACCAAGACGATTTTGGTAACGATTTTGACAACTTCCTTTATGGCGTTGGTTTTGATCTTGCTATTCCTTACACACAATTTGCAAGTGTAAACTTTTACCGCGCGAATAATGACATCCAAAAAGATGACTATCAAATGACCATCACTTACGGTGTGCCATTTAAACTAGGGTCAGAAGATTTCCTAGTTGATGGTTTCCTAGATTGGTCAACTGCTGAAAAAGATGATGTTCCTCATGCAAGCGAACTCAACTGGACAACTCAGTGGAAATGGAATGCAGGTAAACACATTTCTCCAGATACACGTTTATACTTAGGTATTGAACATTCTGTGTGGAATAACAAATTCGGCATTAAAGGCAAAGACGAAAATAATGTCAGCGCTTTAGTTAAATATCACTTCTAATTCGATATTTAACAATGTTTTTGAAAAGCAAGACTATGGTCTTGCTTTTTTATTGCCTGATCAATCAGATGATCTACAATAAAATATAAATAAGCTACCATGCCGTCTTTTATGAATTTAATCATCCGCCCCGCTCAGCTACACGATATTCCATATATTATGCAAATCTACAATGCTGAAATTGAGTATGGTGTTGCAACATGGAATAATCAACCAAAATCATTAGAAGAATATCAGCAATGGTTTCAGTATTTACAGGAAGCAGAGTTTCCACTATTTGTCGCAGAAGAAACAGAAACTCAAGTCATTTCAGGCTATGCTGAATATTCCAGTTTTAGAAATTTTAATGGTTATGATCAAACCGTTGAGCATGCTGTCTATATTGATCCGAAATTTACACGTTTGGGCTTAGGCAAAGCATTAATGAGTAAATTGATTGAACATGCTACCGCTCATCACAAGCATGTTATGGTTGCAGCAATTGATTCAGAAAATATAAGTTCCATTCAACTCCATGGAAAATTAGGCTTTAAACAATCGGGTTTTATGCCCGAAGTTGGGAAAAAATTTGGAAAATGGCGTGACTTAGTGTTAATGCAATTAAATTTAGATGAATCTCATTAAATCAGAAATATATTTTAGGATTAGCATCATGATCAAAACAATTTTTTCAGGATCGCTTTGCGCTTTAGGATTAATCGCAATGACCTCCACTCATGCAGAGCTCTCTTATGAACAAGAGTTACAACAAGGCTGTGCCAAATTAAAACAATATGCCAATAATGGAAAAAAACTCTATGATCAAAAACAATATAAAAAAGCATTAGAGCAATTTAAAAATCAAGCATCTTGGTCTCAATTCTGTATGCTGAATGCTGATGATACTACAGTCAAAGTCAGCGATCGTGATGTTGCGATCGCCTATAATAATGTTGGTTTAACTTATGCCAAAATGAATCAGCCTTTATGGGCACGAGCATGGTATTTACTCAATATTCGAGATGAAATAGAACCTCAAAGTACCCGTTTTAATTTACAACAACTACCAAAGCCAAAACCATCGACAGACTTATCAGGGCAATATGTGCGTTATGCTGGTTTTGGTGAGTGGAATTACCTTACTGTCAAAAATAATAAAACGTCTTATCAAATTGAATTTGATGGCTTATATATGGGCATTCGCAGTCTGGTTTATGGACCAAATATGGGAGAATTTGATATCACAATGCCACTTTCTAAAAAACAAGCCGTTTACCGTTATGAAGATTGTAAAATTGATTTAAATTTTAAAAGTGATACTACTTCTGGAAACTCAATTAAAGTTACACAAAGTGATGGCAATTCAGGCTGTGGTTTTGGACACAATGTATATGCAGATGGTATTTATTTTAAAGTTGAAAACAATTAAGAATTTGATATTTATATGTTTTAATGCATATATAAATATTTGAAATAATTTGGTGGGTTAATGGCTAAATTCCTGAATACGAGCGCAACAAATTTCTTTTTAGAAGAACTGATTAAAAATGCAAAAGAACGTCTTATTTTAATCAGCCCATATCTCAGACTCAATGATCGGATCAAAGAATTATTAGAAGATAAAAATCGTCTGAAAATTGATATTCGTATTATTTATGGTAAAAGTGATTTACACCCAGATGAAATTAAATGGATGCAAAAATTAGAATATATCCGTATCAGTTTTTGCAAAAACTTACATGCTAAATGCTATTTAAATGAACAAAGCTGTATTATTTCTAGTCTGAACTTATACGAGTTTAGCCAAGTCAATAACAATGAAATGGGAATTTTAATTCAAAAAGATGATGATTTTGATGTTTATAAAGATGCTTATGAAGAAGCTCAACGTATTATTCGTATTAGCGATGAAGTTAGAATCTCACTTGATGAAGTCAAAATAGAAAATACAAATGAAAATATTGTAGAATCCAATGAAAGTTCTAACAAATTAACTTCATCTAAATTAGCAGCAAAACATAAACTTAAAACGGCAGAACTTCTAGAAAAATTTGTAGAAAAGGGCTTGTTGACCTTAAACGAAAATGGAAAACACTTTTTGACGGAGCAAGGCAAAGCTATAGGCGCTGAATTTAAAACAAGCCAATATGGTGGCTACTTCCTATGGATTGAAAATATGGAAATTTAATCATAAAAAATCCCCGATCATCGGGGATTTTTTATGAACAATCAAACAACTAAATCAGCCAAATTACCTTTCTGTTCAAGCCATTCTTTTCGGTCACTCGCACGTTTCTTTGCCAAAAGCTTATCTAATAAACCTGCTGTGAACTGCGTATCATCCAAATCTAACTGCACCAAACGGCGGGTATTTGGATCTAAAGTCGTTTCACGTAATTGACTCGCATTCATCTCACCCAAACCTTTAAATCGGGTAATTTGTGGATTTTTTGATTTTACTTTTTTCAAAATAGACTCAAGTTCACTATCATCTAAAGCATAGTAGACATCTTTAGCATCATCTATACGATACAACGGCGGCATTGCAACATATAGGTGTCCTTCTTCCACCAAAGTTGGAAAATGCTTCACAAACAAAGCACAAAGCAATGTCGCAATATGTAAACCATCTGAGTCCGCATCGGCAAGAATACAGACTTTGCCATAACGTAATTCTGACAGATCATCACTGCCTGGATCGACACCGATGGCTATGGCAATATTATGAACTTCTTGAGATGCCAGTACTTCATCGGAAGAGACTTCCCAAGTATTCAAAATTTTCCCACGAATTGGCATGATCGCTTGGAAGTTTTTATCTCGGGCTTGCTTAGCTGAACCACCAGCAGAATCACCCTCTACAATAAATAATTCAGATTCTTCAAGCGTATGCCCAACGCAATCTGATAATTTTCCAGGTAAAGTTGGACCTGCAACAATTTTTTTACGCTCAACTTTTTTTGCGGCTTTTAAACGGCGACCTGCTTTAGCAATCATCATTTCAGCAAGTTGCATGGCAACGTCTGAGTTTTGATTGAGCCATAAAGCAAAAGCATCTTTAGCAATATTGAGCATAATATTCGATGCTTCACGGCTTGAAAGACGTTCTTTGGTTTGCCCTGAAAATTGTGGTTCTTGAAACTTGAGTGACAAAATATAATTTACGCCATCCCACACATCTTCCGCAGAGAGTTTCATATTACGTGGCAACAAGTTACGCAGTTCACAAAACTCACGCATTGCATCAGTCATACCTGAACGCAAGCCATTCACATGCGTACCGCCTTGTGCGGTTGGAATAAGGTTCACATAACTTTCTTGAACCTGTTCACCACCCTCAGCATTCCAACAAATAGCAAATTCAGCACTTGCACGCTCACCTTCACCTGTAGCAACATAAGCAGGATCAGGTACAATTTCCCGATCTTCCAGTTCATCCATCAAATAATCGACAAGACCATTCTCAAATTGCCACTCTATTGTTTCCCTATTAATTTCATCAATAAACGTAATTTTTAAACCTGCAGCTAAGACAGCTTTGGCTTTTAAATTATGTTTCAGTGCTTTTAAGGCAAATTTCGGTGAATCAAAATATTTTTCTTCTGGCCAAAAACGGACAGTTGTTCCTGTGGCACGTTTAGGTGCTTTACCTTCTAAAACTTCGAGTGGTGCAACAGGTTCACCATGCTCAAATACCATTTTGTAAAGGTTACCTTGACGCTGTACTTCAACTTCCACACGATCTGACAAAGCATTGACCACAGAAATCCCGACACCATGTAAACCACCTGAAAATTGGTAATTATCTGTGCTGAATTTACCGCCTGCATGTAGTTTAGTCAGAATAATTTCAATACCACTTTGACCATATTCAGGATGAATATCGACTGGCATACCACGACCATTGTCTTCTACGGACAATGAACCATCTTTATAGACTTTTACTGTAATTTTATTGGCGTGACCTGCAAGTGCCTCATCGACAGCATTATCAATCACTTCTTGCGCCAAATGGTTTGGACGAGTGGTATCGGTATACATCCCTGGACGACGTCGAACAGGATCTAAACCAGATAAAACCTCAAGAGATTGGGCTGTATAAGACACGTTAATATTTTTCCTTTTATTTTACGGAGTAGGATAAAAATTCCAACAGCATTGGAATTTTATCTGCAAAATTTTCCATCGCATGATTGCCATGCATTTCTGTCATGATCATTGATGTATGAGATGTTGCACTATAATACCTTTCAGCATCGCGATAATCCAAAATTTCATCGCCTTGTTGCAACAAAACCAAGAGTTTGTCTGCATCCTGAACAAATGGTACAGCTAATTGCTCAAGGTCATCGAGCTGTTGCTGATCAAGTATCCAATTTTCACTGACCTTATAAGGTAACTGCGAACCAATATGCTCCTGAAACAAAAGCCATGGTCGCATAGCAGGATTAATCAAAACAGCAGGTACACTATGCTTTGCGACCAATTGTGTCGCATAGAATCCACCTAAGCTACTTCCGACCAATACCACATCATCCAATTGCCTAATCAAATCAGATATTGTTTCTATGACTTGCAATGGAGGCATATTTAAATCAGGTAGATGTACTGTATACGATGTATAAAGTGTACAGTAGTCTTTTAGTTGTTGTCCTTTGATCGATAACGCGCTACTTTGAAAACCATGTAAATAGAGAATATTCATATCTAAAAAATTTGCTTTTGTTTAATAAACGCTCTAATTATTAGTGTGACCAAAATCACATTTTTGTTTTAATTTGTATGTATGACTAAATTGTCCGACAAAAAATTAAAACTTTAACGTAATCATCAGTATTTTAGAGATGTTCAGGATGAACACGTTAATACAATGATTTGAGGATTTATACCTTGATCCTCATCAAAAAGAAAGCATTGGAATGCGTATCAAGATAATTGAGGATAATGGCATATGACTAGTTTAACACCACTGCACGAAACCTATTGTAAATGGGATCGTTCTCCGCCAAGTCAGGCAGATGTATTGGAGGGTTTAGCACAGTTGCTAAGCGCACCTGTCAGTAGTGTTGCACAAGATCTAATTCGCTCTATCCAACGTGAAGTTTTATTGAGCCTATTTGGACTAAGTAAACAAAAAGCTAAACGTTTTCAAAATTCTCCTATCGTCGAAAAAATTTATACGCTCGGATTTAATAGTCTGCAAACTTATAGCAATCATTTGCTTGCGCCAGCTTTGCGTAAAATCATTGAGCAGTTTCCTAATCTGCATGAAAAACCACTGACCTACACGCTGAACTTTTTAATCAGTGTATTAAATGGTGTATTGGGAGATTACTTACTTGCCACACATAACCCACTTGCGATTACGAGTAATTTATACGATCACTATGGTGCTTTACAGCAAGGAGATTTAGCTGGTCGTGTGGTGATTTTTTCACATGGCTTATGTATGAATCATCAGGATTGGACAAGTCGTGGTAATGGTGGCATAGGTGAAAAACTATTGGCTCAACGTGATAACAACACCATGTTGTATTTACACTACAATACAGGTCGACGTATTTCAGCCAATGGTCGTTCTCTTGCCAATATACTCGAAGATTTAGTGAAACGTAATCCACGCATTACAAGTATTGACCTAATTGGACATAGTATGGGGGGACTAGTCTCACGTAGTGCTTTGTTTTACGGCAAGCAAAATATGCATCAATGGTTACATATGGTTGAAAATTTAGTCTGTCTTGGTTCACCCCATCATGGTGCAGTATTAGAACGTTTTGGTTTTGCGCTACAAGATAAAGTAGGACGTTTCCCTTTGATTAAATTGATTAGTCACATTGTCAATATTCGCAGTAACGGTATTTTAGATTTACGTTATGGTAGTGTGCGTGATGATGATTGGGAACATAACGCTGCACGTATTGGTCAGGTTGATGATAATCGTAAACCCGCACCGCTTCCTTCACATATCAATACTTTCTTGGTTGCAGGAACACTTGAATTTGAAAATCGTAAAAATCGCACGCTTAAAGTGATTGGTGATTATTTGGTGAGTGTAAAAAGTGCTTTAGGTGAACATCCAAATCCTCGCTATCAACTAAAACTACCTGAATCGCATAAAGCTGTATTTTATGGTTTGAATCATTTTGAAATTCAATTTCACGCTGAAGTTGCAGAGCAAGTTGCAAAATGGTTTTATCCGCACCATGACGAAATTGCAGAAGAACAAATCCGTAAATACTTAATCCAACTTGAAAATCTACAAGGTATTGTAGAAACCTAAAAATAAGAAAAGCCCGTTTCAACGGGCTTTTCTTGAATCAAATTTACAAGAAAATTAAGCAGGATATTTTCTAACTAGTTGCCACAAACTCACCAAAATCAAAACAGCAAAAAATGCAAATGACCATACAGGTAATGACTGACCTAAGAAGGTCCAATCAACCATCGCACATTCGCCTGAGCCTTTGAGTACATTTTCAAAGACTGACTTCAATGGCAAAGTATCAACCCAATAATCCAAACCTGGACCACAGCTAGGCACTTGATCAGCTGGTAAGTTTTGCAGCCAAACATGACGTGCGGCTACACCTGTCGACCATCCAATCGCAAGCGTACCTAAAAAAGCATAACCACGTTTCAATCCTGTAGATTTTGGATTATGTAGAAATGCAATTAGCGAAATCAACCCAAGCCCAATTAAGCCAATACGCTGGAACACACAAAGTGGACAAGGCTCAAGTCCCTGAAAGTGTTCGAGATACAGCGCAAAAGCCATGCCTACAACGCTAGCAACAAATAAAAAACCACTGACAACACGATAACTACGCCACTGCATGGCTATTCCTCTTATTTTTTATTTCAATACATCATTTAACGTTTATCTAAATTGTTTCAAATAATGTTCAAAACTTACTGTTGTATCTTGCTCAAGTTGTTGTTGCTTGTCTTTAGATGACACTGCAAGCTGTTCAAAATACGTTAAAAGTTCATCACTTAATACATGTTCTTGGTAATTTTTTACATGTGTTAAAGCCATAAAACTACCAAAACTCCATGTACCACCATGTTTCAATGTATCTGCAATCACTTGAGCAGATAGAGTTTTTTCGACATGATCAATACGTGTTTTCATCAACTGCATTGAATTACTGTAGATGTCCGTTGCGTAGGTTTGATTGAGTAAATCAGCCAAAGGTAACATTGCCGTTATATGTAAATTCAACCAATCTACTAGCAAATACTCAGCATTCGGCTCCAAAATTTTAGCATTCGGCGCTCGACCACGGTTGACCACTTCTGCCTGATTTTGATCAATCAAATCTTGTTCACTTTCAGGTAAATCAGGACTATCTTTGAGTAAACAATACAGCGCTATCACTTCTAAGAACGCTGCGGTATCTTCATTAATCCCAATATCACTATACGGATTGACATCAACCGCACGTAATTCGACATAAGCTATACCACGGTTTGCCAAAGCTTGTGATGGGGTCTCACCTGCCTCAGGTATCTGTTTTGGTCGAACTAAACTGTAATATTCGTTTTCAATTTGTAAAACGTGATCATTGATCTGAATCGGTTCGCCATTGGCATCGTCTAAACCTAAACGACTAAAAGGTGGGTAAGGCGTATAAACTGCTTTTTGTAAATCCGCCACATAATCTTTTAAGTTATTATAATGAATACCCAATTGTTTCTGCGCTGAGTTTTGATAACCAAATCGCCCCATACGGAGTGCCGTTGCATACGGTAAATATAATGTACCTTTAATCAAAGGTAATAACTGATGCTCACGCCCTGTCATAAAACACTTACAAACAGATGGACTCGCCCCAATCAAATAGGTGACAAGTGGTGTTAAGCGGATAAAGTTACGTACTAATCCCAAATAACGATGACTACGATAATCCTGCAAACTCAAAGCTTTTAAGCGGTCATCTACTTCATGTTGTTGTAATGCTTCAAACACTTCATCCGGAAATGAAATATTGTAATGTACGCCTGAAATGGTCTGCATACGGCGACCATAACGCACACCTAAACCACGACGATAAAGTGTTTTAAATTTACCAATATTAGATGAACCATACTGCGCTAGACGAATATTTTCTTCTTCGTCATCAAGCATACATGGCATGGACAATGGCCATAGTTTTTCATCTTCAAGTAAATGACGATTCACCACCGCATGAATATCTTTTAAAAAATTCAATGCTTCAGGAATATTTGCTTTAGGTGGTGTAATAAATTCCATTAAAGCTTCAGAATAATCTGTCGTAATATGCGGATGAGTCAATGCTGAACCCAATGTCTCAGGATGATTGGTCTGAGATAAAAAGCCGTTGCCTTGCATACGCAGACTTTCACGCTCGATACCACGCAGCATGCCTTTAAATAGTGCAGCATCTGCCCAAGTCGGTAAAATGGCTTGAGTGTTGGCTTCTGGTTGACTCATTGCTTACTCTCTTATCTTAAAGAACATTTTCAAATCAAATGATTCAACTGCATTATATCGTGTTTTTACGATACAAAATCATGACAATAATAAATTCAGGTTGAATATTCTTAATCCATTACGGCAATTATTTATCACAAAGTCTACCGATAAGACATCTGAAATTTGTGATTTGCTTTATAAATGATGACAAAACAAGATCTAATTCAAAATTATGAGTATTCATTGATCTTTTATTTATGCTGAAATATTGAAATTAAGGCATCAAGCTTGCGATATAAGCACGATGATAAGTTACTGATTTAACAAAAATCAGCTTGAAATTTAGACTAAATCTATCATTTTAGAATGTAGGGCAGTCTAAAATCGAATTGTTTCTAAAACACCGTAAAAGCTTGATCATTCAAGCAGTACATCATCTCCCCATCATCCATCCACTTTTTTAAGAGGAACGAGATATGAAAAAAACACTAATCGGTCTAACGCTCATGACCGTTCTAACACTATCAGGCTGTGCGACAACACTCAGTAAGCCTCGTACATTTGATCAATTAGGACAGTACACTACAGTTCCCCTAAATGATCACAGTTATCGAGTCAGCTTTCAGGGCAACAGCAATATGAGCTTTGGTACAGCAGAAGAAATTACGCTATTAAAATCTGCTCAAGTCGCCCTGCTCAATGGTTTTAATTATTTCAAAGTACAAGATGATCCAAGTAACCGCAGCCAACAACCACCACGTAAAGCTGTGGTTTACCCAACGCCAAGCTATTATCCTTATGGATGGGGTTACCGTCGTCCGTATTGGAATGATCCATTTTATGACATGCCTCAAGTTGTCACACTTGATCCAGTACAAGTAGCATATACCATTGATTGTTTTAAAGATAAAAAATCTGCCCCTGATGATGCTTTTGATGCTCGTCTGATTTTACAATCTTTAGGACAAAAATATGGACTTAGTCCGACAGGACAGGTCATACAACCTGAACCAACTACGGTAACATCGAAGTAGACATAATTAATTTCAAAACAACGATACAGGACGATCAATGAGCGGAACTGAAACTACAGATATCCCGAGCCTAAACCGCAGTAAACGCCTTGCAACCATTGCGCTGATTGTGGCTGTATTGGTTTGGATTGCGTTAATCATTTCCGCCAAACTTCTCCCTGAATATATATGGCTCATTCATATTTTCATGCTCGGTGCAGAAGCGGGTGTGGTTGGCGGCCTTGCCGATTGGTATGCTATTACCGTTCTGTTTCGTAATCCTTTCGGGAAAATTCCAATTCCGAGGTTTTTACGTGATCACACCGAAATTATTCCACGTAACAAAGCCCGTATTGCCGAATCGATGGGTAAGTTTGTACAAGAAAATTTTCTCTCTCCACAAGTGGTCGAAAGAAGTCTAAATAATACTGACTTGAGTCTTGCTATCGGGAAATGGCTCGCTAATCCGAAAAACAACACTCAAATTGTTGATGTTATTCAACAAACAGTACCGAAAATTTTTGAATTTATTGGTCAAGAACAAATTGGTCGTTTTATTCAAAACAACAGTGTGCAATGGATTCGTAATACGCGTGTCAATCATCTTGCAAGTGAAATGTTACGTGCTGTTTTAGAAAATGATTTTCACCAAGATGTATTACAGCGTGGACTTGATGTTGCCCACGAATGGATGATGAATCACCCTGAGAAAACTCGTGAATTGACTCAAAAGCTATTTAAAGAACTTGGCGTTTCTCGCCTTGCTAAAGGTGCAAGTTGGATTGGGATTGATGTTGAGCAACGTACCATTGATTCTTTACTTACCAAAGTCGAGTCAATGCTTGCTGACCCTGAGCATCCAATGCGCCAGCACATTGAAGATATTGCCAATGAACTCAAAAACCAGCTTGCAGATTACAACAGCCCTGCAAGCCTACGGTTAAACGAAACAAAAAATGCACTTTTGGACAGTGAGTCTGTACTAAATTTTATGACAGGTGCTGTCGTAATTTTATGTGATGGTATTAAGTCCGATTTAGAAAAATCTGATTCAGGCATTGCTATGAATTTGCGTGTTGCTATACAGCAAGTGGGTGAAAATCTGTTGCTCAATCAATCTGTTCGCGACCTGCTCAATGACCGTATGAGCGGTATTGCAATCAATTTAAGTGATCAATATAGCGAAAAAGTCATTCGTTTTATTAGTGAGCGTATTCACGAATGGGACTCTCGTGAAATGATTGATAAAATTGAAAATGAAGTCGGTGGTGACTTACACATGATTCGTGTCAATGGTGTGGTTGTTGGCGCATTTATTGGTTTAACGCTCGGTGTGATTCGTGCCATTATTGATTTTGTAATTTAAGTAAAAATCCTTTCCATCTAACATAAACTGATAATTCATTGCTAAACTGAAATACATTAAAAAGCTCATTCTTGCAATAATGAGCTTTAGATGTAAACTTATGATTCAAAATGAAATATGGATTTTAAAATACTAAAATTTGATTTCACATCAAATGTTTATACAGATATTAGGCAGCATCATTTTGATTTTTCAATCAAGAATAATGGATGATGTATTTTAAATTTACGTTAAATCTTTTTATGATTGAACTTAAATGACTTTTTGATCTAATTTAAACAATTGATTTAAAGATGTATAAAATGTGCGACCATCTAAATTGAGGTCTACTTCAATTCCTGACTGCAAAAGAATTCTTTTGCCTACTTCAACTTCTTTTGAACCTTGACGTGTATTTTGCATTTTATTTAAGGGAATTAAAGAAACGATTATTTCCGTACCATTTTTAGATTTTGCAACTAAACTATTTTTTTCTAACAACGTATATCCTATTTTTTTAATGCCTTTCCAACATGGAAATGGCTTGAACATTAAATTCCAGACGATAAAAAAGCACTAAAAAGTGCTTTTTTAAAGCATCTTACAACTTATACTGCAACGATGTTTACAGCATTTGGACCTTTAGGACCTTGAGTAATGCTGAATTCAACTTGTTGGCCTTCAGCCAAAGTTTTGAAACCTGAGCTAGCGATTTCGCTGAAATGAGCAAAAACGTCTGGACCTGATTCTTGTTGAATAAAACCGAAACCTTTAGTTTCGTTGAACCACTTAACAGTACCTTTAACAACAGTTGCATTTGACATAGTAAAATCCTACTAATTTTTAATAAATTTAGCCGTTTAACGGGCTAGTTATAACTTTGAAAATAATAAAGCATGAACTTAAAATCTAAAAAACGAAGGATTATAAACTAAAACTGCGATACTAAAGAAGATTTACCGAAACAAGACTTTTTTTTCTAGTCGAGAAGTATTATACCAAAAAAAACCAAATAATCAAGCAAACCATGAGCTATATTATCTTTTGAATCCAACTTACTCACAAAAACTATTGATATATAAGTAAATTTAAATATTTACATTGTTGAAAAAATATTCTTTCCAAATATCTTAGCTATATTTAGCTTTACGAAAAGCCAGATAAAATGTCTGGCTTTTTATACAGCTCATAAACTACAACTATTTGCTCCAACCAAATTTTTTAAAAATCACCAAGCCTCCTGATGACTTTAAAAAGTCTATAAATTTCTGTGTTTCCGAGTTTTTCTTGCCTCGTTCCGTCAATGCCACCCCCATATCACGATAAATTACCAAATCACGTTCAATCGGAACAATTTGACCAATATTCGGATTACTTACACCCCAAATATTAAAAACTAGCCAAGCATCGTAACTTTTATCTTCTTCCCAAGCCTTTTTTGCTAAACCTGTATTTTGTGCATATAAAGCAATATTTTTACGGAAATCTTGGGTTAATTGAATTGTACCCGTCCTCCCAGCAATATCTTCCCACATACCGACTTGCCCCGCACCATGCGTCACTAAAACTTTTATATTTGAGTTCGCTAAATCTTTAAAGCCTTTTATATGCTTAGGATTACCATCTCTCACCAATATTGCAGCAGGACGTAAATATAAAGGCTCAATTGATAACTTAACAATTTGATCTAAAAAGGTGATTTCTAAATCCGACATCATGGCTTCAGAGCCGCTATAGAAAATATCTGCATCAACTTTCGCTTGATCGACCCATTGTTTGGTTGGCCCAGCCGTAACTTTAACTTCTATCCCAGTTTGATTCTGAAATTGTTTAGCTGCTTCCTGCATGGCTGGAGCAGGACCTCCGGGGCCATAAACATGTAATGCTGCCAACGTTGGCATCGCAAAAGAACAAAGTACTAGAGATAATGCATAACGATTAAATTGAATTTTTTTGAACATTTCTATTTCCTTGAAGTAGATTAAAAATAATTTAATCGCGTCATTCATGTGCCTTTTTTCATTTGATGCCATTGGTTAAACGATTTGATGTAAATATGTATCCACTCTATCGCTTATTTTAATCCGCAATATCTGAGTAATTTTCTTCGTCACATTTATACAAATTACTTCTGTCTAGAGTAAAACTGTACATGAGTGAAGTTCGGCTATTTAGCTCTAAAAAATGACCTGCTACACTCAAAGCAATCTTTTTAATCAAATTTGTTCGTCATGATCGAAATCCATTCCAAACTACCTGCACAAGGCGTGACTATATTCAGCATCATGACAGCAATGGCACAACGCTTAAATGCACTCAATCTTTCTCAAGGTTTTCCTGATTTCCCTGCTCCACCAGATTTATTGCAAGCCCTCAGCCAAGCAACTTTGGATGGATATAACCAATATGCACCAGGTGATGGTTTACTCAGCTTACGTGAAGAAGTCGCTAAGCTCTTTGTTCAGCGTGACCAATTGAAGTTTGACCCTGTCACTGAAATCACCATTACCCCAGGTGCAACCATTGGTATTTTTAGTGCTATTCAAGCCATTGTACATCCAGGCGATGAAGTCATTATTTTTGACCCCAGTTATGACAGCTATTCGCCAAGTGTTCAATTGGTCGGAGCTAAAGCCGTTCACATTGCACTGAATGCACCTGAGTTTTCGGTCGATTGGAATCAAGTCAAAGATGCCATTTCTGCAAAAACACGCATGATCATTGTTAATACACCACACAATCCAACTGGAGCAATTTGGTCAAAACAAGATTGGTTAAATCTAGTTGAACTGATTGAAGATAAA
Organism: Acinetobacter sp. TY1; assembly: GCF_048551395.1. Lineage (NCBI taxonomy): Bacteria > Pseudomonadati > Pseudomonadota > Gammaproteobacteria > Moraxellales > Moraxellaceae > Acinetobacter > Acinetobacter sp. TY1. The sequence goes on from NZ_JBLYZK010000004.1 coordinate 126,414, forward strand.
AATATTATTGTGTTGTCAGATGAGGTCTATGAACATTTAATTTTTGATCGTCACAAACATTACTCAGCACTTTCATTTCCTGAATTGCGCCATCGTAGTTTTGTCGTTGGCTCTTTTGGTAAAACCTTCCATGTAACAGGTTGGAAAACAGGCTACTGTGTTGCAGCACCCGAGTTAATGAAAGTCTTCCGTCAGGTTTATCAGTTTGCCAATTTTTGTGGTGTAACCCCTGTGCAAATTGCACTTGCCCAGTATATGCAACAACACCCTGAACATATCTCAGGTTTATCGAGTTTCTATCAACAAAAACGTGATTTATTTATTTCAGGTATTCAACAATCTAAATTCAGTCTACTACCTTCTTCAGGCACATTTTTCCAAAACGTTGACTATAGTGCAATTCGTCCTGATTTAAATGATGTAGACATGTGCAAATATCTCGCTGAAGAACATAAAATTGTCGCTATTCCTGTTTCCGTTTTTTATCAAAAAGCACCTGAAAATTTACGTCTCATTCGTTTTTGTTTCGCCAAAAAAAATGAAACGCTCATTCAAGCAGGTCAAATTTTGAATCAAGTATAAATAGCCCTTCATACATTAAAAAATGTTCAAAAAATAAAGCCTGAGTTACCCAAATACTCAGGCTTTTTCAATGAGGTCTGTTATATTGAGAACTAGATAAAGACAACAGAATATTCAGTAGAATAACAATGCCAACGCACTCAGATATGATTCATCAACCTAAATTTTGGAAAACCTTTTTAATTTTTCTAGTTCCGCTCATCGTCACCAATATTTTACAAAACCTATCGGGCACAATTAATACCATCTATGTTGGACAAATGCTCGGTGTCGATGCCATTGCGGCTATTTCGGTATTTTTTCCTATTTTATTTGCAATGATGGCATTTGTGATTGGTCTATCTACAGGTGCAACAGTTTTAGTGGGTCAAGCATGGGGCGCACAGGACATCACGAAAGTCCGTCAAATTGTTGGTGCAACTTTATTTATGACACTAATTGGCGGAACGCTGATCGCATTTCTTGGTGTGGTATTTGCACAAAATATCTTGGCTTTACTCGGTATTGACCCTGATATTATGCATTTATCTTTGCCTTATGTTCAATGGATGTTGGCAGGTAGTCCATTCTTGTTTATTTACATTATTTACACCTCTATTTTGCGGGGTGTAGGCGATAGTACTACTCCTTTAATTGCATCAGGGTTGACTATTTTTGTTGGTTTAATTATCACACCTGTACTGATTAAAGGGCTTTTTGGTTTTCCAAAATTGGGCATTATTGGCCCTGCGATTGCCACGACATGTGGTTTTATGAGCGTTCTATTTTTCTTATACAATTATCTAAAGCGCAAAGAACATCCTTTACGCTTATGTCCAGAATTGATTCAAAATATTCGCTATCAACCTGAACTGACTCGTTTAATTTTAAAATTAGGCATTCCAACGGGTGTACAAATGGTCACAAACTCTGTGGCTGCACTAGTGATTATTGGTCTGATCAATCAATATGGCTCGCACGCTACAGCGGCATATGGTGCAGTCAATCAGGTTTTAAATTATATTCAGTTCCCTGCGCTATCTATCTCTATTGCTGCTTCTATTTTTGCAGCACAAGCGATTGGTGCAGGTAAGTCAGATTCTCTATCTAAAGTAACACGAACGGCTTTATGGATGAATATCATTATTACAGGTAGCCTGATTACATTGGCTTATTTGTTCTCAAAATATCTTATGGCAATGTTCATTACCGATCCTGCTGTCATTGAACTTGGACAACAGTTGCTCTTTCTTGTGCTGTGGTCAATTTTATTTTTTGGTGCGAGTGCCATTTTTGCATCGATTATGCGTTCAAGTGGCACCGTTTTAATGCCCATGCTGATCAATATTTTTGCGATTGTATTGATTGAAGTTCCTTTTGCTTATTATTTTAGTAGCATCTGGGGTTTAAAAGGCATTTGGTATGCTTATGCGCTGACATTCTTTAGTATGTGTATTGCTCAGGGGCTGTACTATCAATTTGTATGGAAGAAAAAAACCGTTGAAAAATTGATTTAATATCAAATATAAATACATAAAAAATGCGAGCACATAACTCGCATTTTTTATGCCTAAACATTAAGTCTAAATTACCATGCTAAACGGTAACGCTCTAACTCATGTGCCTCAATTTCTACTGTTGACTGATCTTTAAAGTCGAGCAAAATATCATTTTTAATGGCGGAAAGTCGAAAGTCTTCTCTATGCCGTGGTCGAGCCAAATCAACATTAATAATACGCTTAATTCGTCCTGGATGAGGTTGCATTACTACAACCCGATCTCCAAGTAAAACGGCTTCTTCTACATCATGTGTAACCAAAATTGTGGTGATTTTTTCTGAAGCCCAAATACGCTGAAGCTCTTGCTGTAAATTGGCACGAGTTAAGGCATCCAATGCACCAAAAGGCTCATCGAGTAATAATATTTGTGGTCGATTGACAAGGCTACGAGCAATTGCAACACGTTGACTCATCCCACCAGATAACTGACTTGGATACGCCTGTTTAAATGCACTGAGTTGTACCAATTCAAGATGATAATCAATTAGTTCCTGCTTTTCTTTTTTCGATAATTTGCTGTTGTCCAATGCCAAAGCAACATTTTTTTCAACCGTCAGCCATGGAAATAAACGGTGATCTTGAAAAACAATACCTCGTTCTAAACTTGTCCCCTGAATCGCTTGACCATCAATACTAATCTTGCCGTTGTATTCACCATCTAAGCCAACCAAAAGGCGTAATAATGTTGATTTCCCACAGCCACTATTACCCACAATACTAATAAATTCACCGGGTTGAATATCTAAATTAATGTGTTCTAATACTTTCAGCGGCTCGCCTTTGTTCGGAAAATATTTGTCCAATTGCTGAATTTGAACATGCCCAGCTATTTTTACGTGTTGATTCATTTGATCTATTTACTCACTTTTACCCATATTCACTCAAGTAATTGGGTCACATTATTTTTCTGAAGGCTGACGCCAACGTAAATTGTAATTTTCAAAAAATTGTGCGGCTTTGGATAAAATCAATCCAATAACAGCAATCACCACCATGCCGTACAGCACAACTTCCATTTTAAATACATTCTGTCCATCTAAAATTGGGTTGACGACACCAAGATCTGATACAAAAAAATACTCTGCGCCAACCGTCGCCATCCACGAAAAGACCAAAGCAATATTTAAACCGGCAAAAATACTTGGTGCTGCCGCAGGTAAAAGCACTTTAAAAAACCGATGTGTGGCACTCAATTGGAAAATATCGGCAACTTCATACAAGCGATGAGGTACATTTTTAATGCCGTCGTAGGTATTGAAAAAGACAGGATAAAAGACCACAAGCGCGATAAAAATAACTTTAGACAATTCGCCATGACCGAACCACATAATCATCAATGGAATCCATGCAAATACAGCAACATGCTTAATGGCATTGAGCGTTGGAGAAAAGAATCGGTCTACCCAAGTGTTTAATCCAAGTACTAGTCCTGCACTCACTCCCACTAATCCTCCTGCAATAAAACCTGCCAAATTCCGAATCAAACTTGCTAGTACATTTTCTCTCAGCTCACCTGACTGCCACCCTTTAACGAACTCATCCCAGACCGTAGAAAGTGGAGGTAAAAATGCAGCATCAATCCATTTTTGTTGTGCCGAGACACTCCAAACCAACAATAAAATAATAGGAATGACTGCACCACGATAATCTATTTTTTTCATCGTTCATTCTCCTACTTTTGTAGATGCCAAGCCTTAAATGGACGTTGTAACAAGCTAATCAATACATCAAAGAAAAAGCCCACTAACCCAATAATCACCACTGTTGCCATCACCACATCAAGTTGAAAAATTTGACGACCATAGACCATGATGTAACCAATCCCCTCACTTGATGCCAATAACTCTACAGCCACCAAAGCTCCCCAAGCACTCGCGAGCGATAAGCGTAATCCGCCAATAAAGCTAATTAATGCACCAGGGAAAATCAGATTTTTAAACTTTGACCACACACTAAGTTGATAGACATCTGCTACTTCTGTCAGTGAAGATGGAATATTGCGTACACCTTTATAAATATTGACTGTCATGGGTAACAACGCTGCTTTTGCAATCAAAATAACCTTTAAGGCTTCATCAATTCCGACCACTAAAACCAGTAATGGAACCCATCCCACTACAGGGACAAGATTTAATATTTTAAAGATTGGCCATACATAGGCTTCAATTGTTTTCGATAAGCCCATACCTAAGCCAAGAAATATAGCTATCGTAATGCCTGCACCAAAACCATAAAGAATACGAACGAGACTTACGCTTAAATTGCTCCACAACTCTCCACTGCTATAAAGATCTTGTAGTGCTACCCACACCGCTTGTGGCGCAGGGAGGAGAAGTGGATTGACCCAACTTTTTTCGACAGCAACATACCAAAGTAATAAAATGCTTAATGGAAAAATCCCTCCAATAATCCATTTCACTGCTTGGCTTGTTTTTAAAAAATCAATAATGCCTAACGTTCTAGCTTGCCTATCTAAACCTACAACAGTTTCTATAGGCTTCAATGCAATCTCCTCTGACATACTCACACTCCCTTTTCAGCACACTGCTTATTTGGTTGCCCAAAAATTCTGCAAGTTCAGTGTTTTCAATGCATTATTGACATATTTTGGTTCGACCCACTGATCAACATTAAAATCACCACGAATTAGTTTTAAATCCTGACCTGCTTTTAGTTTTTGTTTAATCAGTGAGATACTCGCCTGATTAAATACAGGTGCACTATGAAGCTTTAAATCTACACCTGTATTGGCTTTGACAAAGGCGTTATACGGTAGTCCTGACTTCGCCCAAAGCTTAAATAATGCATCTTTATTGGCAGGGTTACTCTCCCATGCAGCTTGCTTGACCAAAACATTCACTACTCTTTGTACAGTTTCAGGATACTTCTGTTCAAACTTTGAATTAACCAGAATATAGCCCGAACTTTGATACAAGTTTGGTTCTTGCTTAGTTGAATAAATAATTTTGGCAATACCACGATCAACGACTGGGAAAATGGATTGATTGGTATAAAGACCATCAATATCCCCACTTGCCAATGCCGAATAACCAACAGGACCATCCATATTGACAAAACGGAAATCCTTTTCAGTAAAGCCATGCTTTTTAATGACATTATTAATAGCTAAATGGACACTTGTACCTTTAAAGAAACCAATCCTTTTCCCTTTAAGATCTGCCCAAGACTTCGCTGTTGAACCTGTTGGAACAGCCAAGTAGGTATTATCTTCACTTCCGCCAATGGCAATCAGTTTCGTATCTAAACGGCTTGCTTTACCAATTAACGCAGGCAGGTCTCCAAGCCAAGTAATATCGACTAAACCATTGGCATAAGATTCATTAATTGCAGGCCCTGCACCCTTAAAATTGTTCCATTGCACCTTAATGCCATCTTTTTGAAATTCCTTTTCAAGTAAGCCTAAAGTTTGTGTTGTTGCATAATAATTACCATAAGGCACAGGACGATTTCCTGTTCCAACCAAAGGTGATGCTAAACGAATCACAGTCGGTTTTGCTTCAGCAGCAACAGTCTGTAAAGATGGAATCCATGTTGCTGTTAAAAGTACGCCAGAGATAAAAACTTGAGTAAAAGAGCGCATCAAAAATTCCTCTACATTATAAAATAAGGGTTAAAATCCAAACTGAAATTGCGCAACAACTTCATTATATTTTTGGTTGAAAATTTCGTTATTGACATGGTTTAAGTTCAATTGGAACTTGGTAGTTTCTGCAAAAAATGCATTTAAACCCAATGAATGGATATCAATCTGTTGATTCGTTAAGTCTTTATCTCGATCAATGGTGTCGTAACGATAAAATGCTTGATAAGACTTCGGCCACCAATCGTCATAGCGCCCTTGATTTCGGAAACCTTTGACAAATTGTTCACCTAAATTCCAGAACAATGTTCCTGTCTGTGACTCACTTTTGCGGTTACGAGTCTGTTGCTGACCAATATAAGTATCATCTTCACCTTTGACATATTCGTACGTCACACCAAAAGGATGATGGTTATAATAAATATCAAAGCCTTGACGTAAAATATCGCCTTTACCTGCAAATGCCGCACTATTACCATTGATATCAAATAAGTTACTTTTCCCTTGATACCAAGACAAACCAAAGCTCAATTCGCGTAACCATGAGTTATATTCTGCTGGCACGGTATAACGCAGACGTCCAATAAAATTCTTATCATCGTTGTCATCAGACTTATTTGCACCATTACCATTGACTACACCAAAAGCATAAGTCAATAAAGGTGAACGATAGTTATACCCATAATCCACAGTTGGAAATGCATCACCACGCACCACAAGACCTACTTCACGTAGTGCTAAACCGTAACCATATCCAGGTAAACTAAACAGTGCATTATTGATGGTTGGTTTTAAATCTTCTGTTGCTTGAACTTCCTGACCAAAAGGTAATAACTGTTGCCCAAGCGTCACCGATAAGCGTCCCGTATCCTGACTTAAAGTCGGTAAAACGTTATAAATCAATTGTGCATCGAGTAAATTTAAATAACTATTATTGGTTCCAGACTGTGGTGATGTACCAAAACGTAAATTAAAGTCGAGGTTTTTACCCTCTTCATAATCTCTAAATAAATTCCCAGTAAAGCCGACTTGCACTGCCCCTAAGTCAAAGGATGAACGACGATGATTCACCGCTGAACCTGTATTTAAACCTGTCGGTGGTGTGGTTTGTGGTTCATCAAGATAAGATGCCTTGGTCTGTACAACCCCATTTATTTGCAATTGGCGTGCAGATAATGCTGTTTTAGTATCTCGTTCACGTTGTACCTGATATTTAAAGTTTTCAAGATCACTTTGTAAGCCTTGGACATCAGCTTGAGTCGCAAAACCTTGACTTCCCTCTTCACCATCTACATTTTGCGCAAGTTCACCATCAATACTTTCTGAAACAATCGTTTCTTCAACAGTACCCTTTCGTACTTGAGTATCAGATACCTGCCCATTTTCTTGTTGTGATTTGAGTTGATTGAGTTCAGTTTTCAACAGATTTAATGATTTTTCTAACTGACTAACCTGTTGTTGTAGCTGATTTACATCTGGTGCTGCATGTGCCAATGCAATACTGGCACTTAGTAATGAAAATGTCGCTAGACTTTGTCGAATGTGTTGCTTCATGAATCGAACCACCTACAGTTTTGCAAGCGATACATCGGTTGATTTAATCAACACAATGACCTGACTGCCAATTTGTAAGTCCAATTGTTCGACTGAACGTGTGGTAATAACTGAAGTAAAAATACCGGATGCCGTAACAACATCGACTTCAGAAACAACATCACCTTTAATAATTTCTTGAATTGTGCCTTTTAACTGATTTCGCACATTAATAGATTGGATAGTCAACTGAATAATTCCTATAAAATAACTTAGAATTAATACTGCCTAAAATTTATAATAATCAAAAATAATATAATCATCTTTTTATATCTTATTTTATAAAATAAAAAATTAGACTTCAGAAATACGACTCTCTATATATTTTAAATCATGAATAATAATATTTTCATACTGCCAAAAAACGACATTTAAATTAACTAATTTTTTAATCTCTTTATTAATCGTTTGCCTTGATGAAGATAATAAGTCAGCAAGGTCATGTTGTGAAATTTTGAGCTTTATTTCCAAACCATCTGGATGTGAAACACCATACTGCTGTACAAGTTTCCATAAGACATGACAAACTTTTTGATGCAAATTTGCCACCTGTGAAAATTTAATTTCATGCAATAATGCATACATCCTTTGTGAGAGTATCTGCAATACATCTTGATATAAGATATTGTTATTATTTAATTCGTTCTGAATAATATGACGAGGAACAACCAAAACTCGAACTAGATTAAAAGCATAATAATCGTAATCAATTTTTTGCTGATTTAAACAAGGCAATAGATTAATGACGTTCTGTTCTGAATAATAATTAAAGGCATGAAAACGCCCCAATGGGCTTAAATAGCCAATTTGAATAATTCCATCAATCAAGATATACAACGCATCTGTGCAATTATCCTTACTTAATATTAATTCTCCTTTTTGATGTTTTTTAGTATACGACTTGGTTATTATATTATCCAATCGATTATTAGATATATTTTTAAAGACATTCCTTAAAACACATACATTATCATTTAATGAAAAATCATAAAATTCCATAAATCCACCTTATATTTATCAATATAATATTAGATGGAATATGGAAATTACTCGAATCATTTATTATTCATAAAATATCAATTTTTATGCAAAGCCTTAAATATTGTTTATAAAAAATATACTTTACGAAACTTTTTCATAAAAGCTTTCTTCACCATAATTTAAATGTGAAATATCACGTTTCACCTCTTGCTTTAATGCTTTACTCGGTTGACCGTCAGCACCTACAGGAATATCACCTTCTAAAGTCACACGGCGCACCACACGATGTTGATCGCCATAATCATTGATAGCACGATGTTGTGTCGCACGGTTATCCCAAATAGCAACATCACCTGCTTCCCAACGCCAACGTACAATATTTTCAAGTTTTAAAATATGACTCTGAAATAAATCAAATAATTTACGTGAATCTGTCGAGTTATAGCCCACAAAACTTTTAAAGAAATGCCCTAACAATAAGGTTTTTTCACCTGTTTCAGGATGCACACGCACCAAAGGATGCTCTGTTTCATACTCAGTTGCTGTAAAAATTTCACGATATTTTTCACGTTGTTCCGTGGTGATACTTGCTGATGCTGCATAGTCATAACTATTGCTATGCACTGCCCTTAAAGAATCAGCAAGTACTTTAAGTGATTCAGGTAAGTGTTCATACGCAGCTGTCGTATTTGCCCAAACCGTATCACCACCGACTTCAGGGGCAATGACGCTACGTAAAATTGAAGCTTTAGGGTAATTTTCAATAAAAGTAATATCGGTATGCCACGTATCTGCACGACCACCACGAGAGTCCAATTCTAAAATATGGTTTGAACCCTTTTTAGTGGGTACCGTTGGGTGATTCAATGGTGTCCCTAGACGAGCAGCGAAGGCTTCTTGTCCAATGTCATCTAGCTGATGCTGACCTTTAAAAAAAATCGTTTTATATTGTAAAAGCGCTTGATTGATTTCATTGACCACATCCTCAACAAGATTCGATGATAAATCTACTCCTGAAATTTCAGCGCCAATACGCCCACCAATCGGTTTTACTATAATGTGTTGATAGTTATAACTCATTTTTTATTCCTCAATTGTCATTTTGCTTCTATGCGTCAAAGTGCATATCCATGATTTGATAATGAAGAATCTGTTTATGCAAATCTGTCAAAAAATTGACATTTTTTTTCTGCATTTCTGATAAAGAAAAAATTAAAAAGAATATAAGTACAAAAAAACCCGCTTAAGCGAGTTTTTTATTTTAAAAAATTAATTACATATAAATTATTTAGGCTCTAATCTTTTACTTAACTTGGTTGCCATTGCAGTAATACGTTGGTAACCCGTTGGTAAAACACGTTGAATAAGATCGAGTGTTTTCGCATCATTACCAATCAACAAACGACGTTTGTTTTTCAACACTGCATCTAAAATTTGTTGTGCTGCTTCTTCAGCAGGCATACGCAATAATTTATTGAATGCTTTAGCCGATTTTTCAGGATTCATGCCCATTGATTTGATGCTATCACTCATACGTGCATCATTGGCAATATTGGTACGAATACCTCCTGGATGTACACTAAGCGCACTCACACCACTATTTTCAATGTCTAATTCTTGACGCAAAGATTCAGTAAAACCACGCACCGCAAACTTAGTTGAGTTATATGCAGATTGAGTTGGCTGAGCGGTTAATCCAAATAAACTTGAGGTATTGATGATGTGACCTTCACCTGTTTTTTTCAAATACGGAAGAAATTCTTTTGTACCGTACACTACGCCCCAGTAGTTAATACCCATGATCCATTCAAGGTCTTCATAATTTGAACCTTCAACTGTTGAGCCCAATGCAACACCAGCATTGTTAAAAATCATATTCACAGAACCATGATTTTGTACTGTTTCTTCAGCCCAAGTACGCACTTCTTCAAGTTTAGCAACATTGACTTTTTTAGACGTTACACGAACATTATAAGGTTTCACCAATTCTACAGTTTCAGCTAAACCCTTTTCATTTACATCACTAAGCGATACATGACAGCCTGCTTTCGCCAAGAGTACAGCAAGCTGCTGTCCCATACCTGAGCCCGCACCTGTGATTGCCGCAACTTTGTTTTTAAAATTTTTCATTTTTTGTCCTTTTTAGTCAACCACACAGATTTTGAAGCTGCGTAGTACGTGTTTATTACTATAAATTTGACAATACATATTGTCAATATACAATACTGATGATTCATACCCAAAAACGATATAAATATATTCATCGGCTTCAATGCTGTTTATTGGTAAAATCCACTTTTGCACGGTTAACTTGGCTTCTATTCTTATGACATACGTAGACTCAAATACAGAGATACACCCTGACGCACAGGCAAAACCTGTCAAAAAAATCATTAAAGAACGTCAGTTTAAAGGCATGTCACTCACTGAGCGTAAACAAGCACGTCGTGAAAAACTCATTGAAGCGGGCATTGAAGCCTACGGCACACATGGCTTTTTTTCGGTAACTGTTAAAGATATTTGTATAGAAGCGAAGCTAACTGAACGCTATTTTTATGAATCCTTTAAACGCAGTGAAGATTTGTTTCAAACTATTTTTCTCAAATTGATTGATCAAATGCAAAAAACACTGCTTACAGGCGTAATGAAAGCCTCGCCTAATCCTGAAAAAATGGTGCATTCAGGTTTAACCTCACTCTTTAAAATGCTCAAAGATGATCCACGCACTGCACGTATTATTTATATCGATGCTATGCTCGTTCAAGAACTGCATAACCAAGCAACTATTCATGAAACGATGACTCAATTTGATCGTATGATTCATGCTTTTGTAAGTTTGATGATGCCCAATATTTCTCGTTCTGAACAAGAGATTTCATGGGTTGCCACAGGACTGAATGGCTATGTCACCCAAATTGCAGTACGCTGGGTTATGGGAGGGTTTAAACAATCCCTTGAAGATGTCGTCATGGCATGTGAAACCGTATTTTTGTCATTATTAAATACATTTTCGAGTAAATAATTGAAAAAATTTACAAAATAGGTATTTTTTCCAAAAAAAATTAGATCAATAAGTATTTTTTATTGATCTAATAAATATATGATTATATTGATGATGTAAAAAAATTGTCACAAATCTTTGCTAAAAAATGCAGATATGATTTTTTTTGCAATGATACTGTCACAATTAAACCTTGTAATAAGCCTGTCATAAATAAAAACGGTCAACCGTTTCATTAATAGGGTATTGCGTTGTGAAAGATGACTATATTTTAATCGTCGATGACGAACTTCCGATCAGGGAAATGATCCATACCTCATTGGATATGGCTGGATTTCAGTGTTTACAAGCTGAAGATGCAAAACAAGCGCATCAAATGATTGTCGATCAACGTCCATCTCTGATTCTGCTAGATTGGATGATGCCTGGTGGTGTCAGTGGTGTAGACTTGTGTCGTCGCCTTAAACGTGATGAAAATCTAGCAGAAATCCCTGTGATCATGCTGACTGCACGTGGTGAAGAAGACCATAAAGTACAAGGTCTTGATGCAGGTGCAGATGACTACATGACCAAACCATTTTCAACCCGTGAATTGGTGTCACGTATTAAAGCGGTACTACGCCGTGCCAATGCGCTTAGCGGTGAAAAAACCATTGATGCCAATGGATTGATTCTTGATCCTGTCAGCCAACGTGTCAGCTTTAGTGATCATATTTTAGAGATGGGACCAACCGAATACCGTCTACTTGCCTTTTTTATGACCCATCCTGAACGTGCCTATACTCGTGCTCAATTGCTCGACCAAGTATGGGGTGGCAATGTGTATATTGAAGACCGTACCATTGATGTTCATATTCGTCGTTTGCGTAAAGTGCTTGAACCTTTTGCAGCAGACCGTTATGTTCAGACCGTTCGTGGCACAGGTTACCGTTTTTCGACCCGTGCCGATGTCGCTTTAGGCTAACACTTTTCAGGTAATTTTTTGTTTTATGTATGAACCCTACCCCGTCCCTGATCTTGCAAATGAATATAAAAAGTTTCGTTATAGTAGCTTATGGGCATTTGCAAAACAGGACTTAAAATTACTGGTCTTTTTACTGGTCATTGCCTGTTTTATTGGATTAGGTGCTGGGTATTTTTGGATCTGTATTAGCCTCGCATTTGTAGTCTTTTTTACCATCCAATTGCATTCCTTATATTTAGTCAATGATTGGATTTCCAACCGCCCTTATGATTCTCCACCCAATTTAAACGGGATTTGGGGCGCTTTACTGTTCAATGTATATCGAGCGCAGCGTCAGGAACGAATTGTACAAGCTGAAATGGTCGGACTTATTGACCGTGCGCAATCATCCTTAGTTGCACTTGCTGAAGCTGTTGTTCTGACGGATGAACTTCATCAAATTGAATGGTGGAATCCTGCTGCGGAAAAACTCCTCGGCATTCAACCGATTGATCGTGGTCGCAATATTTTGACCATTATTCGCCAACCCATTTTTATTGAATATTTCAACAATATCGACCAATCACCTGATGGCATTAAAATCAAATCATCCGTGTTTGATGAACATTATGTGCAAATTAAATTAACTCGTTTTGGCAGTGAAAGTCGCCTTGTCGTAGCCTACGATGTGACACGCATGCATAATCTTGAGCAAATGCGTAAAGACTTTGTGGACAATATTTCCCATGAACTACGCACACCACTCACTGTACTGAGTGGTTATATTGAAACATTCACCGATCAAGAAGATTTAAACCCGCGTTGGAAACGTGCATTTGAACAAATGCAGTCTCAAACACGGCGTATGAATGCTTTGGTCAATGATTTACTTTTACTTTCTCGCTTGGAAGGTAATAAACAAATTGCCAAAAATCAGATCATTGAAATGCCAAGTTTAATGAATCAATTGTTTGATGATGCACAAGCATACAATGTTGATTATGGACATACGCTCAATTTGGATATTGACAGCCATTGTGACTTAATTGGTTCGGATATTGAGCTTGCAAGTGCGTTTAGCAATCTGATCAGTAATGCGATTAAATACACGCCTAAAGGCGGTACAGTGACAATCGGATGGCATGATGATGGTGAGCATGGCTACTTTACAGTAGAAGATACTGGCATCGGTATTGATCCTAAACATTTACCACGATTGACTGAGCGTTTTTATCGTGTCGATAGCGCTCGTAGTCGTCAAACAGGTGGAACAGGCTTAGGGCTCGCAATTGTGAAACACGTTCTAATGCAACACAATGCTTATTTGGAAATTGATTCTGAAGAAAACAAAGGTTCAACTTTCCGTGTGGTTTTTCCCAAAGAACGTTTATATATGCACGAATAACAAAATTTAAAAAATAAATATCATATAGTTAATAAAAAATCCCGCTAAAATTTTGCGGGATTTTTTTAATCTATTCTCAGCAAAAATCTTAAGCCGATTTTACCTTCCCTAAAGCTTCACCCATGATGACATCAGAGTTGGCTTTTAAATAGTCATCCCAAACAATTTTATCTTTTTCAAACAATACAATCGCAGTCGACCCTAAGTAAAAACGTCCAAGTTCCGCACCTTTTTCAAGTTGCATCTCGTGATGATTCAACTCCACACGACCTGTAGGTTTCACTTTACCTGTCGCAACAGTTTCAATACCAGCCACAATCATTGCACCGACTAGAACCACTGCCATACGACCAAGTTCAGTATCAAACAAACATACCATACGCTCATTACGTGCAAATAAACCCGGAATATTTTCCGCAGTCGTTTGGTTTACAGAGAATAATTCACCTGGAATATATAAAGTTTCTGTTAGTTTACCTGCAAATGGCATGTGTACACGGTGATAATCTTTTGGTGACAAATACACCGTTACAAATTCACCTTGTTTAAAAGGTACTGCAAGTTGTGGATCACCAATCAATTTTTCAACTGAAAAACTTTGACCTTTAGCTTGAAATACATCGCCATCACGAACTTTACCAATTTGAGAAATTGCACCATCGGCAGGACATACAATATGCAGTGGATCAGGATCAACACTACGAATACCATCTTTTAATGCACGGGTAAAAAAATCATTGAATGATTTATATTTCAGCGCATCAGTTTGTTCAGCAATAGACATATCAATGCCATATTTCGCTTTAAAAGCTTGGATGACCACATTTTTAACAAGAGGATTTTCACTTGCAGCGACTTTACCCACCACACGACTCAATTGTTGTTGTGGCACAATACGCTGTGCTTGAATAAAAATTTGTTTTTTTAAATCAGAAGTAAGACTCACGCAGGTGATTCTCCAGTAATTATTGGACTGTCAGAACGATTACCCCATTCGCTCCATGCACCGTCATACGCCACAATATCCCAATTCAGTAATTTTCCAACAATATATGCCAGACCTGAGCGGTGATGCGACTGGCAATACACAACAACAGGCTGACTAAGATCAAAGCCTAACTGTTCAAGTCGTTGCTGTGTGCGTTCTAGGGAATGCAATTTTAAATGATTTTGACGTGCAATTGCAGTACTCCATTCAAAATGTCTTGCTCCCGGAATATGACCACCACGTCGTGCTGTCATTCTGAGCCCTGTATATTCATCTTCTGTACGACAATCCCATAGCTGAATTGCTTGCTGTTCAACCTTTTGGCGTAAATCATCGTATTGAATACGAAAATTTTCAACCTGTCTCAAATCGACTTTTACCGATGTGGACAGTGAGTCAAATTCTTCAATATCTGATGATGTTGGGTAATCTGCACCAAGCCATGCATGAATACCACCATTGAGTAAACTGACTCGATCAAAACCCAGACAATGTAAATTCCAAATCAATCGCCCTGCCCATGCTCCACCCTCATCATCATAAACCACCACATGATGATCAGGTGAAATTTTTAAATAATCAACCAAGGCTTGTAAGTCTGCTTCTTTAGGTAAAAGCCCTGTAGCAGTTTCTTCAAGCTGAACCAATTGCCCAGGTTTGACATGGATGGCATGTGGAATATGAAGTTGTTCAAAAACCGAGCTTCGGCTTAAGTCGACAATACGCAGAAACGTATGTCCAAGATGGGGTAAAAGTTGGTCGGCATTGACCAATAATCCAAAATTAAACAAAGGTGCTGTCATAAGATTTTTCGAATTTTAGTTCATCATTACAATTGATCTTATCACAGCACGTTTGGCGATAATGCTGAATTTCAGGGATTCTTAGCTGAAATTCAAATATCAAAAAACCAATATTTTCAAATGATTTTAAGCCGATTTTTCTTCATCAGAAATATCAAAAACCTGCCGTAAATAGGCCAAGAAAGTATCGTTATCGGTCATAGTTTTACCCGGACTATCTGAGATTTTGGCAACAGACTGACCATTACATTCCACGAGTTTCAATACGATATTGAGCGGTGTTTGTCCCATATCATTGGTCAAATTTGTGCCAATACCAAAACTCACTTGGAAACGATCTTTAAAGTATTGATGCAAAGCCCAAGCACGTTCAACATCTAAACCATCACTAAAGGTTAGCATTTTGGTACGTGTATCAATTTTCAACTTTTTATAATGTTGATAAGCCTTATCACCCCATATAAATGGGTCACCACTGTCATGACGTAAACCATCAAATAGCTTAGCAAAATACAAATCGAAATCACGTAAGAATGCATCCATACCAACCACATCGGTCAGAGCAATACCCAAATCACCCCGATATTCTTGCACCCATGTTTCAAGCGCAGATTTTTGGAAATCGCGCAAACGAACATCAAGAGCTTGGAATGCTTGTAAAAATTCATGCGCCATCGTTCCAATTGGGTAAATACCCAATTCACGTGCAATCATGACGTTACTCGTTCCACGGAAAACCGCAGGCACAGCTTCATGGAATGTTTGAATGACATGCTTTTGCCAATCTAGGCTATAACGGCGACGAGTACCAAAATCTGAAACCAAGAATGGTGGATCATTTGGATTTTGTTCTTTTGAATATTGTTTTAATTGTGCAACTTTAGCTTGTAAACGACGTTCACCTTCAACCAGTACATCATCTGAACGAATACGGCTAAAGTAAAGCTCATTGACTATCGCAAGGACAAAAATTTCAAACATCATGGCTTGAACCATTGGACCTTCGACCCAAATATCCAAACGCCCTTCACTGTCAATTCCAGCTTTAATAAAGCGTCGTTTCAGTTGGAATAACTCCAAATAATCAACAAAATCGCTTTTGATAAAACGTAATTTCCGTAAATAAATCAGTTCATCTTCGGCAAATTTTAAGTTACATAGATGGTCAAGTTGTTCGTTGAGATCCGCCAAAATATCGACCAAGGGATAAACGGTATCATCAAGATTTCGACAACGAAAATGGTAAACACTATCGGCTTGAGGGAATTTATGTAACACGACTTGTAACATGGTGAATTTGTACAAATCAGTATCGAGCAGGGATTGGATAATTGGAGCCATATCTATTTTTGATTTCGCTATGCTTATTTCATTAAAGCATATTTTTTTCGCAAAGAAGCCATGTTCTGACTAAATTTAAGAAATTTTAAATAACTCACACCAATACTTTGTTTTTTTATCGAATTCAATGTAGTAAGTAGACGAATCGTTTAACTCGATACAGCTTTAGATGAGCTTTTAACAAACATTCATTATAATAATATGTTAATAAAATGAGAATTTAATATTTTTTTATGCATAATTGTTGAAATATCAAGCATACTTAATTAACATCTATGTATTAATAAAATTACATTTCTTTACCTAATAGAAATAATTACACATTTACCCCCAACCAATAAATGGAAAATTAAGTATGGCTAAATTTAACTTAGATGAATTAAATCAAATTGATGGCTTCGTAGCTGCGGCACTTGTAGACAGCGCAAGTGGTCTAGCAATGGCTGCTCTTGGTTCAGGCCTTGATTTAGAACTTGCTGCTGCAGGCAATACAGAAGTAATTCGTGCAAAGCGTAAAGTTGCAAAAGCATTGAATTTAAATGATAAAATTGAAGATATTTTAATTACACTTGGTAAGCAATACCACTTACTTCGTCCGCTTGATCGTAATGACGAATTATTCCTTTACCTTGTACTTGACCGTCAAAAATCAAATCTTGCAATGGCTCGTCACGAGTTGAAAGCATTTGAAAAAGGTCTAGATTTTTCTTAATTTGGTTTAGTTATACAAAAAAAGCTGGCAATGCCAGCTTTTTTAATCAAAAAATATTTCATATTAATTATAATTTTTTGCAAAATAATTCTACTTCTTTTCTATATTCATTTTCGTTGCATATTCAACGCCATGGGTATTTAAATATTCTCGAATTAATTGGCGTACAACCTGAGAAGGTTTCAAATCTTGCTGACTGCATAAATCTTCAAAAGCTTGCTTTTTTACAGGATCAATCAAGATTGTCAGCCTTGCCGTCTTATTTTCCATAATGCAGATTCCACAGCCCAGTTAACATTAAATGATAATATGATTATCATCATTTTTTCACAAGTTCTTTTCATCAATCTATAGGACAACATATTTAATCGATAAAGTATTAAACAGAATGCATATTTTCAGCAAAAGCAATAAAACACATATATTTTATATGGAATTGTATATTTTGCAATGTTGGTATAATTGTCAATTATTTATATACTCAATCAAGCTAAGCCATATTTTTACAAACCTCTTAACATCAATATTATTCGTATCTAATCAATACACTCTCTTGTTACACTAAGCTATATTCATCATCGTTTTAAAGAAGTACATGCGCGCACTATTACAAAGAGTTCTTGAGGCAAAAGTTGTTGTCGATGGTCAAACTACAGGCAAAATTGACACAGGAATTTTGGTCTTTTTGGGGATTGGTAAAGAAGATAACTTCGAAAAAGGCAAAAAGCTGATTGATAAAATCTTAAAATATCGTTTTTTTGATGATGAACAAGGAAAAATGGGCTGGAATATCAGTCAAGCCAATGGTGGCTTACTTCTTGTTTCACAGTTTACCCTCATGGCACAAACACAAAAAGGCTTACGTCCCGACTTTGGACCTGCTATGCCACCAAGCGATGCCCAAGCCTTATACGAGCAAATTGTTACTTATGCACAAGCACAATTTGAGCATGTACAAACAGGCATTTTTGGTGCAGATATGAAAGTACACTTGGTCAATGATGGCCCAGTAACCTTCAATTTAGAAGTAGAATAAAATGTCAAAGCAAAATATCTAAGACAAAAAAAATCCTCGAATTCGAGGATTTTTTAAATCGTATTAACGCCCAGTTTTATCTTTTAAAAATTGACGTGCAACTTTAATTTTGTCTTTTACCGACTTTGGAACCTTAGGTGGAATCAAACGCGCCACTTGGTTAAACCAAACGAGTAGACTGAAATCACCTTCCATTTTGATCGTACCATTTTGCATGCCTGTCATGAATGCAGATGGATCACCCTTAATTAAGGTTTTAACACCCTGCTCGCTATCTGCAAATTGCAAAATAAAATCTGCTTTTTGCTCATCACCCGAAACGGTATCAATTTGACCATTATTGACTAAAATTTGACGAGCAACACCAAGATCAGTCCCGATTTGAATACGGAACTGACGGTCATGTGTCAATTCAACAAATTTTGGACTCGTACGAGCCAATTGTTTCATACGTAATGCTAGTCCAAGTACCATCAAGTCAAGCGGGTCTGTACTCGCATCAACAATAGGTAACTTTACAACGGGTATTGAAGAAAGTTTCATGACATTTAAGCCTGTTGTTTTAATTTAAAACTGTGGAATTCAGAAATTGGATCACATCCTAGCATATCTTACTATTTTTAAGCCGTAGTTATTTACAAATGTTTTGACCCATTTGTCACTTTATTCAATAGCAAATTATCTATAAAAAAAGGTATATCATTTTGATATACCTTGATATGTCTAACATTAATTTTTTTAGTGTAAAAATAGTCAGTTTAAACTGTAATGTCTGTGTATATTAAAGATGTTTGAGCTAAAAATGACTATTCATCTTCATACACAGGCGTATGCTCAATATATTGACGACGCGCTAAAGCTTTTTGCGCTCGGTTGTCTGCACCAAGTAAAAATACGGTCAATCCGATCATTGCTAAGCTAATGGCGCCCAAATAGCTGAACGCCAAAGACAAGTCTAAAAAATGTTGAATGCCGTAACGGATCGTTTCTAGAATTCCCCAAAACAACATCCCTGCAAGCATAAACCCTAACCAATGACGGTATGGGGAAAATAAAACAGTGATCAACGCTACTGCGATTAGACCAAATCCAATCATCGATGCAAAAGTCGCTGTTACCATAAAAACCTCCGTCAAAACCAAAAATGCTGAATCACATTTAAATCCTGTTTCACAACAATCGAGCACACTTATATTTAATCTTTTTTGCATGCTTATCATGAGCCTTGAAATGCATTATGGAGATTTTTTTTAAGAAGGAAAGTCTTGTTTCGATCTATAACGACACACAATGACGCAACATTGCTTTGTCATTACATTTTTATTTTAAACATTTTGCTGAGAGCCTATTCAGGATCAATTCTTGCGTGTCATTACAAAAAAATACCATTTATTTTTTGCCTGAAAAATCTTTTTTATCGTTTGTTTCTACTTTGATCAATCTATTCTTCGCTCTAATAAAAGCCTATCAATCTATCTAATTTATAAGTAAAAAAAGCGACTCGAAAGTCGCTTTTTTGTCATCAACCTGTAAGATTTATTCGTGATTCAAATCTTTGTCGTGTACGCCTAATAAATATAACACGCCATCTAAACCTACACTTGAAATGGCTTGATTAGCATTTTGACGAACCAAAGGTTTAGCACGAAATGCAACACCTAAGCCTGCAATTGAAAGCATTGGTAAATCATTCGCACCATCACCTACTGCAATTGCTTGCTCAGGTGAAATATTCATTTCATTGGCAATTTTCTGTAATAAAAAGGCTTTACGTGCGCCATCCACAATATGACCTTTGACTTCGCCTGTAACCATGCCATTTTCAACATCTAAAATATTGGCATGCACTTCATCAATGCCTAATTTTGCTTGTAAATATTCAGCAAAATATTGGAAACCACCTGATAGAATTACTGTTCGGTAACCGAGTGCTTTTAAGGTTGAAATTAAACGCTCCGCTCCTTCTGTCACTGTTAAGCGTTCAGCAATTTTAGGAAGAACAGAGGCATCCATACCTTTGAGTAAGGCAACACGTGCACGGAAACTTTGTTGAAAATCAAGCTCACCTTGCATAGCACGCTCAGTAATTTCAGCAACTTGCTCACCTACCCCTGCTTCAATCGCAAGCTCATCAATCACTTCTTGCTCAATGAGGGTTGAGTCCATATCAAAACAAACCAAACGGCGATTACGGCGATACGCATTGTCTTCTTGTACAGCGACATCAATGCTTAACTCAGCAGAAAGACGTAAACATGCTGCTCGCATGGCTTGTGCATCAAGCATTTGCCCTTTTAAACCAAACTCAACACATGAGCGTTGCAAAATATCTTGTTGTCCATCACGCTCAGGACGACCTGACAAACGTGTCACCGTTTCGATGTTAAAGCCTTGATTCGATACGATCTGCGTCACTTGCTTTAAATGCTCCGCAGTCAGTTCGGGTGCAAGTGCCGTCACGATATAACGTGTACGTCCACCTTCACTAACCCATTGATCGTAATCTGTGCCTGTGATTGGTTTAAATCGAACTGTTAAACCGATATCATGTGCTAAAATAAGGATATCTTTCATTGCAAGTGCAGTCGCAGTCTGATCATCTGACGAAACAACAATGCCTAAAGTCAATTGATTATGAATAACCGCCTGACCGACATCGAGTATTTGCAAAGAATGTACGGAAAGTACCTGCATTAACCGAGTAAACTGATTCGGCTGGTCAGGTCCTAAAAAGGATATAAGAATGATTTCTTGCATGAATTGACTCGGGTCTGAGCTACAACTATTGTTAGAATCATAATCGAAATCGAATATTTTTTCTTTGGAAGTTTACGTTGAATGCACCAAGACAAGGGCTTTTTGCTAGCCTACTTACCGTAAGTTTTGCATTACACACATTTTTATTGGTAATCGCAACCACTCACCAACTGAACGAAAACCGTGCGAGTCAGGGACAACTGATGACAAGTCAGCTCGTCACAGACAGCGTTGCTGAGCTTGAACCTGCCAATACGGTGTCCTTAGCTTTACTTGCCAATCGTTATGCGACCAATCCAAGTGTGGCATCTATTCGCATTCTCGATGCTAAAAATCAAGTGCTAGCAACGAGTGGCATGGCAAAAACTCGTCAGGGTGAAGTTTTTGTCCGTGATGCGCTACAAAATGAAAAGAAAGTCGGTAGCATTGAAATTACGCTGATTAAACCAAGCATTGGTGAAATTTTACGTACACAATGGTTAGCCATTTTAGTTTCACTCATTATTCATGGCTTATTATGGTTAGCATATCGTGCAATTGCTCGACCAACACGTAGTGAATATTTGGCACGTGTAAACCATGAGTCACGTTTAAAACATGAAATTATTCAATTGACTGAAGCACTTGCAGCAGAAAAATCTGCACAAAGTTTAAGTCATGCGGTTGCAGCGCAAAAATCTGAAGTAGCAAAAGTCGAAGTCGCGCAAACAAATCCTTCTGAAATGAAAAATGTTTTAGCACTCAACATTCAATTTTACGATCCAAAACAGTTAATCAATACTATTAACAGCTCTGTATCTAAACCGTATTTTAATTTGTGCCAAATTTTCTTAAATAAAAGTATTGTCCTGTGTGCACAACATTATAAATTGTCTTCAAACGATTTTATCCGAGAGCAAGAATTTAACAAAAATGGTGCAACCATTAGTATTGCAGCTGATCGCCCTGATGCAGCAGCATGTTTACTGATGATTGGTTCAGTGTTCCAACTGTTATCTGAAGTCCTCTACAAACGCTATCGTGAAGAAAAACGTTTTGTCCTACAAACTCGTAGTGCTGTTGCCTCGCAAGTCGAAGATATGAAAATCAATTCAGCACAAGCTGCAGAACGTCTATCACAGCATCTAATTGCTCGTGAAATGGCACTATACTTGGACAGCCAACACTTAAAAGTCATTACTGATCATTATCAGTTGGTCGCATTGCCAAATCCAAGTAATGTACTAACACGCCATGCGTATATGATTAATGGCATGAATAGCGAATCGGCTGAACTTGCCCAAGCCATTCGTACTGAAATTTTACAAAGTAAGAAAAAAGCAGCGCAACTTGAATCTGAATAATTTCATCTTCTAAGCCAAGCTTTAAAAATCCCTGTATAACAGATGTTGTACGGGGATTTTTTTATCTTGCCCAAAATATAGATAAGGACTAAATAAAATCTGCAAACTGAATGTTCAATGTTTAAACTAAAACAATCACCTTTCAATTTTTCCTCCCTTTTCATTCCCCTACAAGCTTGTGTATAACTATGTACGGCAACGCCACATGATAAGCATAGGCAAAACATGTAAAAACACGTTAGACTATAGCGCAATGAATTCAATCAAAATGTCCGACAGACAGAACAAAAAGGTGAAGGTTGATGCCGCTCAATACCGTTGAAGAGCTTGTAGCAGATATCCGTGCAGGCAAAATGGTCATCCTCATGGATGATGAAGACCGTGAAAATGAGGGTGATCTGGTGATTGCCGCGACTCACGTTCGCGCTGAAGACATCAACTTTATGATCACCCATGCTCGAGGCTTGGTTTGTTTAACACTGAGTCGTGACCGTTGTGCACAGCTAAATTTGCCTTTAATGGTCGATGCGAATGGTGCTCAACATGGAACAAATTTTACGCTTTCAATTGAAGCCGCGAACGGTATTTCAACAGGTATTTCCCCTGCTGAACGTGCGCATACGATTCAAACAGCAGTTGCGGCACATGCAAAACCTGCGGATATTGTACAACCAGGACATATTTTCCCTTTGATGGCACAGCCAGGTGGCGTATTGCACCGTGCAGGTCATACAGAAGCAGGTTGTGATCTTTCACGTCTAGCGGGTCTTGAACCTGCCTCTGTGATTTGTGAAATCATCAATGAAGATGGCACGATGGCACGCCGCCCTGATTTAGAAGTTTTTGCTGAAAAGTATGGCTTGAAAATAGGCACGATTGCTGACCTAATTCATTACCGTATGACCAATGAACAAACAGTTGAACGTATTGATCAGCAAAGCATTGATACTGAATATGGAACTTTTGATTTGTACCGCTACCGTGAACTCGGAAACCCTGACATTCATATCGCTTTAGTTAAAGGTGAGCCTAAAGATGGCATCACGACTGTTCGTGTACATGGTTTCAACCCTGCACGTGACTTGCTCAAGCTAAACAAAAAAGATGGTGAGCCTGCTTGGAACTTAGATAAAGCACTCAAAACCATTGCAGACAGTGATCGTGGTGTTTTAGTTTGGATCGGTCAGCGCCATTTATCGGATTTAGGCCCTGCCTTAGAAGAACTTGGTAAACCAAAACCAACCAAATCAAATTCTGCACTTTCACAACAATATCAAACCATTGGTGTGGGTGCACAAATATTACGTGATCTCGGCGTTGAGAAAATGAAACTGCTCAGCTCACCATTACGTTTCAACGCATTATCTGGTTTTAACCTTGAAGTTGTAGAATATTGTTCTGCAAATCAAACTAAAAACTAATAATTTGTAAACAGATTTCTTTTTTCTATCACCGCCTTTTGAATTTTTTAAAAATACAAAATGGATGCACCAGATAAAAGAAATCTATTAAAAACTCTTGTGAAATCATCGAGGTTGCTATGGCGATTCGCCGAATTGAAGGTTTATTACATCTTGCGAGCGAAGACCGTTACGCAATTTTAGTTGGTCGTTTTAACAGCTTTGTTGTTGAACATTTACTTGAAGGTGCAATTGATACGTTGCATCGTCATGGCGTTAGCGATGATAATATCACTGTCGTTCATGCACCTGGCGCATGGGAACTTCCTGTTGTCGCTAAAAAATTAGCAGAGTCAGGCAAATTTGATGCTGTTATCGCACTTGGCGCAGTGATTCGTGGTAGCACACCGCATTTTGACTTCGTTGCTGGCGAATGTGCCAAAGGTTTAGGTGTAGTTGGTTTAGATACTGGCTTACCTGTGATCAATGGTGTATTGACTACGGACAGTATTGAACAGGCGATTGAACGCTCTGGTACAAAAGCAGGTAATAAAGGTGGTGAAGCTGCCCTTACTGCTATTGAAATGGTTAACCTGTTAAAGGCAATTTAAAGCATGTCGCAAACACTCCAAGCTACTTATGCAGCAAAACGTAAAGCACGTCGCTTTGCTGTACAAGGGATTTATGAATGGCAAATGAGCCACAACCCAGTCCATGAAATTGAAGCACGTACTCGTGTAGACAATGCCATGCACAAAGTGGATCTCGGCTATTATCATGAGTTGCTCACTGAAGTGATCGCAAACCATGAAGCATTGGATGCTTTACTTTTACCCGTTCTAGATCGTGAAATCAAAGCACTTGATGGCGTGGAATTGGCGACTTTGCGTTTAGGCGCTTATGAGCTCAAAGATCACATCGAAATTCCATATCGTGTTGTGCTAGATGAAGCGATTGAATTGGCAAAACACTTTGGTGGTGCAGACAGTCACAAATACATCAATGGTGTATTAGACCGTCTTGCAAATAGTCTGCGCGAAGCAGAAAAGCAACAGGCTAAATAAGCCTTCGTTGTATTTGACATGGCTGAGTTTTCTATTATTGACACTTATTTTAATCGTCAGAAACTTTCTGATGACGATTTAGGTGTCGGCGATGACTCAGCCTTAGTCACTCCCCCTCCCGGTCACCAGTTGGTCATCTGTGCAGATACCTTGGTTGCTGGTCGACATTTCCCTTACGATACTTCACCACATGCCATTGGTTGGAAAAGTGTCGCTGTTAATTTATCTGACATTGCAGCAATGGGTGCTAAACCTCATAGTATTTTGCTTGCACTGAGCTTACCCCAAATTGATCATGCTTGGCTCAAAGGTTTTAGCCAAGGACTATATGATTGTTGTGATCAATTTGGTGTGCGCTTAATTGGTGGTGATACCACACAAAGTCCTCATCTCACCCTTTCTGTCACCGCAATGGGATGGATTGAAACAGGTCAAGCCGTCACACGTTCAGGCGCTCAAGTCGATGATTTGGTGGTCGTCAGTGGTACAATCGGTGATGCTGCATTTGGATTACAACACTTAGGGCATCCCTTACAACAACGTCTTGATTATCCAACGCCACGTTGTGAGCTCGGTCATTTGCTCAGAGGTTTAGCTCACAGCATGATTGATATCTCTGATGGATTAGCACAAGATCTCGGGCATATTCTCAAAGCATCACAGGTTGGTGCTATTCTTAACCTGAATGAACTACCTATCAGCCCTGCACTTAAAAGCCTTCCTGAATCGCAGCAATTGCAATACGCACTCGCAGGTGGTGATGATTATGAGTTATGTTTTACAATAAGCCGCCAAAATTACGAAAAACTTTTGCAATTACAACCCAATGTAAAAACAACAATCATCGGGACAGTAAAACAGCAATATGGACTCACTTTTGAAAAAGATGGCTTAGATCACTCTCTTCAATTTAATGGATATCAACACTTTGCATAAACCGCCTATTGTCTTTAAAAATATGACTTGGTCTGAACGCATCATTGTATTTTGTGGTGTTGGTTTTGGTTCAGGACTTGCACCGAAAGCACCTGGAACGTTTGGTTCTGCATTTGCTTTATTATTTGTGCCTCTGTGGCTTGCAATGGGTTTTTATGGCTCTATCTTAACCATAACAATTATGTCACTGATTGGCATTTGGATTTGTGGTAAAACCGCCGAAATTATTCATGTACATGATGACGGACGTATTGTTTGGGATGAATTTGCAGGACAATCTATTACATTTTTGCCCTTAATTTATTTAGGTCAAATAAACTGGATTTGGGTCTTGGTCGGATTTGGACTCTTCCGCTTATTTGATGTGTGGAAACCATGGCCTATACGTGTCATCGATCAAAAAATTGATGGTGGCTTTGGTATTATGTTTGATGACATTATTGCAGGACTTTGGGCTGCGTTATGTATTATAATTTATCTATATTTTAGAATGGCTTAAGCCAAAATAATAGGGTGTTTTATGTCAACAACAGTAATTATTCTTGCTGCAGGTAAAGGAACACGTATGCGCTCCCAATTACCTAAAGTGCTACAGCCCTTAGCAGGAAAACCATTATTGGGTCATGTAATTGAAACAGCAAAAAAACTACAAGCTAAAAATATTATTACAATTTTTGGTCATGGCGGTGACACAGTACAAAAAGCTTTTTCACATGAAAATATTCAATGGGTTGAACAAGCTGAACAGCTCGGTACGGGTCATGCAGTCAAAGTGACTTTACCTGTATTGCCAAAAGATGGAGTCTCACTCATTCTGTCAGGCGATGTGCCTTGTGTTCAACAAAGTACACTACAACGTTTGTTAGATGTATCAACAGCAACAGGAATTGGTTTAGTAACGTTAACCCTTGCTGATTCTACAGGCTATGGTCGGATTGTACGTAAGGATGGAAAAATTCAAGCCATTGTTGAACATAAAGATGCGTCTGAAGAGCAGCGTCAAATTAAAGAAATTAACACTGGTATTTACTGCGTCAGTAATTCCAAATTGCATGAATGGTTGCCAAAACTGAGCAATGACAATGCCCAAGGTGAATATTACCTAACAGATATCGTAGCAATGGCTTTGGCTGATGGTATGGAAATCGCCTCAATTCAACCTGAATTGGCTTTTGAAGTTGAAGGGATTAATGACCGTATTCAACTTGCTGCTTTAGAGGGTGAATTCCAAAACCATCAAGCTAAATTATTGATGCAACAAGGCGTGCATATTATTGATCCGCATCGTTTTGACTTACGTGGTCAGTTGCATGCAGGACAAGATGTGTGTATTGACATCAACGTGATCATTGAAGGTGAATGTACTTTTGGTGACAATGTTGAAATTGGCGCAGGTTGTATCATTAAAAATACCACCATTGCAGCAGGAACCAAGGTTCAACCGTATAGCGTATTTGACAATGCAATTGTCGGTGAAAATGTCCAAATTGGTCCTTTTGCTCGCTTACGTCCTGGCGCTGAACTCGCGAATGAAGTCCACATTGGTAACTTTGTAGAAGTAAAAAATACGACTGTTGGTGTAGGCTCTAAAGCCAATCACTTCACTTATTTGGGTGATGCAGAAATTGGCGCAGGCTCAAATATTGGTGCGGGAACCATTACCTGTAACTATGACGGTGCAAATAAACATAAAACCATTATTGGTGACAACGCTTTTGTTGGTACGAACAACTCTCTTGTCGCACCAATTACCATTGGCAACGGCGCAACCACAGGTGCAGGCTCAGTCATTACTCAAAATGTTGCGGATAATAGCCTTGCATTTGAACGTGCAAAACAAATTTCAAAAGAAAATTATCAACGCCCTCAAAAGATTGCGAAATAAAAGGATATAAATATGTGCGGAATTGTTGGTGGCATTGCTGAACGTAGCATTACAGATATTTTAATTGAAGGTTTAAAGCGTCTTGAATACCGTGGTTACGATTCAGCAGGCGTTGCATTGGTCGATCAAGGTCACATTTTACGTGAACGCCGTGTCGGTAAAGTTGCCAATTTGGCAAATGCAGTGTCTGAATCAAAAATTGTAGGTTCACTTGGTATTGCACATACCCGTTGGGCGACTCACGGGAAACCGACTGAAAATAATGCCCATCCGCATATTTCAGGTACTGTAGCTGTCGTTCATAACGGTATTATTGAAAATTATCAAGAACTCAAAGATGACCTTGAAGCGCTTGGTTATGTATTCACATCACAAACTGATACAGAAGTTGTTGCACATTTAGTTAATGATGCACTGAAAACAACACCTGATTTAATGAAAGCTGTTGAACAAGTTGTTCCACAACTTAAAGGTGCTTATGCACTCGGTATTGTGCATACAAATCATCCTGATGAACTCATTGCTGTACGTGAAGGTTCACCACTTGTGATTGGTGTGGGTATTGGTGAGAACTTTATTAGTTCCGATCAATTGGCTTTATTGCCTGTAACCAACCGTTTTATATACCTTGAAGAAGGTGATATTGCACGTATTACTCGTTCAAGTATTGATGTTTATGTCAACGGTCAAGCGGTTGAACGTCCAATTAAAGAATTAGATGCTACTGTCAGCAATGCTTCAAAAGGTGAATATAAGCATTACATGCTCAAAGAAATTTACGAGCAACCTGAAGCAATTCAGCAAACCATCTCTCAAGCACTCAATGGTAATGCTCTACGTGATGATTTCTTGAAAAATGCTGAAATTGATTTTACCAATATTCAACAAGTACAAATTTTAGCCTGTGGTACAAGTTATCATTCAGGCATGATTGCAAAATATTGGCTAGAACAACTCATTAATCTACCTTGCCAAGTAGAAATTGCAAGTGAATTCCGTTATCGCTCACCTGTGATTGTGGCAAATACATTATATCTATGTATTTCTCAATCTGGTGAAACGGCCGATACCCTTGCAGCACTCCGTGATACGCAAAAACGTGCCGCTGAAAAGAATCTATCGATCAGCACCATGGCAATTTGTAACGTAGCAACTTCGTCAATGATTCGTGAAACTGATCACCACTTATTGACACTTGCAGGTCCTGAAATTGGTGTTGCATCGACTAAAGCATTCACCACTCAGCTTGCAGCGCTGATGTTATTGGCATTGAAAATTGGTCAAGTAAAGCAAAGTATTTCGACTGAGCATTTAACAGATATTGCAGCAGCTTTGTGGCATACACCAAAAGTAATTTTGGATACTTTACAGCAAGATAAAGACATTTTACGTTTATCTGAACTGTTCAAAGAAAAGCAACATTGCTTATTTTTAGGTCGTGGTACACAGTTCCCAATTGCTTTGGAAGGTGCATTGAAACTGAAAGAAATTTCATATATTCATGCAGAAGGTTATGCAGCAGGTGAATTGAAACACGGTCCATTGGCATTGGTTGACAATGACATGCCTGTGGTGATTCTTGCACCAAATGATGACATGCTCGAAAAATTAAAATCGAACATGGAAGAAGTTCAAGCTCGTGGTGGTGAACTATTTGTTTTTGCAGATGAAAATAGCGGAATCAAGGAAAAAGATCGTCAGCATATGGTCAATATCCCAACTGTCGATAATTGGTTAGCGCCAATTGTGTACAGTATTCCTGTTCAGCTTTTGTCTTACCATGTTGCGGTTCTTCGTGGTACTGATGTGGATCAACCACGTAACTTGGCAAAATCTGTAACTGTTGAGTAATCAAATGCTTAATAAGATGTGTAGCATATAATCACGCTACCCTAGTTAAAAATAGTCAACCTTAGCGTTGGCTATTTTTATTTCAAAATCAGTCAATCAGAATCTGATTGACGCTGTTTAAGCTGTACTTTTAAAATTTTCCCTACAGCAATAATCGTTTGACGATCCGAATCCAAAGCGCCATATAACAGTGCCATTTCCCTCATCTCTAGAGTAATATCATAATGTGGATAGGATGCATTGCGATGAAATAATCGAGCATCAATATTCATATTCTGTGCAAAGATATGTAATTCTTCAAGTGTATCTGCCATCAAATGACACCACAGCTTCTCTTTAAACTGTACACGGGCACGATCTACATAAACTGCCACAAAAAGATTTCCTTAAAATGTAAAATGCTTGAATCATCAATATTTTAAATCCTAAATGCAACTAATCAATATTGAATCCTTGTTGTAAATTGGAATCATCGCATACAAAAAAGAGAGCCGTAGCTCTTTTAATGATTCAAATTTTTAAGATTGATCTTCCTTCATATTATCCGCTTTCGCTGCCCAATAAGTTGCCAAAGCAGGCCCTGAAATATTGTGCCATAAACTAAAAATTGCACTCGGTACAGCCGTCACGGGAGATGTGGCAAAATGCAATGCTGCAAGCGTCACACCTAAACCTGAATTTTGCATACCGACTTCAATCGAAACGGCTTTGGCATCGGCATAAGGTAGTTTAAACAAACGACTTGCCCAATAACCAAGTAGAAAACCCAAGCCATTGTGCAACATCACTACGCCTAAAATTAGTAAGCCTGATTGCAAAATAGAAGCTTTACTTGCCGCAATAATTGCAGCCACAATTAAAACAATCGCAATCACTGAAATCAGTGGCATTACCTGAATATATTGTTCTGTTTTTTGCTTAAAGAATGTTCTGAGCATTACCCCTAAAATAATCGGGAAAATCACCACTTTTAAAATATCAATAAACATTGAACCTGCATCAATCGGAATCCATTGACTTGCCAACACATAGAAAATAGCGGGTGTTAATACAGGTGCAAGAAATGTCGATACAGAAGTACAGGCGACAGAAAGTGCGGTATTGGCTTTTGCCATATAAGCAATCACATTAGATGCTGTACCTCCTGGGCAACAACCGACAAGAAGTACACCGACAGCAATTTCAGCAGGCAATTGGAAAATTTGACATAGCGCATAAGCCAGCCCTGGCATAATCACAAACTGCGCCACCACGCCAATAAAAACTGCCTTTGGACTTTGCAGCACGCCCTTAAAATCATCCACTGTCATGGTCATACCCATTCCAAGCATAATAATCCCAAGTACCCAAGGAATGTAGGCTTTCATCCATACAAAAGCTGAAGGAAAACACAACGCAATAAAAGCAAAAAATACGACCCAAAGTGCAAAGGTTTTTTGTATAAATTGACTGAATTTTAAAATAACCGACATCAGTGACTCGCTGCAAAAATATCTTGTGCAACCACGCGTTTCACGCCAGATGCCAACATGTTTTGCCATGCATGTTGCAATGAACCTTGTAAATCAATGGCTTTGGTTGCATCTGCAATCACATAAGATTTAAAGCCCTTTTTTGCTGCGTCTATTGCTGTCCATGCCACACAAAAATCAGTTGCAATCCCAACAATATAAACCGTATCAACCCCTCGTTCTTTTAAATACCCAGCCAAACCTGTTGATGTTTGATGATCGGCTTCCATAAATGCCGAATAACTGTCAATTTCAGAATGAAAACCTTTACGAATAATCAATTGCGCACGAGGAATATTCAAATCAGGATGAAAATCAGCATCATGTGTGCCTTGTACACAGTGCGATGGCCACAAAACTTGTGTTCCATAATTCAATTCAACAGTATCAAATGGATCTTTCCCAGCATGATTTTCTGCAAAAGAAATATGGTTTTCAGGATGCCAATCTTGTGTCAGAACAATATTATCGAAATGCGTTGCAAGCTGATTAATCTTTGGAATAATTTGATCGGCATGAGCCACAGCCAAATGACCTCCAGGTGTAAATCCGTTCTGTACATCCACCACAATTAAAGCGCTATTGCATTGCATTTTTATCGTCCTTTTTTCAATCTTCGTCTTTGAACATACTATATATTGACACTCAGTATCTAAGCCTTTGCAAAAAAATAAAATGACTGATTTTCATAACAAAATAATAGTTAGGCAAATCTTGAATGAGTCGTGCTGAAAAACGAGAATAAATCCGAGCTTTTCATGCTATTGATGCATAAAAAAAGTAACTTAATTTATTTTTGAATGTAACGTAGTTGTTGATCTTGCATATTAAACTTAGCAATCAACTTTTTTGGGCTCAATACATCTCTCCTCAAGTGAAGCCTTATTCTTATTGTTCGTATGTGATTAAAACCTTTTTGCAAGTAATTATAAAGAACTTATCTATATGTCACATTCAATCATTGATTGTAACAACAATATTTGTCGCAAAAAAAAATCAACATTAAAAAGCCTGCAATTGCAGGCTCCCTTTTTTTGATATTGTATATTTAGATCATATTAATCAGCTTCTAAACGGCGGGTTAACAACACCATAATAATCGCTGAAATCACAATACATGGAATGGCTGCTGAAACCACACCAGCAGCCCCGCTACCCATTGCTAAAAGTTGCCCAGCAATTGCAGGTCCCATCATCGCACCAATACGACCTACTGCTGATGCTGCACCCACACCTTGACCACGTAAATGAGTCGGGTAAACAAAGCTACCAAATGCATAAAGTACACCCTGTCCACCAATGGTGAATGTACCCATAATGGCTGCTGCAACAAACATCATGTTTAATGTTGATGCGCCATTTAAACTAAATAAACCAATTAAAATACCCACATACATTAAAATAATCACATAGGCTTTCTTCCAACGGTCAATTAGCATACCTAATGTCACTGTACCGATTGCAGCACCAATTTGGAAATATACCATTGCCATACTGCCGTCTTTACGTGTAAATCCTAGCTCGGTGAAGAGTGATGGTAACCAACTCAGCATGATGTAAACCACCATCAAAGTGAAGAAATAGCTCACCCAAAGTAACAATGTACGTGGTGCATATTCACGGCTGAATAAGTCTTTGTACGATAATTCTTTTTTCTCTATCGATGCTTCTTTTTGTACTTTTAAAAATTCACGAGATTCCGGCAAAAACTTGATCATTAACGGTACCACGATCAATGGCACAAGACCGCCCACATAAAAAATCGTTTTCCAACTGCTCGCCATATCTGATGATGCAAGCTGTGCTGCAAGTAGCGAGACAATAATGGCACCTACAGGCATACCGCAATACATCAAACCCACTGCACGACCTCGATTTTTCACCGATACCGATTCTGATGCAAGTGCGATCAGATTCGGCATTGCCGCACCCAATCCTGCACCAGCTAAAAAGCGCACCAATAATAATGAATAGAAACTATTCACCCAAACCGTACATAAGGTAAAAAAAGCGAAAATTGTCACTGAAGCAATCAGTACTTTTTTACGACCAATCTGGTCGGCATAACGACCACCAATCAATGCACCTGGCAGTAATCCTAAAATACCCGCACTAAAAAATAGTCCGAGCTGTGAAGCATCTAATGCAAAATATTCTTTAATTCCTGCTGCCGCAACCCCTGCCGCTTGAATATCGATTCCTTCGATAACTGCAATTAAAAAACAAATCAACACGGTAGTCGTGGCGTGTTTTTTATCGCTTGAAGTCAGGGTTTCATTCATCCTAAAAATCCTTTTGATATAGCCGGAAAATAGCAACGCATCATCGCTTACTCTTTAGCGACAAATAACTATCAAAAAGTGTTAGAAAAAATGAGTTTTATCGTTTAAAAATTTTACTGCCTAATCTAAAGTGCCTCATTATTTAGCCAAAAAACCAATAACTAAATGTAAAACTTGAGTAAAACACTCAGAAATATATATGTTTATCAGAGTCTATTCTCAATCTATAAGAAGATTCAACGATGGCTTATATCATTTAAAACGATCAATAACCTATTAAAAGCCCTTGCCTTTGTTTAAATTTTAATAGCCTTTGTGTATTGCATCATCTTTTTAAGCTCTTATTTTCTACACTTTTTTAGATAAATGGTGATACCTTCTATGAAGCAATTCAAAAATAGGCTTGCATAGATATTGAACGAGACTTTTCAGGACTCAATGTAGCGCGTAAATAGCATGTTTTAAATTTTGAATACTTCTTTATGAAAACTATTTGTTGCTTTTTATAAAGTTTTTTCATGCTTTGACTAAAGCATATTGTTCTAAAAGACTGAATCAGTCATAATTTGCATAAGCATTATTCAATCAATGTCGATTGATTTACGCCCAAATCAAAAAACTGCAACCATTCCTGCTCGGTGACTGAACACTCAGTGGATGGTCAAATAGGATTTTTTTCAAAATGACTCAGCAAGCACAGATTATTCAAGGCTCAATTGTCGCACTCGTCACCCCTATGTTTGAAGATGGCAGCGTAGATTGGAAGGGTCTAGAAAAGCTCGTTGAGTGGCACATTGCACAAGGCACAAACAGCATTGTTGCTGTAGGCACAACGGGTGAAGCATCAACACTCAATATGGCAGAACACACACAAGTCATTAAAGAAGTGATTCGTGTTGCCAATAAGCGTATTCCGATTATTGCAGGTACGGGTGCAAACTCAACACATGAAGCGATTGAACTGACCAAAGAAGCAAAAGAACTTGGTGCAGATGCAGCGCTTCTTGTAACGCCTTATTATAATAAACCGACCCAAGAAGGTCTGTTCCAACACTATAAAGCAATTGCTGAAGCTGTCGATTTACCTATTATTTTATATAATGTACCAGGTCGCACAGGTGTTGACATGCTCAACGAAACTGTCATTCGTCTAGCAAGTGTTCCTCATATTGTCGGCATCAAAGATGCAACAGGTGATGTACCTCGTGGTCAAGAGCTCCTTGAGGGTTTAAAAGGTACAGACATGATTGTTTATTCGGGTGATGATGCAACTGCACGTGAACTGATTGAGCTTGGTGCAAAAGGCAACATTTCAGTTACAGCAAATATTGCGCCTAAAATCATGAGTGATTTATGTGCGGCAGCATTAGAAGGCAACCATGAACTTGCTGTTCAATATGATCAGCAAGTTGCAAAATTAAACAATATTCTATTTTGTGAATCGAACCCAATTCCCGTCAAATGGGCACTTCACGAAATGGAATTAATTGGCACAGGCATTCGTCTACCATTAACTCCGCTTGCAGAACAATACCGTACGCCTTTGCGTGAAGAACTCAAAGCAGCTGGTATCATTTAATAAGAGCTTAGCATTATGCAATTACGTTTTGGTTTAACCCTTGCCCTTTCAGCTTTAAGTTTAGCGGGTTGTAGTTCAATTGGCATCAAAAATGGCTCTTTAGATTATAAAGATACAACCACTTTAGCACCGCTTAAATATCCTGAAGGTTCAATGGTTAGACCTGCAACGCCTTTGTATCCAGCACCTATTGTTGAGCAAATGGCGATTGATAATGCACCAAAGTTCGAAAATAAACGTGGTAACCGCTTTGAAGTGCCACGTCCAGACGATGCAAGTGTAAAAGTAGTTGCTCAAAGCAGTGAAAGCTCTGCAGAAGCAGGTCGCCCTCAAATTTTAACTGATGGAAATGCAAATCCGTTGATCAAAATTGATGGAAATTCTGCTACAATTTGGCAGTACACACTTGCCACACTCAGCAGCTTGAATCATACCGTTGTTGGCCAAAGCAAAAATGCTTATGAAGCAACTGTCAAAGTCGACAAAAAAACGTATGTCCTCAAACTCACTTCAGTGGGCGCTAGCAATAACCTTGCGGTGTTCAATACCGATAACAGTTTTGCCGACAAAGAAGTCGCTGTAGAATTGTTAACCCAGATTTACCAAAACTGGCCAGCCTAGTCGTTCTAGGCAATTTTTTTTGCAAAAGGTTCCCCCATGTTAAAACAAACCTTGCTCTATACTGGTAAAGCGAAATCTGTTTATGAAACTGATAGCGCAGATCATCTTATTTTGGTTTTCCGTGATGATGCTTCAGCATTCAACGGTGAAAAAATAGAGCAACTGGATCGTAAAGGTAAGGTGAATAACCGTTTTAACGCCTTTATTATGGAAAAATTGGCAGCAGCAGGTATTGAAACTCATTTTGAGAAACTGCTTTCGCCAACAGAAGTGTTAGTGAAGAAGTTAGCAATGATTCCTGTTGAATGTGTAATGCGTAACTACGCTGCAGGTTCATTGTGCCGTCGCTTAGGTGTTGAAGAAGGTTTAGAGCTTACACCTCCAACATTTGAATTATTCTTCAAGGATGATGCTTTAGGCGATCCTATGGTGAATGAATCTCAAGCGATTGCACTTGGCTGGGCAAATGCTGAGCAATTGGCTCAAATGAAAGAATTAACTCAAAAAGTTAATGTTGTACTTAAAGACTTATTTGCTCAAGGCAACATGCTTCTTGTAGACTTCAAACTTGAATTTGGTGTGTTCCATGACCGTATCGTTTTGGGTGATGAATTCTCTCCAGACGGTTGCCGTTTATGGGATAAAGATACCAAGAAAAAACTCGACAAAGACCGTTTCCGTCAAGGTTTAGGTGGTGTTGTTGAAGCTTATGAAGAAGTTGCTACACGTATTGGTGTAGATCTTTCAGATATATAATTTATTTATAGAAATTAGATACTGAAACTCCTAAAAAACCGAGCTAAATAGCTCGGTTTTTTGTTGAAGTATATTTAGTTCACAATCATTTTAATCGGCTGACTATATAAATAATACGTATTCTGCGCATCTATTTGATATGAATAACCCGCTACAACATAAGCTGTACCTTTATCTGTAAAAATGAGTTGACCATTTTCAACTTTATGATTTGGTGAACCTTTTAGTACAATAAAATGTGTTGCCAGTGCTTTCAACATTGCACCATTCTGTGCTTTTAAACTCAATGGAATCGCACTCGCCTGCCCGACTTTCATATTCATTTGAGTATTCGCCTGAACATCAACAATCCAATTTGAATACTTGTGAATATCATTGGTGGTTACGCCGTTTAAACCAGCAATATACAACTGTTTAAAAGTCGTATCATTTAAATTCCATGGCCAAAAACTTACACCACGCTGCTGTGCTTCATTAAAAATATTGACCAAATCTGCACGATACGATGGATGATACGATGCAACATATTTTTGAGCATCGGCGAGCAAATACTTCACATTGGCCGATTTATTCGCTGCATTTGGTAGACTACCGACTAAAACCCCTGCCGATACATGATTCATATTGGTTTTGACTTGCTGAATTTGATCGCGATTAAATGATGTTGTGACCACTTGATCGACCACATCATATTTTGTAATTTCAGCCTTTAAAGCTTGAACCAATGTCGGTTGACTACTCTTAATTTCAATCATCAACACAGTATTTTTATTTTTTTTCAGCCAAATAAAATATTCTGCTAAAGTCGGTACGTGATAATTTTTATGTGAGGTTCGTAATTGCTGAACTTCAGCAAGCGTCATTTCTTCAATTTTCCCTGTACCTTTGGTCGTACGGTTCACCGTATTATCATGCATCACTACAAGATGTTGATCTTTGGTCAGATAAATATCATTTTCAATAATATCTGCACCCAACGTCACAGCATGTGTAGCACTTTCAAGTGTATTTTCATCCTCAAGACTCGGTACACCACGATGCCCAATAATCAAAGGTCGGCGTAATAAAGTATTTTTAGGAAATTTTTTTAAAACTTCAGCATAAATATTGCTGTTTTGGCTCAAAATACCATTAACGCCTGTAGTTAAAATTGTGGCAGCCTGTACATGATCTGTGACATTTTGCTTCGTCCATACGGTCATTAACCGACGTTGCAAATAACTCACACTCGGTTTATCAAGCCCCTGTGCAGGTAAGATCATAATTTTGCTATATGCTGCATTGGTTTTCACTACAAGTTCCGCTAAATTTTCAGGACGTTTTTTAGATGAACGATACTGACTTAAATCAAGTGCGGTACGCAGAGCAGGTAGCTTTTGATGTGCTTCTACTAAAATCTGTGCGTCTTTTGAAATCAAAGTGATATCAGATAAATCATCTTCTGGTACAAATTGTTTTAAAGCATCAATTGTTCGTATATCAGCAATATCGAATGCAAAGATTTTATTTTTGGGTCTTGTTTCTAAAAGTGATTTAAGATCACCAATTACTTTACCTGTAGCATCTAAAACACGTAATTTGTTATCAAGTTGATAATAGTATTGATTTGCTTGTGTGAATGATGCTGATGTTGCCTTTACATCGCCTATACCACTTTGAATAAGTGTTGGCGGTGCTGACAATTGAAATGCTGTATTTTGAATGGCGGATGCACTGGTTTTCAGTTCTGAAAGTGCAGCATTTTGCTCAGAGATGCTAATTTTACGAATCTTCATGATAATGCCCGTAGCAGATAAACCAATATCCCCTCGTAAATGCTGCTGATCAATTTCGACATCTTGCATCAACTGACCATTTAGATAATGTTGTACTCGATTACCATGTACCACAATACTGGCTTGATAGCTCTGCCCTTCTTTAAGTGTTTGACCTGATTTCGCCTCAATAACATTCCATTGCCCGTTACTTTTACGATTACCAAACTCCGTACCATTTTTTGCAGTTACATCGCTACGTACTGTAAATTGATAGTAAGTATTTGGGATAATGCCTTGAGTCGTCACAACATCGTACATCACACTACCCCAACGAGAGCTGTTTAATGGCTGATCAAGACTAAACTCAACATCGATACGGTAGTTCTGTTGTTGCTCTAAACTAGATGGCAACAAAATTGAAGTCGGTTGTATGTCATTCGCTCGACCATCAATTTGTAAAACACCATTTTGAATACTGATATTTCCAGGATTATTACCTGGAATACGCCACTGCTGTGGCAAAGTCTGTTGCTGAACAAAATCAACTTGATACAATATTTTTGTTGTATTCTCTGTAAGATTTTCAGTTTGTTCTAATGATCTATTTTTATGAATTTCTACTGCTTGGCTAAATGGAGAAAAAAAGAAAATACAGCCAAATAATGCAGATGAGAGTAATGAAATTTTCATAATTTTATGTTCATTGCAGCATGATTTTTACGACATGGCACAATGATCTAGCGATAGAAAGAATATGCATATTCTAAACCTTTTTCAGTGAACTCACATCCAATTAAAAGATTTAGAATTGCATTTTAGCCGATCAAATTATTGTTGTTGCTGACTTTGCTGCCATCTACGCTGTTGTAATTTTTCACCTTCGACTTCACGTTTATTACGTGCCGATTCATATAACTTGGTACCTTTAAGTTCAGGCGGTAAATATTCTTGCGTAACAAAATTTTCAGAATAATTATGCGGATAAAGATAATCAACACCATACCCCTGATCTTTCATCAGCTTGGTTGGTGCATTTCTTAAATGCAAAGGTACAGGTAAATTTGCTGTACGTTCAGCAAGTTCCATCGCTTTATTGATTGCCAAATAGGTACTGTTACTTTTAGCACTCGTCGCCAAATAGACTGCACATTGCCCTAAAATAATTCGACATTCAGGCATACCAATCGCTTGTACTGAGCGGAAGCATTCACCTGCAAGTAACAATGCATTTGGATTTGAATTACCAATATCTTCTGATGCCGCTACTAACATACGACGTGCAATAAAGACAGGATCTTCACCACCTTTAAGCATACGTGCCATCCAATACAACGCTGCATCAGGGTCACTGCCTCGAATGGATTTAATCAATGCCGATACCAAATCATAGTGCTGTTCACCTGACTTATCATAGCGGGCAATATTTTGCTGTGCGACTTTAACGACTTTGGCATTGGTGATGATATTTTCAACATCAGGCTCAAAAGTACTTGCAATCAAATCGAGTAAATTTAAAGCCTTACGTGCATCACCTGCTGCAAATTGCACAATGGCATCAAACTCTTCAAACTGCACAAATTTTTCTTGTAAAAACTTGTCTTGTTGAATCGCTCGGGTGAGTAAATCTTGAATCGCATCATTGCTCAAAGCATTCAAGCTATACACCTGACAGCGTGATAATAATGCACTGTTGACTTCAAAGGATGGATTTTCTGTCGTTGCACCAATTAGGGTGATTTTGCCCTTTTCTACTGCATTCAGTAACGCATCTTGTTGTGATTTATTAAAGCGATGAATTTCATCAATAAATACTACAGGCGTGAGTAGGTCACCACTTTCTGCAATAATTTCACGTAGCTCTTTTACACCAGTATTAAGTGCAGAAAGGCTGACAAAAGGTCGATCAACCGCTTGAGCCAAGAGCAAGGCAATGGTGGTTTTACCTACGCCTGGCGACCCCCAAAAAATAATCGAAGGTAAATGCCCTTGATCAATCATTTGACGTAAAGGTGCCTGATCACCCAATAAATGATCCTGCCCGATAATTTCGGACAAATCACGGGGACGCAGTCGTTCAGGAAGTGGAATTTGTGTATCAGACATAAGACTTATGATTATAAATTGAGGCTGTTCTTAGTCTACTATGGAAAGCCTCAAACAACATATAAAAGCCAATATTTTTAAATAAGTGGATTATTAAAATAATGCTCAACGTACCCATTTTACAATGTATTCATCAATCTCTTCAGGATCAATCTCAGCCTCTGAAATACAGCGCCCTGCAACCGATTTTCGAGCTTTAATGACGTTATGGCGTGAACCTGTAATGAGATGATGCCAAGTTGGTAAACTCTTACCCTCATTGACTCTACGATATGCACAACTATTTGGTAGCCAATGAATATTTTGTAATTTTTCAGATGTCAATTGAATACAGTCAGGAACATGCTGCATACGGTTTGGATAATCTGAACAATGCCCTGTTGTGCAATCAAGTAATTTACACGCCACTTTGGTATAGGCAATCTCATTAGTTTCATCATCTTCCAATTTGATTAAGCAACATTGCCCACAACCATCACACAAAGCCTCCCATTCCACTTGTGTCAGCTGCTCAAGCGTATAGTTTTTCCAAAACTCTGTGCGCAATTCATTGCTCATTTCAATTGATTTTCCAAGCCTTTAGATCAATTATAACAGTTCTAAGCTTTGAATTTGATCTTACAAATATCAACTTCAAATACTCTTGTTACACTTCTACAGCTTGCTCACATGAGTACAACATAAATTCACACGCTTAAAATTACATCACACCTATACTAAATTTAATCGATAAAAAAGAAGGAGAAGAGTATGTTCCGTTGGGCTATTATTTTCGCCATTATTGCACTTGTTGCGAGTCTATTTGGCTTCGGTGGTGTCGCAGGTATGTCGAAAGACTTTGCTGTCATTTTATTGGTTATTGCTGTCATTTTAGCCATAGTTGGATTTTTATTTAAGGGTCGTGCCTAAAAAAATTATGTGCTAAACATACAATAACTTAGTTTATATAAGAAGAAGGCTATATGCCTTCTTTTTTAATTTCAAATATATAGCTCAATAGTTATCAGGGTGCTTAAGAAATATAATTTCTCACATTTCAATTGTTAATATTGGCAACAAAGTCATTTTAAAAGTATATTTTTATGATTTAATCGAGCTATTCCCTCATCTTTATAAGGATTTAATGCATGACTCTTGCCATCCAAACACGTGAAGTGGTTTATCAAGACAAAGATGGTCATCAACTGATCGGTTATTTCGCTGCACCTGAAAATGCACAAGCTGTTGCAGGCGTACTTGTTTCACCTGAGTGGTGGGGCCGCAATGAATATACCGAACAACGTGCACGTGAACTTGCAGAACATGGTTATGCAGCCATTGCGATTGATATGTATGGTGATAAAAAAGTCACAACAGATGCATCTCAAGCCTATGCATGGATGATGGATACATTTAAAAACGCCAATACTATTGTTGATCGTGCAACTGCTGCACTCGAAATATTGGCAGCACAGCCTGAAGTCGATTCAAATCGTGTGGCGGCGATTGGCTTTTGCTATGGTGGTAAAGTCATTTTAGATCTTGCACGTTCAGGTGCACCGCTAAAAGCTGTTGCCACATTCCATGCAAATTTGAGCGCTCAATCTCCTGCTGAAAAAGGCAAAGTTCAAGCTGAAATTTTAGTATTACACGGCGAACAAG
Organism: Acinetobacter sp. TY1; assembly: GCF_048551395.1. NCBI lineage: Bacteria > Pseudomonadati > Pseudomonadota > Gammaproteobacteria > Moraxellales > Moraxellaceae > Acinetobacter > Acinetobacter sp. TY1. Next base: position 168,424 of record NZ_JBLYZK010000004.1, read on the forward strand.
ACAGCATGGTGTCTTTAAATGATGTAGAAGGATTTAAACAAGAAATGACTCAAGCTGAAGTGACTCATCGTGTCACTATTTTAAAAGATGCGAAACATGGTTTCAGTAATCCACTTGCTGATGAACGTGCTCAAGCCAATAATGTCGATTTGGGTTATAACGCGGCAGCGGAAAAGCAAAGTTTGCAAGAAATGTATGCTCTACTACAACGTAAACTTGCTTAAAATAAATGAACGAAAAGATCATCTTTTTAGCTTTACGACATACGGTAAAGCCATTCAAGATGGCATTAATACTTAGAGGAAAATATCATGACTGACAAAAAATGCCCTTATTGCGAATTTGATGAATATGACATCATTGCGAAAAATGAGTATGGCGTTATTTTGCCTGAACTGAGTCCAATCTCGAAAGGACATTCAGTTATTATTCCACTACGCCATGTCGATTCTTTTTTTGAAGTTACTGAGAAAGAACGTAAAAGTCTATCTTCACTTCTTGAGCTTGCACGCAATGAATTGAAAATCCGTCATCAACCTGAAGGTTTCCATATTGCATTTAATGATGGCAATGTCTTTGGTGATGATCAAGCTGAGCACTTCCACATTCACATTATTCCACGCTATAAAAACGAACCATTAAAATTGGATCAACGTTGGGGTATTACAGCTTAACGTTTATTTTGAAATGATAAAGACGTTTCGGCGTCTTTTTTATTATCCATCATATTGCATCCTCTTTCAGTGCTATTCTTCGCTATACTGCTCTCGTCTTTTCCCATCTTTAATTCTTCTGAGTCCTATGTCTTCATTTTCTTTTTCTGATGCGCTCTTAACATGGTTCGATGTACATGGACGCCATGATTTACCATGGCAAGTGGCAGATGATCCTTACAAAGTTTGGGTTTCAGAAATTATGTTACAGCAGACTCAAGTCAAAACAGTTTTACAATATTTCCAAAAATTTATAGATCGTTTTCCAACAGTCGATGATCTTGGTAAAGCATCATGGGATGATGTCGCTCCCTATTGGGCAGGGCTTGGTTACTATGCTCGTGCTCGAAATTTACACAAATCCGCAGGTATTGTGCATCAAACAGGAAGTTTTCCAAAGACATTAGAAGAGTGGATCGCATTACCTGGCGTAGGACCTTCCACAGGTGGGGCACTAATGTCACTCGGACTACGGAAATATGGTGTAATTATGGATGGTAATGTAAAACGAGTACTTGCCCGTTTTCATGCCATTGAAGATGATTTGAGTAAGCCAATACATGAACGTGCAATGTGGCAACTTGCAGAAAGTCTTTGCCCAACTGAGCGTAACCATGACTATACTCAGGCGATTATGGATTTAGGTGCAACCATTTGCACACCGAAAAAACCACTGTGTCTATACTGCCCAATGCAACAGCATTGCAAAGCACATGCACAAGGACTCGAAACTGAATTACCGTTTAAAAAAGCTAAAAAGCCTGTACCTATCAGATATGCTAAAGTTTTATTGATCGAGTCAGAAGGACAATGGTTATGGCAGCAACGTCCGAGTAGTGGCTTATGGGGTGGTTTATGGAGTTTGCCTATTATTGAAAATGACATTGAGTTTGATCAAATTTGCCAAAGCTTAAAACTCATTTCTAAAACAAAATCTATGCAAATTTCACATAGCTTCACCCATTTTACGTGGATTCTCACGGCACAAATATTCAAAGTTGAAGCAGAGGAAAAAGAGTATTTATTAAGTGAATTGGATGGCGAATGGTTATCGCCACAAAAAGCTACACAAATGGGCATTCCTACAGCGATGAAAAAATTGATCTCTGCTGTTGATCTATGACATAGTCGGATACGAGCTAAAAATAACTCATACTTATAACGTCAAATTCACTTGATTAAATGATCTCATCATTTTTAATAATAGGATTACCTGTGTCCCGCTTATTGTCCTTGAGCCTGCTTGGTTTTATGCTCACCCTACTTAGTGCCTGTACCACAGCACCTAAAAAACAAATTCCAATAACATTACCGACAGAAACAGTGTTACAGCTTAAAGCGAGTCCTATGCCAAAGAAGCTACCTATTCCTGTCGATGGCATTAAAACCAGCCAACTCAGTGATACTTGGGGAGCATCACGCAGTCAGGGACGTAGCCATGAAGGTATTGACATTATGGCTCCACGTGGAACAAAAGTGTTGAGTAGCACCAATGGCATAATCACAAGTTTGAAAAGCAATAATTTGGGTGGCATAGTCATTTGGATGATGGGACCTGCGGGGACATATCATTATTATGCGCATCTCGATGGACACAAACGGGGTCTAAAAGAAGGTGACTATGTTAAAAAAGGCGCATTGATTGGTTATGTCGGTAATACAGGAAATGCAAGACACACTGCCCCTCATTTGCACTATGGATTATACTTAGAGGGTAAAGGGCGTGGTGCGGTTAATCCCTATCTCTATTTACGTTAATTTTTTAAAATCAGGAATTACATTTCATGTCAGAAGCTTTCATTGAGCGCATGGTTACATTTGCAGAATCAGGCAATCAGCAAAAAATTGTACTGAATGATCAAACGCATCAAGGTTGGATTATGGAAATTTCTGAAGATTCCCTCTTGATCAGTACAGGATTTGCAGATAAAACAGGTAAAGATATTTGGATTAAATTCACAGATTTAGAACAAGCACAATTATCCTATTGGGATAATCAAACAGATCAATGGGCAGATTTCAAAATCTAAATACTCTGCCCAACTTATAGCGGAGTATACTTCATGACAACCCAACGCTGTGGATGGTGCTCCGATGATCCACTCTATATCGCTTACCATGATTATGAATGGGGTATCCCAAATCATAATGAACAACATCTATTTGAAATGCTATGTCTTGAGGGGCAACAAGCTGGACTTTCTTGGATTACTGTACTAAAAAAACGTGAGCGTTATCGTGAACATTTCTTTCAGCATTCGATTCTACACATTGCCCAACTGACCGATCAACACCTTGAATATAAATTACAGGATGCAGGTATTATCAGGCATATTGGTAAACTCAAAGCCATTCGGGATAATGCCATTGCTTGGGAAAATATGAAAGCTCAAGGTATTAATATGGTCGATTGGTTATGGAGTTTTGTAGAAAGTGCACCAAAACTTAATGATGTCCCCAATTATAAACAAGCGCCTGCACAAACTGAAATAAGTCAAAAGCTATCCAAAACACTGAAAAAAAATGGCTTTAAATTTGTCGGACCAACAACCTGTTATGCTTTTATGCAAGCCGTAGGTATGGTTAATGACCATGAAAATAGCTGTACATTTCGCTAATCACCCATTCAAAAACGATAAAATCTTTCTTCTATAAGGAATGACACAATGACAAACAATACAATCAATGCTTATGCAGCACACAGTGCAGGCGCAGAACTTGTTCCTTACCAATTTGATGCTGGCGAATTACAAGCTCATCAAGTTGAAGTCGAGGTTGAATACTGTGGACTTTGCCATTCTGATGTTTCAGTAATTAATAATGAATGGGGCAATGCAGTTTATCCAGTTGTTGGCGGTCATGAAATTATCGGTATCATCACTCAACTAGGGTCAGAAGCGAAAGGTTTGAAAGTTGGGCAACGCGTTGGAATTGGTTGGACTGCGGAAAGTTGTCAGTACTGTGACCCATGTGTCAGTGGTCAGCAAGTACTTTGTACAGGAGAGAAGAAAGCGACTATTGTAGGTCATGCAGGTGGTTTTGCAGATAAAGTTCGTGCAGGTTGGCAATGGATTATTCCTCTTCCTAATGACTTAGATCCTGAAAGTGCTGGCCCATTACTATGTGGCGGAATCACCGTATTTGACCCTATTTTAAAACATCAAATTTCAGCCATTCACCATGTCGGTGTAATTGGCATTGGTGGTTTAGGTCATATGGCGATTAAACTACTTAAAGCATGGGGCTGTGAAATTACTGCATTTACTTCAAGCCTAGACAAGACCGATGAACTCAAAGCTATGGGGGCAGACCATGTCGTCAATAGCCGTGATGCAAGCGCATTAAAATCTCAACGTGGCAAATTTGATTTATTGCTGTGTACCGTGAACGTGACTTTAGATTGGAAATCGTATTTAAATACCCTAGCACCAAATGGTACTATTCACATGCTCGGTATGGTGCTTGAACCGTTAGCAATTCCTGCAGGAACACTAATTAGTGGTGCAAAATCAGTTACGGGCTCTCCTACTGGCTCTCCATTTGCACTACGTCAACTTTTACAATTTGCAGCACGTAAAAATATCGCACCACAAATTGAGCTGTATCCGATGTCAAAAATTAATGATGCCTTGGAACGTCTACATTCAGGTCAGGCACGTTATCGAATTGTGTTAAAAGCTGATTTTTAATAAACCGTACTAATCTCTTTAATCGCTATCGGAAGCGATAATTTTTTACTTACTTTTTCTGTTCAATAGAATCCATCCCAACCTCCCTTTAAAAAAGGGAGGAGATGTCCTAATCTAATATTAAACAGATTCGTAATATTCCCCTCTTTTTAAAGATGAGTAGCAAAGCTACGCAAGAAGGAAAATCTTTAAGCCACATTTTCCACGTCTAACTCCCCTCTTACCCAATCTGCCAACAACACAAGCGCATCTTTAATTTCATCTGACAACTCATGCCCTGCATTTAAACGAATACAATTGTTATAACGATTGTCCTCGCCAAAAATTAAACCCGGAACGATATTAATACTGTGCTCTTGTGCAAAATAATACAGTGCCAAACTATCAATTTGCTCAGGAAACTGTAACCACAATGCATAACTGCCCTGCGGTTCATTTAAACGAATATCGACATCATAAAAAGCAGAATGAATAAATTGACGATACTGCTCCACCTGCACCATCAATTTAGGACGTAACTCAGTGAGATGTTGACGATAAGCTCGACTAAAAATTAAATCGGCAAGTCCCAATTGTAGCGGTGTATTTACCGATATATTCTGCAACATTAACTTGGCATGTAAATGTTGCAAGCGCGATGGTAGGCAAAACCATCCCACTCGATACGCAGGTGATAAAGATTTAGAAATCGAACTACAATAAATCACATAACCATCTTGATCCCAATATTTGATTGGCAATGGACGCTTTGCATTGAAACTACATTCTGCATAAATATCATCTTCAATCACATAGCATTGATATTTTGAAGCAAGTTGAGCAATTTTTTCTTTCTCTGCGTTGCTCAGACAGAAACCTAAAGGATTCTGAAAATTGGCCGTTAATAGACATACTTTTGCGCCTGAATTTTGCATTTCCTGTTCTAATCGTTCTAGGTCAAAACCTTCAGTATTAGCAGGAATTTCAACAATTTTTCGGTTCAATAAAGCTAATAATTGCAACTGACCATTATAGTTAGGGGTTGGAACAATAATACTGTCACCTTCATTACTCACATTTTGTACCATGATGGATAATGCAGGCATACAGCCATTGCTGATATAAATATCATCCTTAGCAATATAAAAGCCATCTTCAGCCCAATGCACTGACAAAGCTTCACGTAACTGTGAATGACCTTGCCGATTGTTATATAAAAAGTCTTCAGGTTTACAATGCTTTAAAGCACGTTGAATAGAACGTCTAATTGCCTCGACAGGTACTAGATTTGGGGACAGTTGAATTGAACCTAAATGAACTAAGCGACTGTTGGCTGAAGCTTCATGGATTTGTATTTGTAAATCCAAGTTAGAAATATCACGGGCATGCGATTTAAAATCGGGATGATTCGGTACAGCAATTTGCGGTTTTTGCGTAAGAGATTGTACAAAGTAACCTGATTTTTCTTTGGCATAAATCAAGCCTTGCGCTTCAAGTAATTCATAGCAACTTTTTGCAGTATTCAAACTAGTACTTTGCAACTCAGCAAACTGCCGTAAAGAACTAAGTTTTTGCCCAACAATCAATTCACCGCTATAAATTTTCTGTGCAACCTGCTCTGCTAATACCTGATATTGAAATGCCATATCTGTACCCAAATTTTAATAATAGTTGTATCTGTATCTATTAAACTAACAGATTTATTCTTCTTTTACAGTTAGTTTTTAAATCCAATTGATTTAAAAGGAGAAAAATGATGAGAATGATCGTACTTGCTTGCATCGCTTTTGGGCTGACAGCCTGCCAACCTCAACAGGTCAACAAAGCTGCACAACAACAGCATTTCATTTGTAAATCATTGATTGAAGGTTTTTTAAAAACACAAAAATTAGGTGAATATCAGCTGAATCATTTGCAACCCACTTTGCATCAAACGGCAGCTAAACGTGAATATACTTACCAAGCAAGCGCTGATCACTCAATGAAAATTAACATGCCATCACAGCAAAATTTAAAGTTTGAATGTCTACAAAAAACTGCTGAGCAATTCGATATTCAATTAGTCAATCCACAACAAACCCAAAACCAAACTTTACTGAGTTTAAGTTTACCACCGCAAAAAACTATCGATACTTTGACAGCTTTTTCGCTAAAAACTCAATGAATAAACGGACACGTTTCGGCAAATGTTCCTGCTGATAATACACCGCATGGATGTGTTGTTCATAAATGTCTATTTGATCTTCAAACAGTGCAATTAATCGATTTTGTTTCAGATCTCGATGTACTAAAAAGGCAGATAAACACGTAATACCTAAACCATCCAATGCCATTTGTCGAACCGTTTCACCATTAGAAGCTTTAATTTTAGGACGAACTGTCAACTTTTCACCATTAATTTTGATTGGCCAAGTATTTAAATGCGATACCTTGCTAAAGCCAATTTGAGGATGATTGAGAATGTCTTGAGGCGTTTTCGGATAACCATTTTTTTCTAAATATTCAGGGCTTGCCACAAGGTATAAGCGACTTTTACACAACAATCGTGCATGTAAACTTGAATCATTCAGCTCACCAAAACGGATTGCCACATCAGTTTTATGTTCGAGTAAGTCAATCACTTGATCATTAGAGTTGAGTTCAATTTCAATATTTGGATAAAGCTGATTAAACTCAGACATTAACGGAACAATCACATGCAAGACAAATGGCGTTGCTGAATCAACTCTAATTAGCCCCGAAGTATCACCATCCGATTTGAGTAAAGCATCTTCGGCTTCATTTAAATCATGCACAATTTTTCGAGCTTTTTCTAAGAAAATATGCCCTTCTTGTGTCAATTTTAATTTTCGAGTTGTACGCTCTAACAAAGTCACATTCAGTTTAGACTCAAGGCGTTGTAATGCACGACTAACACCTGACGTTGTTTGGTCTAACTGTAATGCTGCTGCTCCAATTGAGCCACTATCAACAATATTAATAAAAGCATTTAATTCTTCTAAGGTCGATTTCATATCATCAATACAACTCGCAATAATTGATTTTTAATCAATAATATTTTGCCAATTCACCACTTTAATGGCAACAATAAAACTTGCAAAATACACTCAATCTAAAAATGAAGAATACTCATGTCACAAACGACTTCATCCCATACACCTAAAATCATCCCTGCTTTCGGTGTAGGTACATTCCGCCTATCGGGTCAAACGGTCATAGACTCTATTAAAACTGCTTTAGATATCGGTTATCGTGCAGTAGATACTGCACAAATCTACGGCAATGAAGCTGAAGTTGGACAAGCGATTGGTGAAAGTCATATTCATCGTAATGATTTATTTATCACCACAAAGATATGGACAGAGCACTATCGTGCAGACAAACTTATTCCAAGTTTAAAAGATAGTTTACAAAAATTGCGAACGGATGCGGTCAATCTCACCCTGATCCATTGGCCTGCACCGTCACTTGGAATGTCTGTAGCAGAAATGATGCAAAACCTACTTGAAGCCAAACAACAAGGTTTAACCGAGCATATTGGTATTTCAAACTTCAATATTGATTTAACACAACAAGCGATTGATGCCGTGGGTATTGAAAATATTGCCACCAATCAAATTGAACTCAGTCCTTATTTGCAAAATCATAAGCTGGTGAATTTTTTACAATCACAGCAAATTGATGTGACTTCATATATGACTTTGGCTTATGGCAAAGTATTGAATGATCCTATTTTGAGTGACATTGCCAAAAACCATCAGGCTTCAACTGCTCAAATTGTCTTAGCATGGGCATTACAAGAAGGCTTTGCTGTGATCCCTTCTTCGACAAAACGGGAACACTTAATGGCAAATTTGAAAGCACAAGATATTCAATTGCCCCATGAAGAAATTCAATTGATTCGACAACTTGAATGTAATAGACGTGAAGTAAATCCTGAAAATTTAGCACCAATTTGGGATTAGTCCGATATGAAAATTAACTTTCCCTTACTCGCCCTTGCCATTGGTGCATTTGCCATTGGTACAACAGAATTTTCTCCCATGGGATTTTTGCCACAAATTGCAGAAAATCTCAATATTTCTATTCCTACCGTGGGTATGCTCATCACTGCTTACGCACTTGGCGTGATGATTGGTGCACCAATTATGACTTTATGGTTTGGACATTTTCCGCGCCGTAAAGCTCTGATTATTTTAATGGGCATTTTTACACTAGGTAATCTTTTTGCGGCAATTGCTCCCAATTATTGGGGCTTAATGGGCGCACGAATTTTCACCAGTTTAAACCACGGCGCATTTTTCGGTATTGGTTCAATTGTTGCCACAAGTGTTGTACCAAAAGATAAACAAGCGAGTGCGGTTGCGATGATGTTTATGGGGCTGACTATTGCCAATATCGGTGGTGTACCTTTAGCCACATGGGTTGGACAAAATATTGGTTGGAGAATGTCTTTTGCACTGATTGCAATCTTAGGTGTCATCACCATGCTCTCTCTTTGGAAAGCACTGCCTGAGGGTGAACTCGGACAACGTCCTGATGTCAAAGCAGAACTCAAAGTTCTAACACGCTTGCCTGTAGTACTTGCATTACTTACAACGGTGATGAGTGCGGGTGCGATGTTTACCCTATACACCTATATTGCACCGAGCCTACATCATATTACCCATGCGACACCAACTGTCATTACATTCATGTTGGTTCTCATCGGCATTGGCTTTTCAATTGGCAATCATTTAGGCGGAAAGTTTGCAGATTTATCGGTATCCAAAACCCTAATTGGCTTCTTGGTTGTTTTGATGGTGATGATGTTGCTCTTTCCAATCTTAGCAAAAACGACGATTGGTGCTGCCATTGCATTGATTATTTGGGGGGCAGCAGCCTTTGCCGTAGTTCCCCCTTTACAAATGCGTGTCATGTCTGTTGCACATGAAGCACCAGGCTTAGCATCATCGGTCAATATTGGTGCTTTCAACTTAGGCAATGCCTTAGGAGCCGCGGCTGGTGGCGCAGTCCTCAGTATGAACATGAGTTATGCCATGGTTTCAACCACAGGTGCTGTCCTAACTGCAGTAGGATTAGTTTTAGTCTTTATTCAAATGAAGATGAGCAAAGAACTTGTACAATAATTCATTCACTAATGTGGCTAAACATCAAAACAAAAACCTTCAAATATGACGTTGAAGGTTTTTGTTTTAAAACGACTTAAAAATTATTTCAACATCACAGGTAAAGCGGGTAATACACTGTTCTTTGCCAATTCTGCTTTCATCTTTTGCAACATTTGATAAGGCTGATGCTCGACCAACATATTGGTCACACTTTGCGGAATTGAACCTTCAGGGTCAGCAAAACCCGTCGTAGTCACTTTAGTTTTATTACCTGCTATTTTTTGAAAAACCCAATCGCCTTCATAATTTTTTAAACGAATATAATTCGGATTTAGCGGTTTACCTGAAGCAATGGCTTTATTTTTAATGCTAATTGTACCATTGGCATCTTTAAACATTTTCCCTTTCACTACCATATCACGGTCTTTTAAGGGAAATGGAAAATCGAGCACCATATATAGAGTGAACTCTCCTTTTTTATCATCACGAGATAACACTTCAGCACGAGCCACATTGGGTACCCACTTCGGTGTATTTTGCACATCTAAAACGAGGGCAACTGCTCGCTCAATTGGTACATCATAAGTCGTTTCGCCTTTATAAGATAAAACCGTCTGACTCGGATCTTGATAAGTCCAAACTTTAATATTATTTTTATTCATACTAAGTTTAGCATTGGCAGGTAAAGCCGCCTGTGTAGTCAGGCATATTGCACTGACCACACACGCAAATAACATCACTGTTTTTTTCATTCGAAATTCTTTTCTAGATCATTTTTATTTATTTTAATGAAACACACTTTGGACTTAAATGTCATTTAAGCCTAAAACATCTTTCATATCGTATTTTTTGGCATCTTTACCCACAACCCATGCGGCTGCACGTACTGCACCTGAAGCAAAGTTCATACGGCTTGTCGCTTTATGTGTAACTTCTACACGTTCGCCTTCACCAATAAACATCACGGTATGTTCACCAACAATATCACCACCACGAATGGTTTGAAAACCAATGCTTTGACGTTCACGAGGACCTGTATAGCCTTCACGATGATAAACTGCATCTTGTTTTAAATCACGACCTAAAGTATCTGCAATCGCTTCACCCATCATAAGTGCTGTACCTGATGGTGCATCTACTTTATGGCGGTGATGTGCTTCAATAATTTCAATATCGACAGTATCGTTAAATACTTTGGCAGCAAGCTCAAGTAATTTAATTGACACATTCACACCCACTGAATAGTTCGCTGCATAGACCACAGGTGTTTTCGTTGCAGAATCATTCAAAATATCTTTTTGTTCATCTGAAAAACCTGTTGTACCAATAACCATGGCTACGCCAGCAGTAGAACACAATTTCAAGTTGCTTTCAGTCGCTACAGGTGCAGTAAAATCAATAACAACATCAACATCTTTCAAAACTTCTTCTAGGCTACCAACAACCTTTACACCCACAGCACCAATGCCTGCAAGCTCACCTGCATCTGTACCAATGAGCGTACTTTCAGGGCGCTCTACAGCAGCAGCGAGTTGATAACCTGCTTGTTGTACCGCTTGAATAAGCGTACGACCCATACGACCGCCTGCACCTAAAATCCCAATGCGTGGAGCTGACATAACATTTTCCTGATGTTGATTCTAAATTAATCTTACTATAACAAAAGTCTGGGAATTTTCTAAAAGTTAAAATTGAAATTTAATCCACCATACCCATCGAAGTGACTAAATTTCATCGCGCATAAAAAAGCCACTTCAAGATGATATTGAAGTGGCTTTTCATCATTCTGCATTTAACTTTATTTTAGTCAAATAAGCGATCAAAGAATGATTTTTTCTTTGGTGATGATTTATTGTCATCGCCATCCATTGTTTCCTGTAACTCTTTTAACAGTTCACGTTGACGTGAAGTAAGATTTATAGGTGTTTCAATGACAATACGGCACAGTAAATCACCTTGCATACTGGTACGAACAGGTTTTACACCTTTACCACGTAGACGGAACATTTTACCTGTTTGCGTTCCTTCTGGAACTTTCAGGCTGACGCGACCATCTAAAGTCGGTATTTCAATTTCTTTACCTAAAGCTGCATCAGCAAAACTGACAGGGACATCCATATATAAATCTGCGCCATCACGTTGGAACACTTCATGTTCACGAACTACGACTTCTACATATAAATCGCCTGCCTGACCATCACGAATCGCTTCACCTTTACCAGTTAAACGTACACGATCACCATTGTCCACGCCCGCAGGAATGGTCACTTCAAGTGTTTGCTGACGGTCTTTTACACCAGAGCCATGACAAGTATTACATGGGTTCTTAATGATTTTACCTTGTCCACGACAGGTATTACACGTTTGTTGCACAGAGAAAAAGCCCTGCTGCATACGTACTTGACCCGCACCATGACAAGTCTTACACGTTTCTACATCATTTGGATTTTTTGAACCCTTCCCATCACAAGTTTCGCATGGTGCTGGTGCAGTAAAGCTAATGGTTTTTTTCACACCTTGAACAGCTTCTTCAAGAGTCAATTCCATGACATAGCGTAAATCAGAACCACGGCGTTGACGTTGTTGTTGGCTACGACCACCAAAAGAACCACCGAAAATATCACCGAACTGACTGAAAATGTCTTCTGCGCTGAATCCACCTCCACCGAATCCACCGCCGCCGCCCATACCACCTTCAAAGGCTTTATGCCCCATACGGTCATACATACTACGCTTTTCACTATCGGATAAAACTTCGTAAGCTTCAGCAGCTTCCTTAAATTTTTCTTCTGCTTCAGCGTTGTCAGGGTTACGGTCAGGGTGATACTTCATCGCCATCTTACGATAGGCTTTTTTAATCTCATCATCACTTGCGGTTTTGGCAACAACCAAAACCTCATAATAATCACGTTTAGCCATGTTTGGCGATGCTCCACGGAATTTAGATAAAACTTAACTGTGAATAAGATGGGGATACCTTATCCATTTTACAAGTTATAACAATAATATTTTTAAAATGCGGCTTTCTTATTGAGATATTTGCTAAAACCTTTAATCCACGCATTGAGTAAAAACAACCATGCAATGGTACTAAATACGACACCAACAACTGTACAAGCCTTAACCCAAAGCATGCTATCCCAATAAAAGAAAATAAGCGGAATAAACCAAAGTGCAGCAAAAGCGGCCAAAATAACAAAAATAATGACATTACGCATGACCCAAAGTGCTTGTGCATGCATCCATACCTCTGCATCAACCTGAGCAACTTTACGAGCAAGTAAATATGCAATCACAGCACTGACCACACTGAACAGTGCAAGAAACATAAACATATAAGCCATCGCCATATAACGGCGATGTTTTTCCAGATTGTCTTGCCCCATGCGTATTTTGAACCTCACATTTACTGCACACTGATATCATTTTTATGCAGTAAATTTACAAATATTATTTTATGTAAACGATCAAGTGCTACTATATTGAAATTTTCAATTTTTCGCACCTGATATTCCGCTTTTTTATGTAGTTTCGACGGTTTTTTTCACCTTAAACCATGTTGCATACAGCGCAGGTAAGAAAAATAGCGTCAATAATGTCGCAATAATCAATCCGCCCATAATCGCCACAGCCATCGGTCCAAAGAAGATACTTCTAGATAATGGAATCATCGCAAGTACCGCAGCCAACGCTGTTAAAATAATCGGGCGGAAACGGCGTACTGTAGCATCTAAAATTGCATCCCACTGATTTTGCCCAGCCAAAATATCTTGCTCAATCTGATCAATCAAAATGAGTGAATTTCGCATAATCATGCCTGACAGTGCAATTGTGCCAAGCATTGCCACAAAACCAAACGGTTTATTAAACAGAAGTAAAAACAGCACCACGCCAATTAAGCCCAATGGTGCAGTCAAAAAGACGATGAATGACCGTGACAAACTTTTCAATTGAATCATCAATAAGGTAAAGACCACAGCCAAGAATAATGGCATACCCGCATTCACGGAGCTTTGTCCTTTTGCTGATTCTTCTACTGTACCACCAACCTCAACCAAGTAACCGCTCGGTAATTCAGTGCGTAGCTGATCAATCTTTTCAGCCAACTCACTAACGACTGTCGCAGGCTGTAACTTAGTCGCAATATCAGCACGAACAGTAATCGTTGGCAAACGGTTACGATGCCAAATTAAACCATCTTCAAATTTATAATCAATTTGTGCAATCTGCGCTAGAGGTACTGTGCCCCCATTGCTTGTTGGTACAGCCAAACTTGACAATGCTTCTACACTCATGCGTTCTTGTTGATCACCACGAATACGAATATCAATTAATTCACGTTTTTCACGATACTGATTAATGACTGCGCCTGTAATTGAGCTATTTAAGAAATTAGCTAAATCTTGTGAAGTCACACCCATTTGACGTGCACGATCTTGATCAATATTCAAAGAAATGATTTTACTTGGCTCGCCCCAATCTAAATGAACATTGGTCGTATTTGGATTCTCTCCCACCAGCTTCGCAACTTTCATAGCTTCTTGACGTACCGTTTTTACATCTTCACCAGAAACACGATATTGCAGTGGATAACCCACAGGTGGACCATTTTCAAGTAATGACACACGAGTACGAACTTGTGGTAAAAGTTGGCGAATTTGAGTATCTAAAGATTTGCGAATGTCATCTCGATCATCAATTGATGATGCCAAAACAACAAACTGTGCAAAACTTGCCTGTGGCATTTGTTGATCGAGTGGTAAGTAAAAGCGTGGTGAACCCGTCCCTACATAAGCGACATAGTTATCAATACCTTTTTGCTTCGACAAAAATGCTTCAACTTTTTTCACAGCATCTTCTGTCGCTGTAAGTGATGCTCCTTCTTCGAGTTTTAAATCGACCAAAATTTCTGCACGGTTAGATGGTGGAAAAAATTGCTGTGGTACGAGTTTAAACATCGCAACTGACAACAGAAAAATACCGACCGTAATTGCCACAACGGTTTTTCGATAGGTCACACATACATTAACTAATTTACGAAAACTTTGATAAAAACGACTTTGATAAGGGTCAAAATGCTCACCTGCATGATGCACGATCGGCTCAGGTTCAGGCTGTTTACGTAAACGAGCTATTAAACGTTGATACCACGGAGCACGCTGAGCTGTTTTGCTAAAATCAGGCAATAATTTATCGCCCAAATATGGTACAAGCAGGACAGCAGCAATCCATGACACAATCAGTGCGATGGTCACCACTTGAAAAATCGAACGGGTATATTCCCCTGTACTTGATGCAGCCGTGGCAATTGGTAAAAAGCCTGCTGCGGTAATGAGTGTTCCTGTTAGCATGGGAAATGCGGTACTTGTCCACGCATAGCCTGCCGCTTTCATTCGGCTATAGCCTTGCTCCATTTTTATCGCCATCATTTCAACGGCAATAATCGCATCATCGACCAATAAACCCAGTGCTAAAATTAATGCACCCAAAGAAATTTTATGAAGACCAACATCAAATAAATTCATGCCTGCAAAGGTCATTGCCAAAACCAATGGAATGGAAAATGCTACCACAAGCCCTGTACGGAAACCGAGTGAAAAGAAGCTGACCAATAAAACAATAATGACAGCTTCAGCAAGCACTTTTACAAACTCATGAATACTGCGCTGTACCGCCACCGGCTGATCTGACACTTTTTGCAGTTTCATACCCAAAGGTAAAGTCTTTTGTAGCGACTGAAATTCTGTTTCGAGGTTTTTACCAAGCGCAATAATGTCGCCACCTTTACGCATCGCCACAGACAAACCAATACCGTTTTCCCCCATAAAACGCATGCGAGGTTGGGCTGGTTCACTAAAACCTCTATAGACATCGGCAACATCGCCCAATTGAATAGTTTTATCGCCCACCAACAACGGCATTTTTTTTAAGTCATCGACACTTTTAATTGCACCACTGACGCGGACTTGAATACGGTCTGAACCTGTTTCAAAGTAGCCTGCACTGGTAATGGCATTTTGTTTTGCTAATGCCTCTTGAATTGCTGTGACAGGTACACCGAGTTGCACCGCTTTGGTGTTTGATAACTCAATCCAAATTTTTTGATCTTGTAAACCAATCAAGTTCACCTTACTGACATCTTTCACACGTTGTAGCTGTAACTGCAAACGGTCTGCATATTCTTTTAAAGTCGCATAGTCAAAGTCATTGCCCGTGAGCACATAAATATTACCGTAGGTATCACCAAACTCATCATCAAAGAAAGGTCCTTGCACACCACTTGGCAATTGCCCTTTGATATCTCCAACCTTTTTACGGACTTGATACCATACATCGGGTACTTGCGAAGACTTCAACGAATCTCGAGCCATAAACATAATCATGGATTCTCCTGGTCGAGAATACGCCATAATTTTGTCGTATGAGCCTGTGCTCATCAGCTGTTTTTCAATTTTATCGGTAATCTGTAAAGAAACTTCTTCAGCCGTTGCACCTGGCCAATAAGTCTGTACCACCATTACTTTAAAGGTGAAGGGAGGATCTTCACTTTGTGAAAGTTTTGAATACGAGAATAGACCGACAATTCCGAGCAGTAACATAAAATAAAGAACTAAACCTTTATTTCTCAGTGCCCATTCAGAGAGATTAAATTTAATTGGTTCGCTCATATGCCCGCCTCTTTCATACTAACAGTACGATTTTCACGGTCTACAGGTTTAATTTTTTGCTTTTCACGCAGTAAATGAACACCTCCTACTACGACCCATTGTCCAGTTTGTAAACCACTGATCACTGGTACACTGTCACGTCCATAAGCACCCAATGTCACGTTAACTTTGTGTACAGTCTGATTTGGATTGACTACCCAAACATAAGCCTGATTTTCTGTGGCTGATACACTCGACAAGGGCACACTTAAAATATTTTGAATATTTTGACTAAAGAAAACACGGGCACTTTGCCCAAGTTGAATTGCAGACTGACCTTCTTTAAGTGCTACTTTGACACTAAAAGTCCGTGATTGATCTGCCGCAGGGGATATTTCTCGAACATAAGCTGCAAATTTATCATTCGGTTTTGACCACAAAGTAATCCAAGCATCTTGACCAACTTTAATTGATGAAATTGCCTGTTCAGGAACACCTATCACCACTTCACGATCACCATCAATTGCCACTTGGTATGCAGGCTGCCCTGCTGAAATCACCTGTCCAATTTCAATATTACGTTCAGTAATGACACCATTTTTATTGGCAACCAATTGGTTATATCCTGTTTGGTTAGCACTGACATCATAATTCGATTGCGCTTGTTTTAGTGCTGCATTGGCTGAATCATATTGATTTTTAACCGTATCGTACTGTGACCGACTTACAGCATTAATCGGTAAAAGTTGCTGAAAACGCTTAAACTCATCTGCCGCAACTTTAGCAGCAGACTGCGCACTTTCAAGTTGTGCACGAGCTGAGTTAAGTTGTAATTGCGCATCTTTCACATCAAGTTTTGCTAAAACCTGACCGATTTTAACGCGATCTCCCGTATCTACATAACGTTCAACAATTTGTCCACCCACACGAAATGCTAAAGCCGTTTGTTGTTTTGCCTGCACATCGCCTGCATAGCTTTTTTGGTCAATCAGTGACGTTGCAGGTTGTTGAACCATTACAAATGGAATTTGTTCTACAGTGGGTTGTTCTTTGCTACATCCCCACAGCGTTACATAACTGATGATCATTAGACTACTGATCGTCGTTTTCAAAATATTCATACACAAAGCTCTTATTCAAATGTGTTTTTTCAGGCAAAATAATTTTTTCAGACAAAACAATTACGGGTTATTAATTTGATCATTTCTTAATTAATATACCGCATGGTACACTAATTGCAATTGCTGTAAAAAGTAAATGACTTTACTTAGTTTTTTTTATGGATATGTTTGTGCAAATACCTGTTGGACGACCTAAAGATCTCGAAAAGCGTCAGAACATTCTGAATGCTGCCAAAGCAGTTTTTCTCAAAAATGGCTATCATGGTTCAAGCATGAACCACATTGCCCAAGAAGCAGGCGTGACCAAGCTCACGGTCTATAATCATTTTCAGGACAAACAGAATCTTTTTATTTGTGCAATTGAAGCGACTTGTGAAGAATCAATCAGCGCTAAACCACTAACGTTATCTGCAGATAGTAATTTTCGTGAAGTGCTTCATCAAACTTGCGGGCTTGCATTAAATGTTGTCAATTTGCCCGAAGCCATTAAGTTAGAACATTTATTACTTGAGCTTGCTGCCGAAAAAAATCCATTGGCAGTTTTATTTTTTAATGCTTCTCATCAACGTATGAATATGGTTTGGGGAAATTTATTCAGCCAAGCGGCATCTTTTGGTTTTATTCAATCAAATGAGATTGATAAACAGATTTGCCTGATATTGTCTTTATTACTTGGTATGCGTCATCACGAAGTTTTACTCGGTATCCGCAATCCACCCGATGCTAAAGAAAAAGAAAGCATTATTACTGAAAGTATTGATCTATTCTTATTAAAATATAGTATCCCACCTAAATATTTAAATTCTAAATAATCTATAAGACCAATTTGGGCATACTGAATTGGTCACTACCCTATTTGCAGAAAAAGTATGCAATGAATACATACTTTTGTCTGTACCTGCTTGGCTTAGCAGAAAATCGAGTGCATATTCAAAAAAGAGAACACATGGAGAGTAAAAAATGGTTCAACAAATTGATGCTCCTCTACGCGAAGACGTCCGCCTACTCGGAAATTTGCTTGGAGAAACCCTAAAAGAACATGCAGGGCAGGATTTGTTTAATCAGATTGAACAAATTCGTGCTTTAGGCAAAGGCGCACGTGATGGGCAACTTGAAGCTGAAAAAGAGCTTGAACAACTCTTTCTCAATTTAAAAGATGAAGAGATTTTACCCCTGACCCGTGCTTTTTCACACTTTTTGAACTTTGCCAATATTGCTGAGCAGTATCATGTGGTACGCAGTCGCCGTCAAAGTGAATTTGATGTGACCGCACCCTCTCCAAATGTCCTTGATCATTTATTTGAAAAATTTAAAAACCAAGAAATTAATGCCGATAAGCTCTACCAACAAATTTGTGAACTAAAAATTGAATTGGTACTCACAGCGCATCCCACTGAAGTCAGTCGTCGTACACTCATTCAAAAATATGATGGTATCAATAATTGCCTGTCTAAATTTGATCAACAAAAACTCACACCAAAACAACGTGATGAAGTACTTGCCGATTTGAAACAATTGGTCTGTTCTGCTTGGCAAACAGATGAGATTCGTCAGCATCGCCCAACACCTATTGATGAAGCAAAATGGGGCTTCACTACCATTGAACAAACATTGTGGAATGCTGTACCAAAATTCATTCGTAGCTTAGATTCACAAGTACAAGACAACTGTGAAAAATCGTTACCGTTAAATATTGCCCCAATTCGCTTTGCATCGTGGATGGGTGGCGACCGTGATGGTAACCCTAATGTTACTCATAATATTACTCAAGAAGTTTTGTGGTTATCGCGTTGGAAAGCTGCCGATCTTTATCTACGAGATATTGAAGACTTACGTTGGGAATTGTCAATTGAGGCATCTTCAGAGGAGTTAAGCCAAGCATTAGGCTACAAACACCCTGAGCCATACCGTGAATATTTACGTACAACACGTGAACGTCTAAAAGCGACCCGCCAATGGCTTGCTGATAAATTGCGTGGACAACATTCAGATGTTGATCGTAGCTTAATTATTAGTCATAAAGATGAATTATTACAACCATTACAGCTATGCTATCGCTCATTGATGGACTCTAATTTACCTGAAATTGCCAATGGTAAATTGCTCGACTTTATCTACCGTGTGAACTGTTTTGGTATCGAATTACTCAAACTTGATATTCGCCAAGAATCAGGTCGTCACCGCCAAGCCATTTCTGCGATTACTGAATATTTAGGTTTAGGCAATTTTGAAACATGGACTGAACAAGCCCGTCAAAACTTTTTATTGCAAGAACTACAAAGCAAACGCCCACTATTACCAAAACATCTTAATGAGCCAACAGGTAGCCTGATTGACCATCCGGATGTGCAAGAAGTTTTTGCCACCATGCGGACGTTAGCAGAACAACCTAAAGAATGTTTAGGTGCGTACATCATTTCAATGGCGGAATATGCGAGTGATGTTTTAGCCGTTTTACTCCTGCAAAAAGAAGCTGGCATCGAACATCCACTTCGTGTCGTTCCATTGTTTGAAACCTTGAAAGACTTAGATGGCGCAGCAAGTACCATGAGCACTTTGTTCAATATGCATTGGTACAAACAGCATATTCAAGGTAAACATGAAGTGATGATTGGCTACTCAGATTCTGCTAAAGATGCAGGCTTTATGTCAGCAAATTGGGCGCAGTATCGTGCACAAGAAGAATTGACTGCCATTGCTCAACAACATGGCGTACAGTTGACCCTTTTCCACGGGCGTGGTGGCTCAATCAGCCGTGGTGGCGCACCAACGCAACAGGCATTATTCTCACAACCACCGGGTTCAATTTCAGGTGCTATTCGTGTAACTGAACAAGGTGAAATGATTCGCTTTAAATTTGGTTTAGAAGAAATCGCTCTTCAAAACCTCGAAATTTATACCGCAGCAACGCTTGAGGCAACACTATTACCCCCCCCTGAACCTAAACAGGAATGGCGTGATTTGATGCATAAAATGACAGATCTTTCTGTTCAGGTTTACCGTCAAACTGTGCGTGAAAATCCACATTTTGTGAAGTACCTACGTACCGTTACTCCTGAACTTGAATTGCAAATGTTACCGCTCGGCTCACGTCCTGCAAAACGTAAAGTCAGTGGGGGTATTGAATCTTTACGTGCTATTCCATGGGTATTTGCATGGACACAAATTCGTTTAATGCTTCCTGCTTGGCTCGGAACAGGTGCGGCAATTAATCAAGTTATTGGTCAAGGTCAAAAAGATTTACTTGATGAAATGTTAGCAGAATGGCCGTACTTCCAAACTTTAATTGATATGTTGGAAATGGTTTTATCTAAAGCCGATTCAAACATTGCACTATATTACGAAGCACACCTAACTGATGATGAGGATTTGAAAATCCTTGGTACAGAGCTTCGTCAGCGTTTACACGATGCAGTACAAACATTATTGGCAATGAAAGGTGAATCGAAACTGCTCAGTTCCAATGAAGTTTTAGATCAGGCGATGCAAATTCGTAAACCGTATTTATTACCATTACACTTACTTCAAGCTGAACTCATGAAGCGTCGTCGTGGTTACTTGGCAGAACGTCAAGCTGAACACACGCCTGTCGACCATGCTCTTATGGTGAGTATTGCAGGCATTGCAGCTGGTTTACGCAATACAGGTTAATTGATCCATCTTCGTTATACATTGAAAAAGGGATATTTAAATATCCCTTTTTTATTTTTTAGTCACGTAACCATTAAAAAAAGATTTTACTCTTTTAGAATAGGCATTATCACTTTTATAAACATGATGATTCGCCAAATTTTTATTGCCTTTTTTATATGATTCAGAAGCGAATTATTTCCGATATATACGCATAATTCTCACTATTATCAACAATATTTTATATACCAAATGGTAAATTAACCATAAAACTCATATATTTGAGTTGAACGAAAATTTGTTACAGAAATTAAAAATTATTAAAAACAAGCGTATGATGTTCCAAATTTGTTTTTAGAGTGCTCATTTTATGTCCAACTGGTTCCCCAAATGGCAACCTTATTCAGGCAGCGTTGATGCTCGTCCTGTCGGTACCAATGAGTATCTTCCTCCCGCTCAAAGTGCTGTTTTAGGTATCCAACATGCATTTGCTATGTTTGGTGCAACGGTTCTTGCCCCATTTCTGATGGGCTTTGACCCAAACCTTGCCATTTTAATGTCAGGGATTTGTACCATTTTATTTTTCATCATGACTGGCGGACGTGTTCCTAGTTATTTAGGTTCAAGCTTTGCCTTTATTGGTGTCGTTATTGCTGCGACAGGCTATGCTGCATCGGGTACAGGTGCACCTAACCTCAACCTTGCGACTGCTGCTGGCGGGATCATGGCGTGTGGTATTTTATATGCAATTTTCGGTTTTATCGTGATGGCAACAGGTACACGATGGATTGAAAAACTCATGCCACCTGTCGTGACTGGTGCTGTAGTCATGATTATTGGGTTAAACCTTGCACCTGTAACTGTCAAAGGTGTCGCAGGTAATAACTTTAATATGTGGATGGCTTTGGTCACCGTACTGTGTATGGGTTCAATTGCTGTATTCACCAAAGGTTTATTACAACGCTTATTGTTATTGGTTGGTTTACTGTGTGCTTATTTGATCTATTTTATTGTATCGAATGTCTTGGGTAATGGTACACCGATTAACTTTACACCGATTCAACAAGCTGCATGGTTCGGAATGCCAACCTTTCACTCACCTGTTTTTGATGTCAATGCAATGCTCATCATTGCACCTATTGCACTGATTTTAGTGGCTGAAAACTTAGGTCATATCAAAGCAGTTAGCGCCATGACTGGTGAAAACTTAGATCCATACATTGGTAAAGCCTTTGTTGCCGATGGTATTGCCACCACACTTTCAGGTGGTGTAGGCGCACCAGGTATGACGACCTATGGTGAAAATATCGGTGTAATGGCTGTCACCCGTGTTTACTCAACTATTGTTTTCGTCATTGCTGGCGTATTTGCGGTTTTCTTAGGTTTTTCACCAAAGTTTGGTGCCATTATTCACACTATTCCAACGGCAATTTTAACTGGTGCTTCAATTGTAGTCTTCGGTTTAATTACTATTGCAGGCGCAAAAATTTGGATTGAAAACAAAGTTGATTTCTCCAAAAATAAAAACCTAATGGTTGCTGCTGTAACGATTATTTTAGGGACAGGTGATTTTGCCCTACAATTTGGTGACTTTAACTTAGGTGGTATTGGTACCGCTACATTCGCGGCTTTATTCTTAAATTGGATTTTTAGTTTTGCCGACAAATCAGAATAGTTTTTTTCAAAATAATAAATTGTGACTTTTTAAGCAGCCATTGGGCTGCTTTTTTTATACCTTGATTTTGACTGTCATAAATCTACTTTTTTTATCATCAACTTTAAGTAAAATAAAACTACTCTCAAGCTATTTCAGTAACAGACTCCCATGCGCCTCGACTTTTTTGACCTGCAATTGTTTCTTAATATTGTCGATACAGGTAGCCTGACTCGCGGAGCAGAGCGTTCGGCTATTTCGCTACAAGCAGCAAGTGAGCGTATCAAAAAATTAGAGCAATATTATAAAACTCATCTATTTACTCGTCATGCCAATGGAGTAAAACTCACCCTTGCGGGACAAACTTTTGCAGAACAAGCTTTATTGTTGATACAACAAGCAAAGAAACTTGAACAAGTCATGTCACCCTATGCCAAAGGTATGACAGCTCAAATGACGCTTTGGTGTAACTCTTCTGCACAAAGTGAATATTTACCTATATTACTGCCACAATATTTGGTCGAAAATCCACATGTTCAAATAGACCTACAAGAAGCTGAAAGTCGTGAAATTATTCAAAGTATTGAAAAAGGTACGGCAAAATTAGGGCTGATTTCAAATTTTTTTCATCATTCAGCCTTACAAACTCTCGAATTTTCAGATGATCCATTGGTACTCATTTGTCCACCATTTCATGAACTCAAAGATCAACAACAGCTTAATTTAGTCGATATTTTGCATTATCCTTTTGTCGGTTTAATGCAATATCATTCGCTACAACAATCGATTGAAACCCAAGCAAAATTGCTCAATTGTGCAATTCAATATCGGCTTAGACTGCCAAATTTTGCTGCCATTGCTCAAGTCGTTGCCAATGGTGTTGGTATTGCAATCATGCCCAAACGTGCTGCACGGCGTTTAAATATTTTATATGATTTTCATCAAGTAGAGCTTGTTGGAGAATGGGCAAATCGTAAACTATTGCTCGTTGCGAAAAACTTTGATGAACTCCCCTTGTCCTATCAACATTTTTCACAATTTTTAATCGAACAAAAAAATCATTTATAAATAGACTTAAATCAAACCAAACGGATGCAAAACTGAATAACTTCCAAAAATCACTAAACCACAAAAGAACAGCTTACGAAATTTTTGCTCAGGAATACGGTAACGAATTTTTGTTCCTGCCCACATGCCAACCAATGCAGGAATAAGTGCAATCAATGATAATTTATAATCAATAGGCGTATCTTCTACAGGATTTAGATGTAAGAAAATCGCCAAACAAAAAGTTGATACGGTAAAAGCGAGTCCAAGTGTTTGAACTAAGTCATCACGTTTTAACTGCAAAGATTGCACATAAGGTACGACAGGAATGACCACTACGCCTGTTGCGACCGTTAAAGCTCCTCCCAAATAGCCGACCATTGGAGATAACCATTTTTCATATGGTGCAAGATTCGGCATACTTTTGGCAAATAAACCATACAACCCGTACAGTGCCAACATTCCACCGAGTAGTGCTTCACTGTGAAAGCCCGAAGTATTTTGTCCTAGAGTTGGAAAAATACTCCACACTGAACCAACAATAATTCCTAATAACAAAGGCCAAAACCGTTTAATGAGACTTAACACATTGCCCTCAGCAAAAAGTTGCCAAAGATTGGTCACAATAGATGGAATAATCAACAATGTTGCAGCTTGAAAAGGACTAATCACCAAAGTTAAAAGCCCCATAGATACAGCAGGTAAACCTAAACCAATCGTACCTTTAATCATGCCTGCAATGGTAAATACAGCAATGATAAATCCAATCATAGAACGTTCCTCAGCAATTGGGCACATGCTACAACGCCATCTATAACTGAGAAATCACTGTTTTCAGTAGTAAGCCTCAATCAATGATTGAGGCTCTCATTGCTTAAATTTAAAAGGAAGCATCCAATATTTAACAATTGGAATAGAACTAATTTATACAAATTAAAATAATTATTTAAAATTCAATAAACTACAGACCAATCAGTCTTAAAATGCAGACAAAAATCGTCTTTTATATTTTAAATTTATATTATGAGGTACAAGCAGTATCTGATTTTTTTATATTCGATATATTAAATTACGTCTTCATATCAAGACATTGTCTTAGTCATAATATTTTCAAATAAATAATTCTTATATCACCTTAATAAACGTATAAATCAAATTTTAAATGAAATCGATCTAATTGAAATCGCATTAACAACAAAAGACCCTAAAGATGTTGTCAGTACATTTTTAGCAAACTCATCTAAAGATAAAGTCAAAAATACTGCATAAAAACTCGTTGTAGAAAATGCTATTTATATGTCTTTAAGCTTTAAAAATAAGGAACTTGAAGCCATAGAACCATGGTATCGCATACGTAAAGGTCGTCAAATTTATATCGACACTTTCTCTAATGTCGGTACGTATGGGAAGTAAATGATTTCCAAATCACTGAGATATTTGGTGAAGGGGAAAATGTCGCTGTATTTGGTCAGTTTACTTATACGTCAGTAGAAGTAGGTTATACATTTAACTTTCCATTCTCTACTCTAGCTAAAGTCAAAGATGGTCAAATTGTATATTTACAATTTATGGAAAACACGTATTTATCTGCTCGTTCTTTCCGTAAATCTGGAACTTAGAAAGTACAAAACAAAGGTCTTCATTTACTGTAAAGGAATAAAATTTGAAATGATCCCGACCTTTTATGATTGAAAGATCGAGATGGTTAAAATAAAAAAGCTGTTGCATCATGCAACAGCTTTTTTATGGGCGAATTTCTTTTAATTCGCGTTGAATAAAATGCTGAATCATTTCCCGATAAATTTTTTCAACTAAATCTGGATCTGTATGTAATTGAATGGCTTGCTCACGAACTTTATTAATCACTTGCTGCACACGTTCTGGCGACTGTACATCTTCTGCTGTACGCTTAAAACGAACGGCTTGATCGACATAAAATTGGCGCGTTGCAATCATTTCAATCAGTTCCTGATCAATCAAATCAATTTTTGCTCTTGCTTGCTCTAAGTTTTCACATTTTTCTTTGTTCATTCTTAAATCGTTATCCTATTGACGATGTTCCGATTGGTTTTCTGCTTTATATTTTTGCTCAAGTACATTACTAAATATACTTTCAATCATCCAAACACGATAGAGACTATTGAAAGTATATTGTTTTCCATCAATCCTTAATTCGAGTATAGGAAAATCGGGCTGATGTTTTGCTACGCTACGTGCATCATTTTCCTGAAGTAAAGAGTTAATATCAAGTTCAGTCAGTTGCTCCACACCCAATTCACGTTGCATCTGTTGTAAATGCGCTTTGTGAGAAAAATCTTTTCCTTTTGTCCATACTGCCTGCAAAATATCATACATCGCATCAATGCGTTGCTCTTCAGGTACGCTGTAATAAAGCTGTGCAATATTTAAAATACTATCTGCAGTTGGACGACAAAATGGCGTAAATTTAACTTCGGTTCGCTTAGACAAGCGTGTAGCCAATGCCCAATCAAAAAAGTCGCGACCGTGATAACTCAACGGAAAAATATTAAGCTGAATATTATAATAATCTGCGAGTTCTTCTTTAATATACGCCAACAATAACCAACTAATGGGGTCTTCGAGCGCAATATATAAATCGAGTTCAGGATGCATCGCCTGAATCTCCGCAAGCTCTTCTGCATCACTGAGTAAATGTTCACGCCACTCAATATGATCAATCATGAAAATCGGGTTATCAATGAGTAATTTTTGTTGTTTTAAACGGCGAGTTAAGCGGAGTAAATCATCGACAGCATGATATTTCCGTCCACCAAAGTAAAAATAACTTTCTAGTACAGGCGTATGATCAAAAATACGTTCAGGTAAATTTTGTGGTTTTTGATGTTGTTTCGACATGACGTACAAAGTACGTAATTTGCCATATTGTTGTTGCCACAACATGTGAAAAACATCTTCAAGTAAATAGAGAAAATTTTGCCCCGTGAGTGGTGTATTTCTTAAAATAGTTTCAGCTTGTTGTAATGCTTCTGCGCTAGGTAGTTCTGGTTTTTCATTATCATAACTAAATCGATGCTGATTGGCTAAAATTTTGGCATCATTCAAACTATAGGTTCGCCATTCTTCCATACTCATACCGTTCGGAGGTTCTTCGGCAGTATCGGAAATCGTCACTTTTAAAGGTTTTAAAGATTCAATTAGAATATCATCGAGTTGCGTCAGTTGCTGTACAGTCAAATAACTATAAACATCATCAAGACGCAAATAAATATGTAGTCCCTGTTCCGTAGGCAGAGTCTCCTGACGTATTGGCTTTTTATAGAACCAACTCGATCGGATTGGATCAAACCAACGGCGTAGCAGTGACATGAGTTTTTGCCTCGAAATAAAATTTTGAACAGAAAAATACTGAATATGAGCAGATTCGTTTAAAACCTGTTCAAGCATAGCACCCATTCAAGATAGACGCTTCACAAAATATTGAAGTTCATCTCAAACTTATAGCAACTCATTACTCAAAGTTCAATGATTAGATTGACTTTAAATCAATTGTTTCAGTCACATTCATACAGCATTTAAGTATATTTCTGTCATAAAAAATGCACTCTTTAGAGTGCATTTTTCAATCTAATGAAAATAATTTCCATCTATACTGAGAATGATGTCATCTTAGATCTCACGTACTGCACCACGAGAAGCACTTGTGGTATGCATTGCATAAGCTTTCAAGGCTTTCGATACTTTACGTGGACGTTCTTCAGCAGGCTTCCAGCCTTTGGCATCTTGCGCTTCACGGCGAGCCGCCATAGTTGCATCATCAACCGCCAAGTGAATACCACGGTTTGGAATATCAATTTCGATACGGTCGCCATCTTCAACCAGACCAATTGCACCACCTTCAGCAGCCTCTGGTGAAACGTGACCAATCGATAGACCTGATGAACCACCTGAGAAACGACCATCGGTTAGCAAGGCACAATCTTTACCTAAACCTTTCGATTTTAGATAACTGGTTGGGTACAACATTTCTTGCATACCTGGACCACCACGTGGACCTTCATAACGAATCACAACCACATCGCCTGCCACAATTTTGCCAGCTAGAATGGCTTCCACTGCTGCATCTTGGCTTTCAAATACACGTGCTGTACCGTTGAATTTCAAGATTGAATCATCAACACCCGCAGTTTTTACAATACAACCATCCAATGCAATGTTGCCGTAAAGTACAGCTAAACCACCATCTTGTGAGAATGCATGTTCTGCATTACGAATGACACCATTTTCACGGTCACCATCTAAACGTGCATAGTAGCGGTTTTGTGAAAATGCAGTTTGCGTTGGTACGCCACCTGGTGCAGATTTAAAGAAGTTATACACATCTTCATCTTCTGTACGCATGATGTCCCATTTATCTAAAGCATCTTTCAACGTCTTTTCATGTACGGTTGGTACGGAAGTATCCAATAAACCTGCACGATCTAACTCGCCAAGAATTGACATGATGCCACCTGCGCGGTGGACATCTTCCATATGAACGTCTTGTTTTGCTGGTGCAACTTTACATAATACGGGTACTTTACGTGACAAACGGTCAATATCTGTCATGGTGAAATCAACTTCAGCTTCGTGTGCTGCCGCCAATAAATGAAGTACTGTATTGGTTGAACCACCCATTGAAACATCAAGAGTCATCGCATTTTCAAAGGCTGCTTTAGTCGCAATTGAACGTGGTAATAGGCTGTAATCGTTTTCTTCATAATGACGTTTAGTAATTTCAACGATCAATTGACCTGCACGCTCAAATAATTTTTGACGGTTGGCATGTGTCGCAAGCGTAGAACCATTACCCGGAAGCGATAAACCTAATGCTTCCGTTAAACAGTTCATTGAATTTGCAGTAAACATACCTGAACATGAACCACAAGTTGGACACGCGGAACGCTCGTATTCGGCTACTTCTTCATCGGTGAAACTGTCATCTGCCGCAACAATCATCGCATCAACCAAGTCAATCGCATGTTCATTACCACGAATTTTGACTTTACCCGCTTCCATTGGTCCACCTGAAACGAACACGACAGGAATGTTCAAGCGCATAGATGCCATCAACATTCCTGGTGTGATTTTGTCACAGTTAGAAATACACACCATTGCATCTGCACAGTGAGCATTGACCATGTATTCCACTGAATCTGCAATCAAATCACGTGATGGTAGTGAATACAGCATGCCATCATGACCCATCGCAATACCGTCATCGACAGCAATGGTATTAAATTCTTTAGCTACGCCACCTGCTTGTTCAATTTGGCGTGCGACAAGCTGACCCAAATCTTTTAAATGTACATGACCTGGTACAAACTGGGTAAATGAGTTCACTACTGCAATAATCGGTTTACCAAAATCTTCATCTTTCATTCCTGTTGCACGCCATAAGCCACGTGCGCCAGCCATATTTCTTCCGTGTGTCGATGTTTTTGAACGATAGTCAGGCATTGTGTTATTCCAACAAGGTTTGAGCTTGAAATGAATGCTAAGATTCATTTTGGCAAATAAACTGAAATTCCGCATTGAATCAGTCAAAATATAATCACATCATACTACAGGTTACTGAGCTCTGTGATAGCAAGCCATGCGATCTTTTTTTATACGCACATAATTGGCTGATATTCCGAACTTGTCATTCAATACATCTTGAATACCTCCTAATATAAACCCATCACCTTCGATTCCATACAAAACTTATATGAATAATTTTTTATTTTTACATTAATTTTAGTTATGCTTTTTTATGTTTTTGCCAATTTTATTTTATAAAAAAGGCTTCCAAAGAAGCCTTTTTTAATCTCTTAGTCTTATGACTGCTTAATTAAGTATAAACCTGTACATTGTTTACCTGCCACATCGGTACATAATTCTGCTGTCGTTGCTGAAACCCACTTTAAACCTAGACGAATATCAGCATTGGTATAATCTGTTGCCTGCCCACCACAACTCGCTGCTTTATTATCAGACTTAACTTTCATGGTCAAAATATCAAGCTCTTTAGCATCTTTACTGCGCATAATGGCAAATTCACCTGACATTTTCTTTTGTTTCGCTGTGTAGTTAAACTGACCTGGTTTATTAAATTGATATTTTTCTGAACATTGTGTTTTTGCATTATAAACTGACCAGTTACCCCAGAATGTTTTATCGAGTGCCACTTGATTTTTATCAAATGCTTGAACCGAAAAAGCAATGCCTAGAGTACATGTAATCATTACAAATCTTTTTAACATTCAAATACTTCCTTATACAATTTAAATTAACGTTCTGGTCGTAAATACACGGGACAACTTTGACCTAATGCATCATTACAAAAATAGATCTGCTGATCGGATACTTTTTTAATAAAATTCGTAGTCGATGTCCCAGCTTGATCTATTGTACTACCAGCACAATCAGGTTGACGATTATCGGTTTTAAAACTGATCATCACTGCAGGCAACTCAAAATTAGTTGCTGCTTGCATAAAGTGATAAACCCCTGTTACGCGCTCACGATTACTCTGAATCAGAATATCCCCATTTGGTAAAAATTGATATTTTTCAATACAACTCATACCTGGTTGAATCAATCCCCAACTTTTTTCTGATTGTAGTTTTTGTACCAATGTCAGATCAGCTGATGCAGTGGATACAGCAAGTAGACCACTCAATATTCCAACTAAACTCAATAGCGTTCTTTTCATTGCTCTACACTTATCTTCAGTTTGTTATTACCACGTAATATTGACACGACGATTCGGCGCCAAACATTCCACTAACTGTATTTTTTTGTTCTCACCAGAACATTGCTGATAGCTATCGGTACGATTTTTAGCCTCAAACTGAATGCGATCCGCACTCACGCCCTGTTCAACCAACAACTGTGCAATGGTATTAGCACGAGATGCCGACAAGTTTTGGTTATAGCCATAACTACCTAAACGGTCTGTATAACCAGTCACATGAACTGCTTCTGTTTGTGATTGTTTAATCTTTGTCGCAATTTCAGAAATCATACTAGGATTTTTAATTCCTTGTTTATCACCACGATCAAAATAAAACAATATATTTGCAGCATTTTCAGCAGATAAACCATCTGCTTCTACAGCTGATTCATTGTTTACGCCCCATGCCATTAAACCCTGACATGCCTCGCCTTTCCAATAAAGATCTTCCGACAAATACTGTTTATCGAAATCAATGCGAAGCTGACAACGCTTATATTGCTGACTATTTGGTTCACGAATATCAAGTACATAATTCCACGTCTTAACAGCAAATAGACCTTCTGAAAACTGTGGGTTACCCAATAAATAA
Source organism: Acinetobacter sp. TY1 (assembly GCF_048551395.1). Lineage (NCBI taxonomy): Bacteria > Pseudomonadati > Pseudomonadota > Gammaproteobacteria > Moraxellales > Moraxellaceae > Acinetobacter > Acinetobacter sp. TY1. The sequence goes on from NZ_JBLYZK010000004.1 coordinate 199,343, forward strand.
CGGATTTGATCTTTGTTTAGACCTTTATCTAAACGTGCAACATCATCATATTCATAACGCTGTACTTGTTTTAAATAACTGTCTTTGATTTCTGGAAAGTGAATTTCTTCTGTCGTTTGTACTGGCGCAGCTGCATTGGTGATGGACATCATCAGACCACAGAGTGCACTGAACATAATTTTTTTCTTCAATGTATTCATTTTATTTTCCTCATATTTGGGTCGAAAAAAGGGAAGCATCTGTATGCCTCCCCCATCTGATGATTAATCAATTACACCACTGATACCAATACGAACACTTGGATCACCTTGAGATGCCGCAGCAACACCACCTGTGATCGACCAGCGACCATTATCGGCAGTTTTACGTAAGGTCACACCCACTGCATTTTCACCACCATGATAAGCAGCACCTGCAGCATAAGTATATTTACCTGGAATATACGGTGCAGATTCAAGCGCCATGGCTGCTGCAATACCCGCATTGGCTTTTTGCTCAACATTATCAATACGGTCATTGGTCGCGCGGAATGCATCATCCAATTTGGTACTGACATTATCAATTTTTTGATTCAGCGCTTGATCCGCCTGATTCAATGCATCAATTGCACCACCAACATTGTTATGTTTACTGTCACCAACGGTATAGCTTGGTGCAGTGAAACTTCCAGTAATATTGTCATACGCGGCACCACCACCAAGATACTTAACAACTGCATCATTAGTCGTGTTCAATTGGCTACCATTCACTGCATCTTTCGATGTTGAATTCACAGCACCATTTGCAACACCTGTCACAACACGATCACCATCTTTACCAGCAACGTTGACGGTTGTACCACCTGAGTCTTTACCAATCGTAATTGGTGCAGTCGCATTTTCTTGCTGAACAATTCCCGCTTTACCACTCGTAATGTTATTAATATTCGATTGAATATTATTAATGTCAGATGTGTTTTGATCAACTTGCTGCTGAACATTCCATAACTGACCACCATTAACGGCATCTTTTGAACCTTCAGCAACATTACCGTCTTTCACATTCGTAATCGTTGTGCCTTTGCCATCTGTCCCACCAGCTAAAGTAATACTGCCCTTATTCACAGTACCATCTGGGTTCTTATCATATTGAACAGCAGAATTATTAACATTATTAATCTGATCACTCAACTGATTACTTACAGATTTCAATTGTGCAACATTTACCGCATCTGAATCTGCAGTACCTGCTGCTACACCTGTAATCTGACGATAAACTCCAGCTGAAGCATTACCTACAGCTACTGCACCTGTTGTTGATGTCGTTGCCAAAATAGCAGCTTGATCTGCAGCAGCCGCATTCGCAGAAATATAACCCGCTATACCAGCGCCTGTTGTTGCAGCAGACTTATTACCCAATACAACTGAACCTTCAACTGTTTGAGTGACATCATTACCAAGTACAAAAGTATTGTCTGTACTAATCGTATTGTTATTACCCACCGAGTAACTATTGTTGCCATTAATAATTGATGGATCGCCTAAGGCACCAGAATTATTACCTTTAACAATATTACCCTTACCAATACTAATCGATTGATTACCTAATGCTTGTGCACCGTCACCAATTGCAATTGATGAAGCACCTCCTACAATTGAACTATGACCTAAAACTACAGATGCCGTCGCTGAAGCTAGAGCGCTTGTATTATGTCCTAATGCAATTGAACTCATCGCACCTGTAGCGACAATTGCATTTACACCAATTGCTGTAGAATCTAAACCACCAGCGCTCGAGTCATTCGTTGTACCCAATGAACCTTTGCTCATATCCGCATTGGTATGGAAGTATTTCACACCTTCCGTATTCATTTTTTGTACAGTTTGAGCAATGGTTAAACGATCTGTCGTTTGCTGACCTTCTTTGTTGTACGTTAGGAATAATGAGTCCTGATTATTATTATCAGGGTTCTTATTCACAATGACATCTGAAATATTGATGGTCGTTGTTCCACCCTTACCATCATCAATTTCAACATTAGTAATATTGTCTTTAATCGATTGATTAACAACCAACAATTGATCTTCTGTAGCAGCCTGACCACTTACAATATTGTCAGGGTTCCAAGTTTTATTGGTTAAGCCATTCAATGTACCTGTTGTACCATTAAGTGTAATGGCGTTAGTACCTGTACCAACGGTAATTTTATCAGTTGCAGTCACAGTGCTTAATTTCAAATCTTTATTTAAAGCGAAATCAATTTTATTGCCTGTTTTAGTTACTGTTAAATTTTCTTCACTATCAGCGGTACCAATATCTACAGTATCTCCTGCCTTAATTGCACTTGAATTCTGACCATTAGAATTTAACATCCACCCGGTATCAAGAGCACTAATTGCAGCCCCAACATTTTTATAGTCAGTACCATTTACTGCATATGTTGGTGCCGTAACTGTACCATCCGAGTTATATGATGAGTTTCCACCTAGCGCATCCATCATTGCTATGTAAGTACCATATAGTTGGCTACCATTTACAGCATCTTTAGACGTTAAGCTAACCTCACCTCCTTTTAAATTCGTTATCGTTGTTCCATTGGTACCCGCAAGTGTCACACTATCTTTGTTCGCTTTAGTCGGATCTGTTGGATCTGCATCATATCTAACTGCAAAATCATTCGTTGTCTGTTGCACGTCACTGACTAACTTTAATTGTTCTTCAGTTGCGGCGCGACCAGCAGTGGCAAAGTCAGCTGCTGTAAGATTCTTATTACTTAAACCAGTAATATCACCTTTTGCAGCATCTAATTTCAGTGTATTTATGCCGTTAGAGACAGAAATATTACCCGCTGTAACGTTAGTCACATTGCCTGCACCATCCGTAATCGTACTACCACCCGCTGTAAGGGTATTGTTCTTACC